>NZ_NEIU01000011.1:0-210494 GCF_002113595.1 Pseudomonas sp. B3(2017)
CATGTACGCTGGTGTTGCCATGGGAGGTGCTCCTTGCGGATTGAGTTAGGGTGCCCGGGAGGCGGAATCGCCCGGTGGGTGCCTGACTGTTATCAAGGAACGTGCCAGAAATGAAAAACCCCTATAAATCCGTGATTTATAGGGTTCTGTTTTGATGGAGGCCGATCATGTCGGTGGAAACCCATGAAAAGTGCGCAAGAAGTTGCGCAGTACTGCGCAACTTCTTGCGCACTTGGCTGGAAGCCACGTCGTTCAAGGCCTCCAGCGTGCTGTGTCAGGCATTTCACGGAATAAGTGCGCAACTTCTTGCGCAACACCGTTTGGGCTGACCTCAAAACCGCAGCCGCAAAGTTTCAAACAGCGCACGATCTTCCTTTTTGGCCGAACGGGCATGGCTTCGTATGACGAGCAACAGACACTCGATGAAACACGTGGCCGGGTTGCTTAGCGCGCTGTCGCGCCGCGTCACGACACTCAGTTGCCGGGTGTCGAACTGTTCCTCCAGCTTCAAGGACACCAAGCGTCCCAGAAATGGCGGTGCGGTGCTGACGATGGACGGTCCCCAGGCGCACATGTCGGCCCGTTCGACCAGCACCTGCAAAAGCGCGAGCGAGTGAGCACGCACGATACGGCTTTCTTCGATCTGCGCGCCGTGATTCCAGAACAGCTCCCGCATCAGCCCGTCGTGCCCGTCCGGTGCGTAGTTCAGAACCCAGGTTTCACCCAACAGCTCGTGAATGGATCGCGCGTGCTGCAGGGGATGCCCCTCGCGAACCATCACGGAGGTCTCGTAGTCGAGCAACGTTTCGCTGGCGAACTCCTGGCTCGATAGAGCAGGGTGGAGCTGGCCAACCGCGAAATCCATGCTGCCATCGCGCAGCAACGGTTGCGCGACGGCCATCAGTCCTTCGAACAACTCCAGTCTGATGTGTGGCATACGAGTGCGGAAAGCCACCACCACCTCAGGCAGGAATGTCAGGGCGACCCAGGGCGTGATCCCCACGCAAAGCCGGCCTTGGGCATTGCCACGCATATGATCGAGTTCGGCCTGTGCGAGCTCCAGTTGCTTGAGCACCAGCCTGGCGTGAGTCAGCAGCACTTTGCCGTATTCCGTGAAGCTCAGGCCGCTGACGGTTCGATTGAAAAGCGGAAGCTGCTGGTTGGTTTCCAGCTCGCGCAGCGCTTTGGTGACGGCGGCCTGGGAAACATTCAAGGAACGCGCGGCCGCACGGATACTGCCGGTCTCGGCGCTGGCAATCAGCGCCTGCAATTGATGTAGTTTCATCCGCCTACCAAAATGACAACTGATGGTTGTCATCATAACCAAATTGCGCCTCCCCAGCCCTGCAGCCGTTCCCTAAGATCGGGCCCAGCAGCGTTTGCTGCTGCACAGCTTCCGTCCAAGGAGAACATCGATGAATGCCAGCCCGGTTCTACCTGGTATTGCCGAGATACAAGATGAAATGGTTGCAATACGTCACCGCATTCATGCGCACCCTGAACTGGGATTTGAAGAGTTCGCCACTGGCGAGTTGGTGGCAGCGTATTTGACTCAGTGGGGTTACGAGGTCACGCCTGGGGTGGGCAGGACGGGGGTGGTTGGCACCCTGAAGAACGGCGAGGGCCGATCCATCGGTTTGCGCGCCGATATGGATGCGTTGCCGATACAGGAAAACTCGGGCGTGCCCCATGCCAGCCAAATCAGCGGGGTGATGCATGCCTGCGGCCATGACGGCCATACGGCCGTCTTGTTGGCGGCTGCGCACTGCCTGGCCCGGACGCGGCCGTTCAAAGGCACTGTGCACCTGATTTTCCAACCGGCGGAAGAAGGGCTGGGCGGCGCCAGAGAAATGCTGGAGGACGGCCTGCTGGAGCGGTTTCCGTGTGACGCGATCTTCGCCATGCATAACGTGCCAGGCTACCCCGTCGGCCATTTGGGCTTTTACAGCGGCCCCTTCATGGCGTCCGCCGACACGGTGAACATCAGAATCATCGGCAACGGTGGCCATGGTGCGGCGCCGCACAAGGCCATCGACCCGGTGATGGTCGGTGCCTCGATCGTCATGGCGCTGCAAAGCATTGTTGCGCGCAACGTGAATCCGCAGGAAACGGCCGTTATCACAGTAGGTTCGTTGCTTGCCGGGAGCGCCTCGAATGTCATCCCGCCCCATGCGGACTTGAGCTTGAGCGTACGTGCGCTGACTCCAGAGGTGCGCGATTTGCTGGAGTCCCGAATCACTGAGTTGGTCAAGGGGCAGGCCATGAGTTATGGCGCCCAGGCCCGCATCGATTACCAGCGCTGCCACCCAGTGCTGATCAACGATCCTCAGCAGACGGCATTTGCCCGCGAGGTCGCTCGCGACTGGCTTGGAGCGCAATGCCTGATCGATGATTTGCGGCCTTTCACGGCCAGCGAGGACTTTGCTTTTGTCCTGGAAAAGTGCCCGGGCAGCTATCTGGTGATCGGTAACGGTGAAGGAGAGGGGGAGTGCCCGCTGCACAACCCTGGCTATGACTTCAATGATGAATGCCTGCCGATCGGTGCGAGCTACTGGGTCAAGTTGGTCGAACGTTTCCTGAGTTGATCTCCAGTTGTGCCTATAAAAACTGCGACCTGAAGAGAACAAAAAATGAAAAAAGTGATTGCGGCCGTTTCCCTGGTGATCTTGAGCGCCTCTGGCTTGGCGAGTGCGGCGGATTGGTCCGGTAAAGTCTTGAGGCTGGGGGTGGATCCAACGTATCCGCCGCTGGAGTACAAGAATCAGGACGGCACCCTGACAGGCTTCGGAGTCGACATCGCCGAGGCGTTGTGCGCCGAGCTGAAGGCCCGATGTGTCTGGGTGGAAAGCAGTTGGGACGGAATGATACCGGGGCTTCTGGCGCGCAAGTTTGATGCTGTGGCGTCCTCGATGACCATCACCCCCAAACGCCTTGAGCAGATTGCCTTCACCGACAAAGTGTCCAACGCGCCATCGCGGCTCGTGGCCAAACGTGGCTCGGGACTCGAGCCCACTGTCGACTCGCTCAAGGGCAAGCGAATCGGTGTGGAGCAGGGGTCGACCCAGGAAAGCTATGCCAAAGCGGTTTGGGGGCGGAACGGGGTAGAGGTTCTTTCCTATCAAAATCAGGATCAGGTCTACGCAGATCTTGTGGTCGGGCGCCTGGATGCTTCGTTGCAGGGCGCCATTCAAGCCAGTTATGGCTTCCTGAAAACAACGCAGGGCCAGGACTTTGAGCTTACGGGCGCCACGCTGGATGATCCGACTTACTTTGGTGTGGGTGATGGCCTTGGACTGCGCAAGGCTGATGTCGCGTTGCGTGAGGACTTGAACAAGGCATTGGCCGCCATTCTTGCCAACGGCACTTATGCGCAGATCAACAACAAGTACTTCGATTTTGATGTCTACGGTGCCAAGTAGCATCGAGCTGACCAATGCCGGCAACCTCGACCTGCCATTGTCAGAGCTGCGACGGCGCCAGCGGCCCCAACGGCTACCGCCTAGCGCAATCCTCCGAGTCCGTCATATCCAATTGATTCATAAGCCATAAAAAATTCTTGTAGCGTGCTCGCGGCATTGCTGGTCAAATGCGCTGCCAGGAGTTGGTCAATTGATTAGGTCGAATGATCATAATACTGATGGCTACCAGACCGATGGGATAGTTGATGACCAAACCATCTCCTTGGCCTGGGTGCCTATATGGTTAGAGGGTTGGTATGAGAACAATAATCGTCGCATCACTGGTGGTATCGCTTGCGGGATGCGGGCTGAACGAACAGCCGGCTGAGAAACCCAATACAGACTGGGAGTTTCTTGGAAACTCCAGCGAGATGCAGCATTCCTCGTCGCTGAAGGCCATCAACAAGGAAACCGTTGGTTCACTGGGCTTGGCCTGGTGGGTGGATCTCCCAGTCAGTGACGGTCTGGTAGGCAACCCCCTGGTCAAGGACGGCATTGTTTTTCAAGGAGCGCCCAACGGCCAGGTCATTGCCAACGATGTAAAGACCGGCCGGCTGATCTGGAATTTCAAAGATGAGAATGCGCAGCAGGGCTCATCGTTCGCAGGCTATTGGGGGCGTCGATTCAATCGCGGTGTGGCACTGAGTGGCAGCAATGTCGTCATCGCCTCGGGTGACTGCCGCCTGATCGCGGTCGACCAGCGCACGGGCAAGAAAGTGTGGGAGGCGACATCGTGCGACTCCGCCGACATGTACGCGATTACCGCGGCGCCACGGGTGGGCAATGGCTTGGTGTTCACCGGCAATGCCTGCCTCGACACCGGAACGACCCGCGGCTATGTCGATGCCTTCGACGCCAAGAGCGGTGCTCATCGCTGGCGTTTCTACACGGTGCCTGACGATCCCTCGAAGCCGCAATCGGCGCTGTATGAGAATGCGGCCAAGACCTGGGGCAAAGACTGGTACTCGAAGACCCACGGGTGTGGCAGTGCCTGGGATGCGATGACCTATGACCCGAAGTTGAACCTGCTCTACATAGGGGTAGGGGGGCCGGCACCGTTCGATCCGTCCAAGCGTGGCGAGCAGGCGGGCGATGAGCTGTTCACCAACTCCATCGTGGCCCTGGACGCCAGCACGGGCGAATACAAATGGCATTTCAAGCAAACGCCCCAGGATGCTTGGAACTATGACTCCAGCGTCGGCATCATGATTGCCGACATCACCGTGAACGGGCAGTCGAAACGGGCGGTGCTGAGCGTGCCGAAGAGTGGCTTCGCCTACGCGCTGGATGCTCAGACCGGCAAGTTCATTTCCGGCGGCGCCTACATGCCGATGGAATGGGCTTCAGGATTGGACGCCAACGGTCGTCCGATCATGAAGCGGGAAGGGCAGTATTGGCTCAATAACGCCAAGCAGTACATGCAGTTGCCCAATGGCCTGGGTGCCCATGGCTGGGAAGCGCTGGCCTTCAATCCGGACGACGAGACGGTGTTCATTCCTGCCATGTCTCAGCCGACGATGGTCAAGGATGATCCCGATTCCGCGCTCGGCGGCCAGTCGTTCGAGCCCATTCAGCGCTCTGCCGATGGCCAGTACGAAACCTACGGCGAAACCGTTGCCTGGGATGTACGCCACAACAGCGTGAAGTGGCGGTCACGCTTGCCGATGCCTACCAACGGCGGCCTGCTGCATACGGCCGGTGGCCTGGTGTTCCAGGGCACCGGCGACGGGCGCATGCAGGTGCTGGACGCGGCGACGGGCAAGACACTGTGGAGCCACGAGATCGGTGGCGCGGTGCGGGCCGCGCCGTCGACCGTCATGGTTGACGGCGAGCAATACGTTCTGCTGGCGACCGGTACCGGCACTGCGGCAGCAACCGGGTCGCTGAACGCAGACGCGGCTTCCGCGCCGAAGGCCAGAACCACGCCACGGTTACTGGCGTTCAAGTTGGGCGGCGTCAAGGAATACCCACCGTTCGCACAAGTGCAAAAGGTGCCGGCGCCGCTCACGCCCCGGCAGCCAGAAGCACTGACAGCCCTTGGCCGCAAGCTGTTCGAGGGCAGCGGCTGCATCGAGTGCCATGGTTTTCGCGGCAACGCTGCCGGCGGCCGTGTGCCCAATCTCATCTACGCGCCACCACCGAGCTACGACTTCTTCGAAGCCGTCGTGCGCCAAGGCGTACTGTCCAAGGCTGGCGGCGGAATGCCGGCGTTTGCGGATTTTACCGATGATCAGCTCAAGGCCGTTTTTGCCTACCTGATCAACCAGGCTTGGGACGCTCATGAGGGTAAGGCGCCGGTGGCCGGCAATCCCTGAACGAACACAAGGTTTACGCGGCGGACAAGGACGGACGCTGCCTTTTATCAATTCACCAACCGAGAGAGCACGCACTATGTGGACCAAACCCAGCTATACCGACTTGCGCATTGGCTTTGAAGTGACGATGTACTTTGCCAATCGTTGAGTGCTGAGGCATTCGAAGGAGGCGTCAGCCTAGGCTTGACGCCTTCTTAACTGCCCTGCCTGGCATCAGAGACAGGAACAGGTTCGATCCTACGAACAACGCAGGAACAGCCGGAATCGTCGATCGGGATTTTTTTGCCCAGGCTTAATCCGAGGCCAAACCGATTTCAGCCCGGGTGTTGGCCAGCCGGGATGCCTTGGAAGCATTGCGCCACCTGAATGTATGGGCAAAATCACTTACGCCTGACTCAACGGCAGGCCTTGATGTCTGTTCATTGTCGAAGCCAACGTTAGGCTAAGTGCTCTCCGCCTCGCTGAGTGGGGGCGGCAGTTGGCTATTCGAGTAGTTGGTGCTTCGAATATGTCTATCTGGGTCTTGCTCCGCCAATACCTGAATCTTGCGCAGACCCTTTGTTGCCGATCTATAACCTAACTGTGCAATGGCAAAGTAGGTGTGGATCGACATGTACATCACAAAAAGCTTCACCCCCCAAGAGCTGTTCGAGAAGGTATGGACTACTCCTGTGCTGAGGCTTGCTCGCGAAATCGGGGTATCCGATGTCGGTCTGTCAAAGGCCTGCAGGAAGGCCGGCATTATCCTGCCGGCGCGAGGGCACTGGGCAAAGCCTGAGGCAAAAAGGCCACAGCGCCCTAAGCCGCCAGCGCAAACCGACCTGATTGAGTTCTCTGTCTTGGACATCCAGAAGGCCCAATTGGGCGTCGAGATGAGGGTAAAACCTGAGCCGTTGCTGGTTGCGGTATCCACAGAGTTGGTTGAGCCTCATCCCCATGTGAGGAAATGGCTCTCTGCAGCTCGCAAGGCCAAAGTGGTGGAGGGAGCGCTGGATCTCTCAAGTTCATGCGTTCTGTCAGCCCGAGTCTCCAGTGATTCGATAGCCCGCTGTGCGCTGATTTTCGACACGCTGATCAAGGAGAGCGAAAAGCGTGGTTATCTTTTCTCCATCACTGCGAGTGCAACCCACGTAATCGTGGATCATGAGCAGCTAAAAATCTCGATCAGTGAAAAGCTGAAACGGTTCGAAATACCACGGCCTCCACCCAAACCGTTAAGGCCAGGCCAAGCCTGGAGACCAGATTTTGCCGGTTTGTCCAGATCCAGATTTGGATGGGAATCGACAGGTATTCTCACCTTGTCAGTAGATGTCAGGACACTGACTCAGGAGAGAAAAAACTGGACAGACAGAGACAAAGAGCAGATCGAAAAAAGACTCGGGCAGGTGCTTATTGCTCTCCCAAGGTTGGCCCAATCAGTAAAAGTAAAGCGGGCGGCTGATGAAGATTGGCAACGCAAATGGGATCGTGATCAGCAACTCAAGCGAGAGGCTCACGACGCAGAGGAGCGCCGCGTGAGGCTGCAGACTTCTCTGGTGTGCAATACCGAGTCGTGGGAGCGGGCCATGCGCATTGAAGCGTTCATCCAAGCCACCATCGACGCGACGCCACAGGATGAGCAATCCCAACAACAACTTGCACTCTGGGTTTTTTGGGCCCGCCATGAAGTGCAAAGGCTCAATCCGTTGGTCAACGGCGCCTCGGCGGTAACCCGCATGAGCACATCCGCCACTGTTGTTTACGGGGAGCAACGTTCCTTCTATGGCTTCAGATCGGTGAAGCTCCATGATTGGTGGGCCTAACTCAGTAAAGCCCAGGTTCAATTCGTAGGTCAAAATGTATGAAAACGAAGTTGAGGATCTGATTAATGCAAAAGGCTGAAGCTGTTTATCCTGACGAGTCGCAAAAGGAAATTTGTGACAAGTATGGAATGCCTGTGCAAGTGCCTGAAGAAATGGTCGCCGTTGCCATTGACTCGCTTGGCCAGTCACCGATTTACGGTACGAGAGTTCAATTGCCGGAAGGCGGAAATATCAGCTGGTTCATTCATTGTGGTGAGTACTCGGCAGCAGATGACTTCTACAAGCCGGTTCATGTTCACCACCTCAGTGAGATGCTGCCAGAGGTTGTGAATTATCTCTGCCTGCCCACTGGAGCAAAATTCATTATCGACACAGCCGGTTATGAAGATGTCTGGATGGAGACGTAGGAAAGGGTGAGATCGGATCACCTCCGGTTTCATACCTGATGTATCCAGTAGACCAATTTGGACAGCCAGAAGTCTGGTCAAAGGAATGACAACATGAAAGACGCAATCCGCTTGGGTGACTCCACCACACACGGTGGCAAGGTGCTCGAAGCGTTCTCCCAGACCGACCTCAACGGCAAGCCGATTGCCGGGGTCGGTCACAAAGTCAGTTGCCCATTGTGCAAAGGAGTTTTCCCGATCGCAGAGGGCAGCAGCACCTACACCGTCGACGGCACGCCCATCGCACTGGACGGCATGAAAACCGCCTGCGGGGCTGCACTGATTGCCAGTGGCCCGAAAGGCGCCGTGATCAGCTAAATAAAAATTTGAATTTCGTCTGAGCCCATGTTCCCGGGCGCGGCTTGTTGTCGCGCTTACTGGGGGCAATGCGCCTGATACACCATTTCTGCTACCCCCAGGCCTGCTGGCTGGTAAGACGCTTCCATGACTGACACCGCTGCTGTTGTAAAACGTGAACCCCAGGTTGCCATCGTTCCGTTGAATGCCATCGACATCCAGGACGTTGCCAGTAGCGCCGCGACTTTCGACGCCTGGCTGCAATCGGCCAGTGGCGGGGTGGTCACTCTTGACCGGATCAAGAACGTTGCAGGCGCGTTGCCCGTAGTGGGGAACATCATGGCGCTGGTCGATGCGCTGGGTGACATCGTCACGTTATCGAATGCGCAAAAGCGCGACCTGCTGGCGTGGGCCAGTCTCGGTATCAATCTGATCGGTGTTTTGCCATTGCCGCCGGCGATGGCGGCTGCGCGTATGACCCTGCGTCCAACGCTGTTTCTGGTGCGTCAGGAGATGAAGGCCACCAGCAAGGTACTGCTCAGCTCGTCGGTCATTGAAATCCTGATCGGGCACTTGAACGAATCCATCATCGGCACGCTCGACGATTTTGTTGAGCAGGCCAAAGGTAAGCTGCCGGGGATTCTGGCGGACGCGGGCAAGCTGGGTGAGGACGTCATCAACGAGATCGCCAAAGGTCTCGATACGGTGGCCAATGGCAAGCTCGATGCCAAGGGCGATGCGCAGTCGGCCAGTCAGCAGATCAGCGCCGCTGGCGATCAACTGCTCAACGATCCACTGGCGGCGATTGACAACATTTTCGGTGCCGCATTCAGCGCTTACAAGGCAGCAGGTAAAGGCTTGGCCAACAGCGCGGCGGAAAATCTGCTGCCTGATGAGGTGAAGAAAAAGGTTGCCAACGAGACTGCGAAGCTACGGGCGATGGGCCCGGAGTTACGCACTCAACTGAGCAAGCTGGACGATGAATCCGTTCAGAACTCGATTGGCTGGTTACTGCTGATTCTGTCCAGCGCCGTTACTCTTTGGCGCAAACGTAATGTTCATGGTCAGGGTGCGGGCGTTAAACCAGATCAAACCAGTCAGGCCAAGCGCACCGCTTCTAATGGCGGACTGGGTGCTACAGGGCAGCAGGCTCCGGCGACGCATGCGGCCGATCCACAGAAGAACGGCACCTGTACCAGCACCTGCCACAGCATCAATTTCGCAATGGGTACGGAAAGCCTCAGTCATCGCGATTTCAAAATGCCGGGACCGTTTCCGGTCGAGTGGACACGTACCTACAACTCGAATCTGAGCGCGTATGACAACAGCGAACTTGGCGCCCGCTGGATCACCGAATTCACCACACGTTTTGACTGCGTGGATGATGGCCTGACGTTCTACGGCGCCGATGGTCGCAACCACAGCTATCCACTGCCCAAAGTCGGGCTGTTCCATTACGACGCCATCGAGAACATCACGCTGGTTCGTAGCAGTGAAGATCACTTGATGTTGTGCCGTGGTTTCGAACGCAAGGAAACCTACGTGCGCCGTGGCCAGCGTTTTGTTCTGACCAACATTACGCTGCGCAACGGTGCAGGGGTGATGCTGCATCACGAGCACCATCATGAGTCGTTGCCAGTCCTGTCCGATTTGATCACGTACGTGGAAAATGATGTCACCAAGGTTCGTCGCCATCTAGGAACGATGATTGATGAGCAGGGCCGTTTCACAGGACTCTGGGAAATCCGCGACGGTGAACCACTACGGCAGCTCTGTGCCTATCAGTACGACACCCATGGCGATTTGATCCAGGCACAGGACGAGAACGGTGCAGTCTGGTCGTACCAGTACCAGCATCACTTGATCACCCGTTACACCGACCGCACAGGCCGCGGTATGAACTTGGAGTGGCAGGGCGTTAATGCCGATGCCAAAGCCGTGCGCGAATGGGCCGATGACGGCAGTTTTGACACACGCCTGGAATGGGACGAAAACATTCGCCTGACCTACGTGACCGATGCACATGGCAACGAGACTTGGCATTACTACGACATTCTTGGATACACCTATCGGATTCAGCATGCCGATGGGCTTTCAGAATGGTTGTTCCGCGACGAAGCCAAAAACGTTGTGCGCCACGTGCATGCCGACGGCACGACGGATCGTTACAGCTACGATGAGCGCGGCAATCGGCTTGAGCACATTCGGGCGGACAATACCGTCGTGCATTTCGCCTATGACGATCAGGATCAAGTGATCAAAGTCACGGATGCGGAGGGCGGTCTCTGGTTAAGCGCTTATGACGAAGCCGGCAATCTGGTCGAAGCCGTCGATCCGCTAGGCAACAAAACCGAATACGCCTACAACAAGGTGGGTCAACCCACCATGATCAAGGACGCCAACGGCAACGAAAAAGCCCTGGACTACAACGACGCCGGACAACTGGTGGAGTATGTCGATTGCTCAGGCAAGACCAGCGCCTGGGAGTACGACGAACTCGGACAGATGACCTGTTTCACCGATGCCGCCGGCAACGCCACCGCATACGAATACAAGGCCGGGCAGTTGGTGCTGACCAGGCACCCGGACAAGACCGAAGAACGTTTCGAGCGCGATGCCGAAGGCCGGTTGCTGGCTTATGTAGATGGTATGGATCGCTGCACCACCTGGACCTATTCTGCTGCTGGCTTTATCGCTGAACGGGTGGATGCCGCCGAGCAGACACTACGTTATCGCTGGGATCGTCTGGGGCGGTTGCAGGCATTGGAAAACGAGAACGAGCGTTCGGCGCAGTTCCAGTACGACTCCATGGGGCGCTTGTTAGCCGAAATCGGCTTTGATGCTCGCGTCACCCGCTATCAGTACGAACCTGAAACCGGGCGCCTGGCTTCGATCATTAATGGTAAGCGGGTTGTCAGCATCAGACTCGACGAAATGGGGCGTGTCACCGAGCGTCGTGCGAGTCTGGGTGACGCATCTCAGAGCGAGTCGTTTGCCTACGATGCCAACGGAAATCTGATCCTCGCCAGTAATGCCGACAGCCGCGTGCAATGGTTCCACGACCCGGCAGGCAATCTGGTGCGTGAACATCAGCATTACCTAGGATTGGAAAAACCGTTGGTGGCGGTCTGGCAGCACGAGTACGACGTACTCAACCAGCGTATCGCAACGAAGCGCCCAGATGGTCATAGGATCAGTTGGTTGACCTATGGTAGCGGCCATCTGTTGGCATTGCGCTTGAACGAGCATGAACTGCTGGGCTACGAGCGTGACGACATGCATCGTGAAGTTGCGCGTCATCAAGGCAACCGGTTGATGCAGACTCAGAAGTGGGACCCAGCGGGAAGATTGCAGGAGCAATTGCTCGGCAGAAGTGATGACAAATCCGTCCTGCTTAAGCGTGAGTACACCTACGATACCGCAGGCCAACTGACTGACATCAATGACAGCCGACGTGGTCAGTCCTCTTATCGTTATGACCCGGTCGGTAGAAGCGAGGGAACTCATGTCGTGCTCGAACCTGCTGACAAGGCCACGCGTGATATGAGCAAGTCTCAGTGGGGAAAAGCTTGCGAATGCGTAATAAAGTACCTTGATAAACAAAGTAACGTAGACCGATTGGCTAAAGCCGCTCAGGCGGGGGTTGATGCAAATCCTAACTCCGGTCGAGTACCGGAGTTAAAACAGGTAGGTTCTATTCTAGGTAGGCATCATGCCGCTGGAACAAATCCCATAGCGCGCTAACGTAGGGTGGTTATGCTTTCAACGAATTTTTACGGATTTATTGATTTTTTCATGGGCGGAGAAATTGAGCTTCAACCAAAAGATGTTGGATTGAATAGCTTCTCCGAATCAGAGTTTTTTGAGAATAATTATGAGCTAATAGGGGAGTCGTCGGATTTTCACTTTTTTGAAAAAGCCCACGACGTACCGTATTTCAATCGAAAGGCAATAATACTTTTAAAGTATTATTTTAACGGTGATGAACGCTTGGGGGGTGGGACTATCCGTGACAGGAGGGGTGCGGTTAACTTCATTTCTGAAGAGATTGATAACTTCCTCGGATAAGAAACTCGAGATTAATCCTCAAATGGACTTTTATTTTTCTGATGACTTCCACGCCGGCGCTGTGATTATCAACAAACGAATGGTTGTACGCTTCGAACAATGGGGGAAGCGTAATGCATATGTAATTTCGACGCTAGAATGTGATTTTGGTAAGGAAGAATTTGGTTCAATGGCAACGCAGGCAGTGATGAGTATGTTCGATCACATTAGTCAACAGTCGATACTTGATAATCCTGAAAAAAAGACGAGCGCATACGGTCGTCTAGTCAATAAGCTGAAAATACTCTCAATATGAGTTTTCGTAGTGGGATGGACTGGTAGAAGTCATATGGGTGCCTAGCGCGGCTAGGTATCCACCGTTTTCACTCGTCGCCCTTACGGCTCTCTGCTGATGTCTAATCTAGCGTCAGCAGTGTGTCTGGGCTCATGCCACGGGTTTAATCAGCGCGAAGGGTCGAGTTTTAAATTGGATTTTTCGGCTTCTCGTCTGGTTGATTCTCTGGGTGTAAAGCCTTGGCATCGGAGTCGCACGTGCCACACGGTCATACTTGCCGGGACGAAAGCTAGACGGTAACGGAGGAGGGTGCCGGTGTCTGTCCGGCTACGGACGCTACAAGTCCGATGCACAGTTCATCCCTCAGGGAAGGGAGCAACACTATGGCAGCAAGCTTTAAATACGATTCAAAACCCTCCTCACCTCAAAGGTCACTAGGCTCTGTACGAAAAGAGATGTCGCAAACACCGCATAGAACAAGCCAGTGAGACCATGGCGGCGTAGCTTTTCGCGAGTTTGTCGAAGCGCGTTACGATCCGGCGGTTCTCTTTCAGCCAGCCAAACATCCGTGGGATGACGGGTTGCATTCGATATTGGTCGCAGTAGCGGCGTAGCGCTGTCCACTGGTGATATCTCACGATTTCGTGCCGGGAAGCCAAAACCATAGCTCTAGGATGGGTCTAGTGCAGAGCAGTTCTCAGCCCAGTTATTCCAACAAATATTTTAGGAAAACTCGCGTCAGGCTTGATCTTCAGCAATCCGAGCGGTGGATTGGCGCGGAATTCTGCCTATGCCGCCAGAGCGTTCGGGCCCAGAAGTGTCTCGTCAAATCTTCACCAAAAGCGCTGCGGGTTATGTCTCGCGACTTCTTCGAAATATAGATAACTTATTGTTTTTATTGGAATTTATCTTAATTTCGCAAGCGTGGATACGCGACGTTGTCTCACGATTGATTGATAGACTCTGAGCTAGTAACAAAATGAAGGAATAGGCTGAAACCCTCGCAAATAAAGGCTTACAGGCCAACTGCCGGCTACACGGTAGTCTCATAATTACGTTGCAACAGTTGGTGAGGCCTGCACTACATTTTTCGTAATGCCCAGTAAAATCAATCTGTTAAGCGCTTTTCGAAGCAACGTCTATTTATATCGCGATTGCCTCAGATGCCATCGCAAACGACTGATTTTACGTCAAACGGGGTTTCTTGGAATTCCGACCGGGGATTGGTGGAAATGGACAGCTCATGAACACATCTGACATGGCATCTGGTTTAACATAATATACATTATGCGTACTTTTATGTGAGGCGTACCGAGCCGTCCTGCCCAGATTGAAAGCCACCACCTGGGCTACTAGAGCCTCTTTCCATTCCCTCAACCACAGGCTTGTCAATAGCACACTTGAGCGACTGTTCCGGATCCAGCCTGGTGTTAGGCTTCAATCGCGTCACCTCACGCGAATGGCCGATCTGTTCAGATTGTTGGTTCATGCAGGTCTGGCCAATGCATACGCTGCATGTCAGATAACTGAAGGGATTCGAACATGAAAAAGTCCATAGCGGCTCTGGCCGTATCCGCGACGCTCGTACTCACCGCAACGGTCGCGAACGCTTCCGTGCATCCGACCGCCATCAAGGCTCCGCAAACCGTCAATCCGGTGACAGCCTCACTGGATACGCCTTTCGGAACGCAGGCAAAAGCCGGCGAGATCAAGTTGGCAAGTCTGGCCAGAAGTTGCTCCGATGAACGCTATTCCTGGTGGGAGTACAGCGGCTGGGAAATCGTTGGCTGTCTCGTTAGCGGCCAGTGGTAACTGTTAAGGCGGCCCTGGTGCGTGAGCGCGCACCGGGCCTGTCAATTGCGCCCTGTCCCGTCCCAACTAGGCATCACAACGCCAGTCTGTCGATCAGATCCCGATGTTGCGGAAACCGCTCACAGAGCTCATCTCGTTCGCCCAGCCTCATGTCCGCATAGTCGAAGCCCGGCGATACAGCCTCGCTGATCAAACCGAATCCGTTCGCCCCATCCAGTAACCGCGAGGCCTTCCAGACACCGCCAGGCACGTAGAGCTGCAAGTGCTGGCCGGCCAAGACATCGGTGCCCATCACGACGGTTTTCAAGGTGCCGTCAGGCAGGATCAGGCTGTACTCGATCGCGTCGCCCACATGGTAGTAATGAACGATGTCGGATCGGTTCAGATGCAAATGCCCGATGGGCGCATTCTCGGTCAGCAAGTAGTAGATCGACGACATCAGAGGACGCTTGCCACCGGGCGTGTCGATCATGGGTTCGAGATCGTTTTGATACGTGCGCCGGTAGAAACCGCCTTCGGTGTGGGGTTCCAGGTTGAGTGCGACGGCCAGTTCCCGTGCGTCATATCGGTTCAATCGTCCAGTCCTCGCTGCGCTTGGTGTCACGATTAATATAACTACACTAAACAGTCATTTAGCGTAGTTATAATTTATTTGCATATTCGTCATCCCTATCTGCCCGCCACCGCTTGCGCGCATGCACGTAAGCCGCCAGATCGTTGTAGCCCAATTGAGCCGCGATTTCCGCCCGGCTGAGCCCCTGCAACTCCAGATACTGTTCCGTCTCCGCGCGCACCCGGTCAAACAGCTGGCGGAAGGTCAGGCCTTGCTCTTCCAGTCGCCGGCGCAACGTCCGGGTGCTTTGGTGCAACGCTTGCGCCTGGGTTTCCAGGCTGGGCTTCTGGCTCGCGAGCAGATCCTGGCGGATCCCCTGCGCCACCCTTCCCGCCCAACCGCTCAGTTGATGCTGACGGGCCAGGCGCCGGTCCAGTTCCTGGCACAGCACCTCCATCATCCCGACATGTGCGGTAAGCAGTGGCCGCTGCAGACTGGCGCGATCGTAATACACACGATTGTGGCCGCAGCCGAACCGTACGTCCTCGCCGAACCACTGAGTGTATTCGGCGTGATAGTCAGGCTTCTCATGCGCGAAGCAGGCTCGCTGCGGCAGGATCGCGCTGTCCATTCCGGCCCGCAGCACGCTGACTGACATCACGCAGTAGTGCTCAACCACGTAACGCACCAGGCTCGCCGGCGCATCGATGCGCAGCTCCACGCCGAGCCAATCACCCTCCTCGACCAGTTCCACGTGGTCCATGTCCGACGCCAGCGACGCGTAGCGCGCCCAGAAGCGGATCGCCTCTTCGAGATCGACGCTGAACAGGCAGGCATGGGCCAGCACGTGCCAGTCCTGGCGGCGGAAATGGGAGAAAAGATGCAGGCCGATGGCCGGATCATGGACGGCGGCCTTGGCCCAAAGCTGTTCCAGGGCGACCATGCTGTAGTGGGTTCGCGGCTGTGAGGAACGGCTGTGGAGATAACGCTCCAGCACCCGCCCCAACGGCCCGCGGTGAAACCGCTCCGGCATCGGGTTGGCCGCTTCTCGGGTGATTCTGTCCGTTTTGCGCATATCGTGCGGCGGGCCCTTGGTTTTTTATTGTCTGGCACCGGCCTTGTCGGCCCCAACCAGAGAGTGCCATGAATACAACAACAATAACCAACAGTCCGATCCCGATCATCAGCGCCATCCTGATCGGCTTCATCGTCCTCGAAATCGCCTGCGCCTGTTTCCGGCAGCCCCGTGCCCAACGCCGTGACGCGGTCATCGAAATCATCGGCTCAGGCCTGCTGATGGGCGTCACGCTGCCGCTGGTGACATTCCTCAGCGCCTGGCTGCTCGACCGTTTCGCGCCGCAGACCAAAGACAGCCTCGCCGGCCTGCACTGGCTGCTCGGGCTGGGCCTGTTCCTGGTGCTGGACGACATGACCCAATACTGGTGGCACCGCCTCAGCCACAAGGTGCCGTTCCTGTACTCGCTGCACCGCGCCCATCATTCGGCGCCGTACATGAGCATCCGCATCGTCTACCGCAACAACAGCTTCTATTACCTGCTGATGCCTGGGCTGTGGTTCTCCGGCGCCCTGCTCTACATGGGCCTGGCCCCGGTGTATTTCGGCTACCTGATCGTCAAGATGCTGGTGATTTTCGGGGCCCACAGCAGCGTGCCGTGGGATGACCGGCTGTACCGCATTGCGGCGCTGCGCCCGTTGATGTGGCTGCTGGAACGCACCATCTCGACCCCCGCCACCCACTCGGCGCACCACGGGCTGAATGCCGACGACGGCGTGACCCACTACAAGGGCAACTTCGGCAACCTGCTGTTCTTCTGGGACGTGCTGTTCGGTTCGGCCAGGATCACCCGGCGCCGGCCTGAGCATTACGGCATCGAGGACATGCGCCCGGTCAGTTGGCAGCACGAGCTGTTCTGGCCGCTGGTGCGCGACAAACGCCCGCAACCCCGGAAAACCGCCAACCAGGAGCTGGCCCAATGAGCCTGAACATCGTCCTCGTCGCCGGCTCCAGCCAGCCCTACAGCCAATCGGCGAAAGTCGCCAGGTACCTCGCGGGGCGCTTGCAGACCTTGCAACTTTGCAGCCGCCCCAACGTCATTGACCTGGGCCATGCGCCGCTGCCCTTATGGCCTGCCGAAGACACCCAAGGGATCTGGGCAGATCACGCCGCGTTGCTGCGCGAGACAGACGCATTGGTTGTCCTCACCCCGGAATGGCACGGTATGGCCTGCCCGGCGCTGAAGAACCTGTTCGTCCACGCCGGCTACCGCGAACTGGGCCACAAGCCTGCGCTGCTGGTGGGCGTCTCGTCCGGCCAGGGCGGTGCCTACCCGCTCTGCGAGCTGCGTGCCTCAAGCTACAAGAACTGTCGCATCTGCTACCTGCCCGAACAATTGATCGTGCGTCAGGTGGAAACCGTGATGAACGGCCCGGAGAGCGCCGGTCCAGACGACCAGCGTATCCGCCGCCGCGCCGACTGGGCGCTTCACGTGCTCGGCGCATACGCCAAGGCGCTGGCCGGCCTCGGCGCCCGCCTGCACCCGGACGATCCGGAATTCGCCAACGGCATGTGAGGCCTTGCGCGTAACGGTCGGCCGCCGGGCTGGCCGTTGCGCGCCGTTGCGTCGCTCAGTTCCGCCGCTTCAGCGTCTCGCTGGGCAACTCCTTGAACAGGGCCCGGTAACTGCTGGAGAACCGCCCCAAATGCCAGAACGACCAATTCATCGCCACTTCGGCCACCGTGTTGGCCCCGCCGCTGCGGCCAAGCAGTTCGCGCCGGGCGCTGTTGAGCCGGCGCAGGCGCAGCCAGTGGGTCGGGGACATGCCGGTGTAGGCCTTGAACGCCTGCTGCAACTGACGCAGCGACACCCCGGCAACCTGTGAAAGCTCCAGCAGGTTGACGGTCTCTTCCGGCGAGTCCGCCGCCCATTCGCCCACGCGCTTCATGATCCTCCGCTCATCGGCCCTGCGCTGCTGGGCGCCGCGATCCAGGCACAGCCGGGCGTTGTCGAGGATGAACAGGCAGTCCTCCAGCAACTGGCGGGTCAGTGCGTCTTTAGTCGTCGGGTCGAAGGTCTGCGCGAGCCGGGTCAGGGTCGCGCTGAGCCAGCGGCTGAACAGCGCGTTCTGCCCGCCGTTGAGCGGCGCCATGAACAGCCCCTCCAGCCGGGCCACGTCCAGGCCGTGCTGGCGGACGAAGTCGGGGCCGAACACCACGGCGATTTCCTGGTAGTTCTCCGGAGTGATCCAGATGTTGCGGCTCTCTTCGTTGAGCAGGTACAGCGCGTTGTCGCTGCGGTCGAAACAGAACGCCAGCGCCCCTGGCGGCGCACTGAAGTTCTGCTCGACCCGGGTGTTCATCTGCTCTTCGTAGACCTCCACACCCTGAAGGTCCAGGTAGCGGATCCGCCCGGCGAAATGCCCTGGCGACATCTGTTGGTAATGCTGCACCCAACCCGGCGTGGCGCGGATCTGTTCGGTGACGTCGGCGGTGTCGAAGGCTTGGACCTGTATCGGGTTACACGTTGTCATGGGAGACCTTGCGCACTCTTTTGGTGCGCTTTGGTGCTGCTGAAAGTGGATAGATGGAACTGCAAGGCCCGCCCAAGATAGACGTCAACGCGCCACAGGGGAAGCCTGCGGCAGATGAAACCGTATTCCCGGCGCGTCAATAAAACCAACGACGAGGTCTTTATGAACGCCCCTTTCGATCAGCTGTTCACATGGCTGAAAGATCACAAGATTACCGAAGTGGAATGCGTGGTCAGCGACCTGACCGGCATCGCCCGCGGCAAGATCGCACCGACCAACAAGTTCCTGCATGAGCGAGGCATGCGCCTGCCGGAAAGTGTGCTGCTGCAAACGGTAACCGGGGATTTCGTCGACGACGACATCTACTACGACCTGCTCGACCCGGCCGACATCGACATGGTCTGCAAACCGGTGAGCGACGCGGTGTACGTGGTGCCTTGGGCCATCGAGCCCACCGCCATCGTGATCCACGACACCTTCGACAAGTTCGGCAACCCGATCGAACTGTCGCCGCGCAACGTGCTCAAGAAGGTCTTGCAGCTGTACACCGACAAGGGCTGGAAGCCGATCGTGGCGCCGGAAATGGAGTTCTATCTGACCCAGCGCTGCGAAGACCCGGACCTGCCGCTCAAGGCGCCGCTGGGTCGCTCGGGCCGTGCCGAAAGCGGCCGCCAGTCGTTCTCCATCGACGCGGCCAACGAATTCGACCCGCTGTTCGAAGACGTCTACGACTGGTGCGAGCTGCAAGGCCTGGACCTGGACACGCTGATCCACGAAGACGGCCCGGCGCAGATGGAAATCAACTTCCGCCATGGCGACGCGCTGGATCTGGCCGACCAGATCACCGTCTTCAAGCGCACCCTGCGCGAGGCGGCGCTCAAGCACAACGTCACCGCCACCTTCATGGCCAAGCCCATCGGCGACGAGCCCGGCAGCGCCATGCACCTGCACCAGAGCGTGGTGGACATCGCCACCGGCCAGCCGATCTTCGCCGATGCCGACGGCTCCATGAGCACGCTGTTCCGCCACCACATCGGCGGCCTGCAGAAGTACATCCCCAAGGTGCTGCCGATGTTCGCGCCGAACGTGAACTCGTTCCGCCGCTTCCTGCCGGACACCTCGGCGCCGGTCAACGTCGAATGGGGCGAAGAGAACCGCACCGTCGGGCTGCGGGTGCCGACCTCGGGGCCGGAATCGATGCGCGTGGAAAACCGCCTGCCGGGCGCAGACGCCAACCCGTACCTGGCCATCGCCGCCAGCCTGCTGTGCGGCTACATCGGCATGGTCGAAGGCGTCGAGCCGAGTGCTGCCGTGGAAGGCCGGGCCTATGAGCGGCGCAACCTGCGCCTGCCGATCACCATCGAAGAGGCCCTGACCCAGATGGAAGAGTGCGAGACCGTCGCCGGCTACCTGGGCGACAAGTTCGTACGCGGCTATGTGGCGGTCAAACGGGCCGAGCACGAGAACTTCAAACGGGTGATCAGCTCCTGGGAGCGGGAATTCCTGCTGCTGAGCGTCTGAATCCCTGTAGGAGCGAGCCTGCTCGCGAGAGGCCGGCACAGCCAACATCTTCGCCGGCTGACAGACCGCTATCGCTAGCAAGCTAGCTCCCACAGGAAACACAGCAACCCGAAACACCGCATTCCCCTGTGGGAGCGGGATAGGGCCGACACAGCCAACATCGTCGTCGGCTGACAGACCGCCATCGCCAGCAAGCTAGCCCCCACAGAAAACGCAGCAACCCGAAACACCGCATTCCCCTGTGGGAGCGGGCTTGCCCGCGATAGGGCCGGCACAGCCAACATCGTCGTCGGCTGACAGACCGCCATCGCCAGCAAGCTAGCTCCCACAGGAAACGCAGCAACCCAAAAATTCCAACAATGCCAAGAGGTGTCGCCATGCGTCCGTTGAAATCCATGATCCCCGCCGCCCTCGCGCTGCTGTGCAGCGCCGGGGCCCAGGCTCAACCCCAGGTCAGCGTATACAACTGGACCGACTACATCGGCGAGACCACCCTCGCCGACTTCCAGGCCGGCAGCGGGATCAAGGTGATCTACGACGTCTTCGACTCCAACGAAACCCTGGAAGGCAAACTGCTCGCCGGCCGCACCGGCTATGACGTGGTGGTGCCCTCCAACCACTTCCTGGCCCGCCAGGTGAAGGCCGGCGCGTTCCTCAAGCTCGACCGCTCGCAATTGCCGAACTGGAAGAACCTCGACCCCAAACTGCTCGCCCTGCTGGAGAAGAACGACGCCGGCAACGAACACTCCGTGCCTTACCTGTGGGGCACCAACGGCATCGGCTACAACGTCGACAAGGTCAAGCAGGTGCTGGGCGTCGACCACATCGACTCCTGGGCCGTGCTGTTCGAACCGGAGAACCTGAAGAAACTCACCCAGTGCGGCGTGTCGATGATGGACTCGGCCGACGAAGTCTTCCCGGCCGTCCTCAACTACATGGGCCTGGATCCGCGCAGCGAAAGCCCGGACGACTACAAGAAGGCCGAAGAGAAGCTGCTGAGCATCCGCCCCTACATCACCTACTTCCACTCCTCCAAATACGTGTCGGACCTGGCCAACGGCGACATCTGCGTGGCCTTCGGCTATTCCGGCGACGTGTTCCAGGCCGCCAACCGCGCCAAGGAAGCCAAGAACGGCGTGAACATCGCCTACGCGATCCCCAAGGAAGGCGCCAACCTGTGGTTCGACCTGCTGGCGATCCCCGCCGACGCCAGCAACCCGAAAGAGGCCCACGCCTTCATCAATTACCTGCTCGACCCGCAAGTGATCGCCAAGGTCAGCGCCTCGGTCGGATACGCCAACCCCAACCCTGCGGCCAAACCGTACATGGACGCCGAGCTGGTCAATAACCCCGAGGTCTACCCGCCCCAGGCGGTGCTCGACAAGCTCTACATCTCCTCTACCCCGCCCCAGTCGATCATGCGTCTGATGACCCGGTCCTGGAGCAAAGTGAAGTCGAACAAATGAATCAGTACACCCAGGAACACACCCGCTCCTACTACGCCGCTTCCGCCCGCGCGGCCACGCCCTACCCGGTGCTGGACAGCGACCTGAGCGCCGACGTCTGCGTGATCGGCGGCGGCTTCACCGGCGTCAACACCGCCATCGAACTGGCGCAGCGCGGCCTCTCGGTGGTGCTGCTGGAGGGCCGGCGGATCGGCTGGGGCGCCAGCGGGCGCAACGGCGGGCAATTGATCCGCGGCATCGGCCATGACGTCGAAAGCTTCGCCCGCCATGTCGGCAGCGACGGCGTGCGCTACCTGCAACAGGCCGGGATCGACTCGGTGGAGCTGGTGCGCCGGCGCATCGCCGAGCACGGCATCGACTGCGACCTGCGCTGGGGCTTCTGCGAGCTGGCCAACACCGCCGCGCAGTTCGAGGCGTTCAAGGCCGAACAGGACAGCCTGGCGAAGTCCGGCTATGCCCATGAGACGCGGTTGGTGGCGCCGGAACAGATCCGCCGGCAGGTGGTGAATGCCGGCGTCTACCAGGGCGGCCTGATCGACATGGGCTCGGGTCACCTGCACCCGCTGGATCTGGTGCAGGGCGAAGCCCGGGTGGCCGCTGCGCTGGGGGTGCGGATCTTCGAGCAGAGCCAGGTGCAGGAGATCACCCACGGCGACACCGTACAGGTGCGCTGCACCCACGGCACCGTGCGTGCCGGCAGCCTGGTGCTGGGCTGCAACGCGCACCTGGACGAACTTGAACAGAAACTCAGCGGCAAGGTGCTGCCCGCCGGCAGCTACATCATCGCCACCGAGCCCCTGTCGCCGGAGCGCGCCGCCGAACTGATCCCGCAGAACCTGGCGCTGTGCGACCAGAAAGTCGGCCTCGACTATTACCGTCTCTCGGCGGACCGCCGCCTGCTGTTCGGTGGTGCCTGTCACTATTCCGGGCGGGATCCGGCGGACATTGCCGCGTACATGCGGCCGAAGATGCTCAAAGTGTTCCCGCAACTGGCGGACGTGCGCATCGATTACCAGTGGGGCGGCAAGATCGGCATCACCGCCAACCGCTTCCCGCAGGTGGGCCGTCTCCGGCAGCACCCGAACGTGTTCTACGCCCAGGGCTATTCCGGCCACGGCCTGAACGTCACCCACTGGTGCGCCAAACTGCTCGGCGAGGCGATCCACGCCGGCCACAGCCAAGGCATGGACGTGTTCAGCGACGTGCCGCACATGACCTTCCCCGGCGGCCCGGCCCTGCGCTCGCCGCTGCTGGCGTTGGGCATGTTCTGGTACCGCCTGCGGGAAATCCTCGGCTGACGGCGGCGCCGGCCCGCATTTGCTCTCTCGCAAAGCACTTCTATATTGAGGAAGTGCTTTTGCGTTCCTGACGCTCATTGCCGAACACACCCCCGGAGGTCATGGATGGAGACGTCAGCCGCGAGCCCGCCGCCCGCACCCGGTCCCGCCCCGGTCAAGACTCGGCGCTTCAACGTGTCGCTGGTGTGGATCGTGCCGATCGTCGCGGTGCTGGTGGGCATTTCGCTGGTGGTGCACAACCTGATGCAGGAAGGCCCGACCATCACCGTCTCGTTCAAGACCGGCAGCGGCCTGACCGCCAACAAGACCGAGGTCAAATACCGCAACGTGGTGATCGGCCACGTGACCGACGTCGAGCTGAGCAACGACCAGAAAAGCGTCAACGCCACCCTCAAGCTGTCCAAGCAGGCCGAGACCTTCACCCGCAAGGACTCGCAGTTCTGGGTGGTGCGCCCGCGCATCGGCGCCGGCGGAGTGTCGGGCATCGACACGTTGCTCTCCGGCGACTACATCGGCGCCGACATCGGTCAGTCCGACAGCCGCGCCAAGCGCTTCACCGGGCTTGAGAACCCGCCGCCGATCACCTACGGCGAACCGGGCAAGCGCTTCAACCTGCACACCCAGGACCTGGGCTCCCTGGACATCGGCTCGCCGGTCTACTACCGCAAGATCCCGGTGGGCCAGGTCGTCGCCTACGCGCTGGACGCCGACGGCAAAGGCGTGACCGTCGAAGTGTTCATCCATGCGCCCAACGATGCCTACGTCACCGAGAACACCCGTTTCTGGAACGCCAGCGGCCTGGACGTGAACGTCGGCGCCAACGGTTTCGCGGTCAAGACCGAATCGCTGTCCACCCTGCTGGTCGGCGGCGTCGCTTTCCGCGCACCGGAGTACAGCCCCAACGACGTGGCGGCCGAAGAACTCAAGACCTTCGACCTGTTCGACGACCAGCAGACCGCCCTCGCCCCGCCCAACGGCAAGCCGCAGTACCTGAGCCTGCGGTTCGACCAGGCGCTGCGCGGGCTCAAGGTCGATGCACCGGTGGAATTCCTCGGCATGGAAGTGGGCCGGGTGGTGAGCGTGAACCTGGATTTCGACGAGAAGAAACGCAGCTTCCCGGTCAACGTCGGCATCGTGATCTACCCGCAGCGCCTGGGCCAGGCCCACATCAAGATGCTCAAGGTGCTCAAGCACAATCCCGAAGACGAAGCCGCCGCCGTGCGGCTGATCGGCACCTTCGTCGAGAACGGCCTGCGTGCCCAGGCCCGCAGCGGCAACCTGCTCACCGGCCAGTTGTACATCGCCCTGGACTTCTATCCGAAGGCCGAAAAGGTCGCGTTCGACCCAACCCTGCGCCCCGTCATGATCCCGACCCTCCCCGGCAGCCTCGAACAGCTGCAGGAAAAGCTTGAAGCCGTGATCGACAAGCTCAACAAGCTGCCGGTGGAACGGATCGCCGGCAACCTGGACAGCAACCTGGTGGAACTGCGCAAAGGCCTGACCCAGTTCAACGCCAAGACCTTGCCAGGCGTGCAGAACACCCTGTCCGACGTGAGCAAGACCTTGCAGTCGGCCAACTCGACCCTGGCCGAAGACTCGCCGCAGCGCGAACAGCTGACCCGCACGCTGGATGAACTCGGCCGCATGTCGCGTTCGCTGCGCGAACTCTCGGATTACCTGGGCCGGCACCCGGAATCCTTGATCCGCGGACGTCCCGACAACGCCGCGCCGCTGGACCTGAAAGGCCCGCCGCGCAACTGAGCACAGGAGCTGTCCCATGGCCTCACCGCTGAAAACCGCCGTGCTCGCCGCATGCCTGCTGCTCGGCGCCTGCCGCAGCGACCCGATCAGCTTCCATACCCTGACCCCGGCGCAACCGGCCGCCGGCCGCGCCGGCCCGGACATCGCCCTGGAAGGCATCAGCGTGCCGCCGCAGGTGGATCGGCCGCAGATCGTCATCCGCCAGGGCAACAGCGGCCTGGCGATCCTGGAGACCGAATGGTGGGCGGCGAGCCTGGCCGATGAATTGCGTAGCACCCTGACGGATCAGTTGGGCAATGCCGGCAGCCCGCGCAAGGCGTCGGTGCTGATCGAGGTGCAGCGCTTCGATTCGGTGCCCGGCCAGTACGGGCTGATCGACGTCAAATGGCAGCTGCGGGCAGCGGGCGGCGACGGTGCGCGGCTGGCCTGCCGTTCGACCTTGCGCACGCCGTCCGGGCCTTCGATCGACGAGTTGGTGAGCGCCCAGCAAAACAACGTCAAACGCCTGGCCGCGCTGATCATTCAGGCCGCGGGCGGCAATCGCGGTTGCCCGACGGCCTCCTGAGCCGGCGGGGTCAGTTCCACCGCGAAACGGCAACCGTTGGGCTCACGGGTGGTGAGTTCCACCGTCCAGCGCTGCCGGGTGCAGATCCGCTGCACGAGCGACAGCCCCAGACCGAGCCCTTCGCCACGACGCTCGTCGCCGCGCACGAACGGCTGGAACATCGCCGGGCGCTGCTCCTCGGGGATGCCGATGCCGCTGTCCTCCACCACAAAACCGCTTTGCGTCAGCGTGAGGCGCACGTAGCCCTTATCCGTGTAGTGCCAGGCATTGCGCAGCAGGTTGCCCATCACCGATTGCAGAAACGTCAGGTTGTAGCTCTGCGAATGGGTCGGGTTCGGGTCGTAGAAGAATTCGAGGCCCTTTTCCCGGATCAACCGGCCCCAGATTTCCGCCTGGGCGTCCGCCACCTGCCTGAGCGTGGCGCAGATGTCGTTGCCGGTGTCGTCCTGGGCACGGGCCAGCATCAGGAAAGTATCCACCAGTTGGCGCATCTCATGGCTGGCCCTGGCGATGCGGTTCACTTGCGCCGAGGAGCGCGGGTCAAGCGACGGGTTGGCGAGCAGCAGTTCGCAGGAGCCGGACAGCACCATCAGCGGCGTGCGCAGTTCGTGGCTGACGTCGGCGGTGAACAGCTTTTCCCGGCTCAGGGTCTCGCGCAGGCGCCCCAGCGTCTGGTCGAACGAGAGCGCCAGTTCGCCCACTTCATCCGCCGCGTAGTCCGGGTGCAGCGGCGGCGCCAGCTCCAGCAACTGATCGCGGTGCCGCACCTGACGCGCCAGGCGGATCACCGGCGCCATCACCCTGCGCGCCAGCAGGCGCCCGAGCACCAGCGCCAGCAGCACGCTGAGGAGAAACCCGACGGTCACCACGACGAACAGCAGGTGCTCGCGCTTTTCCAGGCTTTCCTGGTCGCGCAGCAGCACGTACTTGCGCCCGCCGACCAGCTCCACCATGGCAAAGAACGCATCGTCGCCGAACGTCACCTCCTGAAAGCCCGGCGGCAATGCCGCCAGCGTCGGGGTGAGCGCCAACGGCCCTGGTCCCCCCTCGAAGTAAAACAGTTCATCTTTTTCCGGGCGATGGTTCCACCGGCTGATGTCATCCATCGACAACAACCGGCGTAATCCGCCGCTCAGGGCAGTGCTCGTCAGCTTGTGCTCCACCACATGGACGGTGGCCACGATGCCCACGGCAAACACGCCCGCGACGACGGCGCTCATCAGAGCAAACACGATGACGATGCGCTTGCTCAGGCTTTGCTTGAGATCCATTCGGTTCGGTGACTCCAGGGCTTCAGCAGGCGCGTTCCGGGCTGCACGGCATGGGGGCGACACACCGTCGCCCCTGTTGAAGTCGAAAAAATACAACTTCAGCCCAGCCGTCAATATTTGTAAGCCTCTAACCCAAACAAAATTCGGATTTGAGTTTATTTATCAATTACCGGATTAGTTGCGGATCTACGGCTCTGGCATTTTTTTCACATGTTCTTCACCGCGCCCCAACGAGCAGCTGCGTAGTGTTCAGCTACCGTTCATGTTTCCCGCGATCAAAGTTGATTAAATAGTTGGCACTCCCCGTGCCTGACTTATTCAGAAAGTTCTAAGGGGTCGAGCCTTGGGAGAGTCCGTGCAATTCATTTCCGCCAATAAGAAAGGGCGCTTGAAACATATGCGCATACTGGTGCTATTGGCCTGGCTCCTGCCGCTGGCCGCGCTGGTCAGCGGGTTTGTCTGGTGGCCGCGCACGCCGACCTATCTGGGCAATGCGGGGCCTGCCGAAACCAGCCGGTTGGTCACGGCCTGGAAGGCTGGCGAAGTGGTTGCGCTGGTGCGCCATACCGAACGCTGCGACCGCTCCGAGAACCTTTGCCTGGGGCCGGCCGACGGCATCACGCAGGTGGGCAGCGCGGCGGCGACCGCCGTGGGGCAAGGCTTCACGCACCTGGGCATGGACCGGGCCCAGGTGCTGAGCAGCCCGATGACACGCACCGCGCAGACCGCACACTTCATGTTCGGCCACGACGCCGCCACCCAGGAATGGCTGGCCACTTGCGGCCCCACGCTGCGCAATGACGTGGTGGCGCACAAGGTTGCGCAACATAACCTGGTGCTGGTGACCCACAGCGGCTGCATCAGCGATTTCGAGAAGCAGACCGGGTTCCCCCACGCGGCCACCGCAGAATATGGCAGCGCACTGTTCGTACGCATCGGCGGCAAGGGGCAGCTTGAAGTACTGGGCATCGTCAACGCCGACACTTGGCCGCAACTTTCCCTGAAGTAAGGCCACAACGGAAACAGTGACGTTATTTATCAGCTTAACCACAGCGCTTTCATTGTTTTGTAAAGAAAGATGTATTACGGGCCGCCAAACTGGACATCCGTCCCATTTAGGCTTGTCTTAACCGCGAGCGCGCCCGCCTGGAGGTTGGGACGCACTCTGAATACAGGAAACATCCGTAGCCCGATCACGCGCCTGCATTCATTCAACCCGATGGCCCACCGACACAGGAACATGTCGGGGACCGTTGAACCCTGCACTCCGCCCTACCAAGGCTTTGTCATGACGTCCCAAAACAATCCGCTGCGCCACGCTGCCCGCCCTATCCCCCTGAACCGCCCCGACGCCTCCTTCGAACGCTGGGCCATCCTCGGCCTGATCCTGGCGTTCGCCGTGTTCTACCTGCTGCCGTTGATGAACCACGGCCTGTGGATCCCGGACGAGACCCGCTACGGCCAGATCAGCCAGGAAATGCTCCAGAGCGGCAACTGGGTCGCTCCGCACTTCATGGGCATCCGCTACTTCGAGAAGCCCGCCGGCGGCTACTGGCTGATCGCTATCGGTCAGGCGATCTTCGGCGAGAACCTGTTCGGCGTGCGCATCGCCTCGGCCCTGAGCACCGGAGTCAGCGTCTGGCTGGCCTACCTGCTGGCCCGCCGCCTGTGGAACTCGCCGCGCATCAGCGCCGCCTGCGCCCTGCTCTACATGAGTTTCGGCCTGATCGCCGGCCAAGCCGGGTACGCCAACCTCGACCCGCAGTTCACCCTGTGGGTCAACCTGAGCCTGGTGGCGGTGTGGTTCGCCCTCGACAGCCGGACGCCAAGGGGCCGATTGGGCGGCTGGGCACTGTTGGGGCTGGCCTGCGGCATGGGCTTCCTGACCAAGGGGTTCCTGGCGTTGATGCTGCCGGTGCTGATCGTGCTGCCTTACATGGTCTGGCAGCGCCGCTTCGGCGAACTGCTGCGCTACGGCCCGTTGGCCGTGCTGGTGGCGGCGCTGGTCAGCCTGCCGTGGGTGATTGCTGTCCATTATCGGGAACCGGACTTCTGGCGTTTCTTCTTCTGGCACGAGCACATCCGCCGTTTCGCCGCCGGCGACGCGGCGCAGCATGCCCGCCCGTGGTGGTTCTACCTGCCGCTGCTGTTCGCCTCCACCCTGCCATGGGCGGTGCTGCTGCCGTCGACGCTGATGCGCACCTGGCGGGAACGGCGCGAACCGAAAACCGCGTTCCTCGCCCTGTGGTTCCTCCTGCCGCTGGCCTTCTTCAGCCTCAGCAGCGGCAAGCTGCCGACCTACATCATGCCGTGCCTGCTGCCGCTGGCCCTGCTGATGGGGCACACCGTGGTGACCTGGCTGGACAACCGCAGCAGCCGCGTACTGCGCCTGAACGGCATCATCAACACCGTGCTGGCCAGCGTGGCGCTGGTGGCCCTGCTCTACCTGCAGAGCAAGCGCGAACTCTACGAAAACACCGAGATGTTCAGCCTGTCGCTGGCCTACATCGTGCTGATCGGCTGGATCATCGCCAATGCCCTGCAAACCCTGCGGCCGTTGACGCTGTGGGCGACGCCGGCGCTGGGTATCGGCCTGCTGGTGGCGCTGCTGCCGGCGGCGATGCCGGCGCGGATCGTCGACAGCAAGATGCCCGACCAATTCATCGCCGAGCACCAGCAGGCGCTGGGCGAAACCGCTTCGCTGTTGAGCAACGACCTGGGCGCGGCCTCGGCCCTGTCATGGCGGCTGAACCGCCCGCAGGTGGATCTGTTCAACACCGTGGGCGAACTGAAGTACGGTCTCGATGACCCGGCGATGGCCAACCGCAAGGTCAGCCTCGACAGCGTCGGCCAGTGGATGACCGATGCACGCAAGAAAGGCTCGGTGGGTGTGGTGATGCGCGTCAACAGCACCCAGGAAGAGGAAGAAGTCGAACTGCTGCCGGTGGACGGCCAGCACTTCCGGCGCGGCAACCTGCACATCTTCATCTTTCCCCAGAGCCAGCCATGACCGTAAGCAATGACCGTCGCGCCCTGTGGCTGCTGCTGGGCGCCACCGCCCTGATGCTGATGCTGGGCCTGGGCGGCCGCGAACTCTGGGGCGCCGAAACCCGCTGGGCCAACATAGCATTGCAGATGCTGCAAAGCGGCGACTACTTCGACCCGTACCTCAAGGGCGGCGCCTATTACGACAAGCCGCTGCTCTCCTACTGGCTGATCACCGCCAGCAGCTGGCTGACCGGCGGCCTGGGGCATTGGTCGCTGCGACTGTCGTCGGTGGTGGCGGCGTGGCTCAGCGTGTGGCTGGTCTACCTGCTGGGCGAACGCCTGTTCCGCAAGGGCACCGGGCTGATCGCCGGGTGGATGCTGGCGACCACGTTCTACTTCGTGTTCTGGGCCCGGGTCGCCACCGCCGACATCCTCACCGTGTGCGGTGTGCTGGCGGCGGTCTGGTGGTACTGGCGCGGGCCGGACGACACCCGTTTCTCGCGCTACGTGGTGTTTTGCCTGCTGCTGGCCCTGACCTCACTGTTCAAGGGGCTGATCGGCTTCATCCTGCCGGGGCTGGTGCTGCTGCCGCACCTGCTGGAGGACGGCCGCTGGAAACGTCACCTCAACCTGCGCCTGGGCGCGGCGCTGCTGGTGGCCGGGGCGTTCTACATGACGCCGTTCCTGCTCTCGCACCTGTACGGCGCGCCGAACTACGGCGAAAGCGGCCTGGGCCTGGTGCTGCGGGAAAACGTGGTGCGCTTCTTCCAGCCGTTCGACAACATCGGGCCGATCTGGACCTATCTGGTCTACCTGCCGGTCTACACCCTGCCGTGGGCGCCGTGCTGGATCATTGCGCTGTGGGTGGCGGCGCGTCATTGGCGGCACATCGAGCCGGACACCCGCCGGCTGATCCAGGGCCTGGGCCTGTTGCTGCTGTTCTTCACCGCCAGCGGCAGCCGGCGCAGCTACTACGTACTGCCACTGGTGCCGTTCGCGCAGTTGCTCGGCGCCTGGTGGATCACCCGTCGCATGGCGGCGCATGAAGCCCAAGGGCGGTTCGGCGGCAATCGGCTCAAGGCCGGGTTCGCCGCCGCCACGGTGCTGACGCTCGGCGTGCTGGGCGTCCTCTACCCGTGGACCAACAGTGGCGGCGGCGTGATCCGCTTCGGCGAAACCGTACGCCAGCAAGCCAGCCTGCAAGCACCGCTCAAGCAGTGGGAGATGGTGATGGTCGAGGTGGACAACAAAGTGCCGATGTACCTGCAGACCGGCGGCGCCCCCTTCTACTACGTGCAGGAAACCCAGGACTTCCCTCGCGCCGGCGACACCGCCGCGCTGATGGCCTGGCTGGAACGCACCAGCGGCCGCCACTGGGATCCGCAGCGCACGATCATCGTCGCGCAGTACCGCCCCGGCGACCCGGTGCCCCTGGATTACCTGGGCGCGGACCACCAGGTCGTCACCACCACTCCCACCCGCGGCGAACAGGTGTTCCATGTCCGCCAGGACCAGAGCGTGGCCTACATCCCCCGCAACTGACCGACAGCGCTTCTGTGTGACGCACGGCAACCCTGCAAAGGCCGAGTGACTGCTAACCTGAATGGCAATGACATGTATTAACGGTTTGTTTGACGTTTTTTTCTCATTTGCCTCTCTACATTGCCAGCCATCCGACATTTGCAACTCATTCGCATTGCTAGGCACGCGACGGGTTGCCGATCACGTCTCACCACAGGAGCTGTCCCGTCATGCGTCCACGCGTCCCGTCCTTCCTGAAACTCGCTGCGCTCACTGCCGCACTGTTGGGTGCCGGCCATGCCGTTGCCGCTGACTCGGTCGGCATCGTGGTGTACAACGCCCAGCACGAAACCCTGACCAAGGCCTGGGTCGCGGGCTTCACCGAAGAGACCGGCATCCCGGTGACCCTACGCAACGGCGACGACACCGAGATGGGCAACCAACTGGTGCAGGAAGGCAAGGCCTCTCCGGCGGACGTGTTCCTCACCGAGAACTCCCCGGCCATGGTGCTGGTGGACAACGCCAAGCTGTTCGCGCCTGTGGCCCCGGCCACGCTGGAGCAAGTGGACGCCGCCTACCGCCCGGCCCATGGCCAGTGGGTCGGCATCGCGGCCCGCTCCACCGTGTTCGTCTACAACCCGGCCAAACTGGCGGAAAAGGACTTGCCCAAATCCCTGATGGACCTGGCGGATCCGGCCTGGAAAGGCCGCTGGGCCGCCTCACCGGCCGGCGCGGACTTTCAGGCCATCGTCGCCGCCGTCCTGCAGCAGAAAGGCGAAGCCGCCACGCTGGATTGGCTCAAGGCCATGAAAACCAACGCCACCGCCTACCGCGGCAACAGCGCGGTGCTCAAGGCCGTGAACGCCGGTCAGATCGACAGCGGCGTCATCTACCACTATTACAGCTTCGTCGATCAGTCCAAGACCGGCGAGAACAGCAAGAACACCGCCCTGCACTACTTCCGGCATCAGGATCCGGGCGCCTTCGTGAGCATTTCCGGCGGCGGCGTGCTGGCGTCCAGCAAACACCAGGAGGAAGCCCAGAAATTCCTCGAGTACATCACCGGCAAACAGGGCCAGGAGGTGCTGCGCACCGGCAAGTCGTTTGAGTACGCCGTGGGCAAGGACGCCGGTTCCAACCCCAAACTGGTGCCGTTGAAGGATCTGGGCGCGCCGAAAGTCGATGCGTCGAAGCTCGACAGCAAGAAAGCCGTCGAACTGATGACCCAGGCCGGACTGTTGTAATTGATGCATGAATCTCTGCCGGCGGGAGTCGCTGCGGCGCCTTCCGTCAACCTGTCGCGTCAGTCCCGGGCCTTCAATGGGCGCGGGAGCTCGTGGGTGGTCGTGCTGGCCGTGGCGGTGTCGCTGTTGTCGCTGCTGCCGATCGGGTTTGTGATCGGCGTGTCGTGGTACACCGGCTGGGCGACCATCGAAGCGCTGGTGTTCCGCCCGCGCGTGGCCGAGCTTCTGGTCAACACCGTGCTGCTGGTGCTGATCACCTTGCCCGTGTGCATCGTGCTCGGTACGGCGCTGGCCTGGCTCACCGAGCGCACGGACCTGCCGGGCCGGCGGATCTGGTCGCTGCTGGCGGTCGCGCCGCTGGCGGTGCCGGCCTTCGTGCACAGTTACGCCTGGGTCAGCCTGGTGCCGTCGATCCACGGGTTGCCGGCCGGTGTGCTGGTGTCCGTGATCGCCTATTTCCCGTTCCTCTATTTGCCGATCGCCGCGACGCTGCGGCGCCTGGATCCGGCCATCGAGGACGTGGCCGAGTCCCTGGGCCTGAAGCCCCGGGCGGTGTTCTTCCGGGTGGTGCTGCCGCAACTGCGCCTGGCCATCTGCGGCGGCGCGCTACTGGTGGGCCTGCATCTGCTGGCCGAATACGGCCTGTACGCGATGATCCGCTTCGACACGTTCACCACGGCGATCTTCGACCAGTTCAAGTCCACCTTCAACGGCCCGGCCGCCAACATGCTGGCCGGGGTGTTGGCGCTGTGCTGCCTGGCGATGCTCACCGCCGAGTCCGCCGCCCGGGGCCAGGCTCGTTATGCGCGGGTCGGCTCCGGCAGCGCCCGCGAGCAGCGCACCGTGCGCCTGCGCCCGGCCACGGCCGCCTTGGGCCTGATCCTGCAAACGGTGACGTGCCTGCTGGCCCTGGGCGTGCCGCTGCTCACGCTCGGCCGCTGGCTGATCGCCGGCGGCGCCGAGGTCTGGCAAGGCGACGAGCTGCTGCCGGCCCTGCTCCAGACCCTGTCGTTCGGCGTCACCGGCGCGCTGCTGACCAGCCTCGCGGCGATCCCCATCGCCTGGCTGTCGATCCGTGCCCCCGGCAAGCTGCAGCGCCTGCTCGAAGGCTGCAACTACATCACCAGCGCATTGCCGGGGATCGTCGTGGCCCTGGCCCTGGTCACCGTGACGATCCATTTCGCCCGGCCGATCTACCAGACCACCCTCACCGTGCTGCTGGCGTACCTGCTGATGTTCCTGCCCCGGGCGCTGGTCAGCCTGCGCGCCGGTTTCGCCCAGGCGCCGGTGGAGCTGGAGAACATCGCCCAGAGCCTGGGGCGTTCGCCGCTGCGGGCCTTGTGGCTGATCACCCTGCGCCTGGCGGCGCCCGGTGCGGCGGCGGGCGCGGCGCTGGTGTTCCTGGCGATCACCAACGAACTCACCGCCACCTTGCTGCTCGCGCCCAACGGCACGCGCACCCTGGCCACCGGTTTCTGGGCCATGACCAGCGAAATCGACTACGCCGCCGCTGCGCCCTACGCGCTGCTGATGGTGATCCTGTCGCTGCCGCTGACGGCCATCCTCTACCACCAATCCAGGCGCAGTGCCGGCCGATGAACGCTCTCGAACTCAAATCCCTTTGCAAGACCTTCGGCGCACAGACGGCGCTGGACGACGTCAGCCTGTCGGTGCCCGCCGGCAGCCGCACGGTGATCGTCGGCCCGTCCGGCTCGGGCAAGACCACGTTGCTGCGCATGATCGCCGGTTTCGAATTCCCCGACGCCGGCAGCCTCACGCTCAACGGCCAGACGCTGGTGGACAGCACCCATGCCGTGCCCGCCTACCAGCGCCAGATCGGCTATGTGCCGCAGGACGGCGCGCTGTTCCCGCACATGACAGTGGCCGCCAACATCGGCTTCGGCCTGGCGGAGACCGGCACCGCCCGTTCCGAACGGATCGCCGAACTGATGGACAGCGTCGCGCTCGACGCGGGCATGGCCACGCGCTGGCCCCATGAGCTGTCCGGCGGCCAGCAGCAGCGGGTGTCGCTGGCCCGGGCGCTGGCCCAGCAACCGCGGCTGATGCTACTGGACGAACCGTTTTCCGCCCTCGACACCGGCCTGCGCGGCGCCATGCGCAAGATGGTCGCGCGCCTGTTGGAAGCGACCGGCGTGACCACCATCCTGGTCACCCACGATCAGAGCGAGGCGCTGTCGTTCGCCGATCAGTTGGCGGTCATGCGCGGCGGACGTCTGGTGCAGTCCGGTCACCCGATGGATCTTTACCGCTACCCGGACGACGAGCAGACCGCCCGTTTTCTCGGCGAAGCGGTGGTGATGCCCGCGCGGATCGAGGCCGGTTGGGCCGATTGCGACCTGGGCCGGGTGCCGGTCAACAGCAACGGCTTCTGCGGCGATGCGCAGATCATGCTGCGCCCCGAACAGCTGCTGCTGTCTGACACGGTCGATGCGCAGGGCTGCAACGCCGTGGTCACCGAGCGGGACTTCGGCGGCAACACCTGCACCCTGACCGTGGAGCTGCGCCCGCCGGCGGCCATGGACAGCGGGCGCTCATTGCTGGTGCGCAGCACGGGCATGCACGCGCCGTCGGCCGGCAGCGCCGTGCAACTGTCGGTGCTGGGGGCGGCCCACGTCTTCGACGCGCAGTGACCGGAGGTCGAGCGTGATCAGAGGTCGAAGCGGTCCACGGCCCGCCGTCGCTCGTTGTCGTCGCGCACGTCGTAGTTGGCGGTGGTCTGGATGTTGCTGTGGTGGGCCAGCTTCTGCGCGATCGACAGGTCGTGCTCCTCGATCACCCGGGTGATGAACGAGCGGCGGAAATCGTGGGGCATGATCTTCACCCCGACCTGGGTGCCGCGCTGGCGGGCGATGTAGTAGATCGCGTGCTTGGTGATGCGCTCGCGGGTGATGTGGCTGCCGCGTCGGATGCGGTTGAACAGGAACGCATCGTCGCGCTCGCCTTCCTTGAGCTGCGAACGGCGCAGTTCGAGCCAGGCGTCGAGCTTGGCGAATGCCCAGGCCGGCGCGTACTTGATCAGTTGCTTGTTGCCCTTGCCGGTGACGCACAGGCTGCGCTCGCCGAAGTCCACCTGGTGCAGGTCCAGGTCCACCGACTCCGACTTGCGCATGCCGGTGCCGTACAGCAAGGCGATGATCGCCGCGTCGCGCAGCCCCTGCGGACGCGGGTCGGCGGCGCAGACTTCCATCAGTTCGTGGATCAGGGTGCGTTTCAGATTGCGCCCCTGGGACAGCCGTGTGCCGGCGATGCCTTTGACCGAACGCATCTTCAACAGATGTTCGTGACTGATCAGGCTCATGCGCCAGGCTTCGTTCATGACGCCGCGAACGGCATTCACATACAGCGAAGAAGTGTTCGGCGCGTAGTTGTCGGCGCGCAATGCGGCGACCAGCGCAACAACATCTTCCGGTTGCAGCGCGTGCCAGGGAATGTCTTCGACATTCACGTCTTCAAATCCCAGGCGGTCGGCGGCGTCTTGCAGCACATAACGCATGGTGAGTTGGCTGGAGGGCGCCAGACGCGCCAGATACAGGGACATCGGGCTGGTTGCGGAGTCTTTCGAAGGTGCAGCGGGTAAGTCGATCAAACGATAGGCCTTGAATAAAAACGGTTCAGTACTGCAACTAACAACTGCAATGAGAATGATCTAAAGAGCGTTTTTCCGTAGGACTTTTCCGCAAAAAAACGCGATAAACGGCAGAAGCCTGAACACTGGCTGTATGACTTTCAGATAAACGATTCGCCGACCGGTTTTTCATATTCCTTTCACAAAATCGAGCATAACCTTAAGTTCGATTGATCCTCAGCCGGCACCAACCAACCTGCCGGGCAACGCCTGAAAAGTCAACCAAACCCCGACGTCATGTTGTTTTAGCAACTCCTTGATGCGAAGACTTTTTTTGCGTCTACGCTGGGATTGGATCCAACAGGAAACAGATCAGTCATTTTTATTCGCAGCGAGGTGCTCATGAGTCAGGCGTTTCTCCCCTTCTCCCGCCCGAGTATCGGCGAGGAGGAAATAGCAGCCGTCGAACAGGTCCTGCGTTCAGGCTGGATCACCACCGGCCCGAAGAACCAGGCACTCGAAGAGCAATTCGCGCAATACGTCGGCTGCCGCCACGCGGTGGCGCTGTCGTCGGCCACCGGCGGCATGCACATCACCCTGCTGGCCCTGGGCATCGGCCCCGGCGATGAAGTGATCACGCCGTCGCAGACCTGGGTCTCCACCGCCAACATGATCTCGCTGCTCGGCGCCACGCCGGTGTTCGTCGATGTCGACCGCGACACCCTGATGACCGACGCCGCCCGCATCGAAGCCGCCATCACCCCGCGCACCAAAGCCATCATTCCGGTGCACTACGCCGGCGCCGCGTTCGACCTGGATCCGCTCTACGCCCTGGCCGACAAGCACGGCATCGCGGTGATCGAAGACGCCGCCCACGCCGCCGGCACCCGCTACAAGGGCCGCCACGTCGGTTCCACCGGCACCGCGATCTTCTCGTTCCATGCGATCAAGAACATGACCTGCGCCGAAGGCGCGATGTTCGTCACCGACGACGAAGCCCTGGCCAACCGCGTGCGCATGCTCAAGTTCCACGGCCTGGGCGTGGATGCCTACGACCGCCTCACCCACGGCCGCAAGCCTCAGGCCCAGGTGATGGAACCGGGCTTCAAGTACAACCTGGCCGACATCAACGCCGCCATCGCCCTGGTGCAGCTGGAGCGCCTGGACGCGATCAACGCCCGCCGCACCGAACTCGCCACCCAGTACCTGCAGCGCCTCGAAGGCCTGCCGGTGCAGCCGCTGTCGCTGCCGACCTACGCGCAGCAGCACGCCTGGCACCTGTTCATCCTGCGCATCGACAGCGAACGCTGCGGCCTGGACCGCGAGGCCTTCATGAAAGGCCTGCAGGACCTGGGCATCGGCACCGGCATCCATTTCATCGCCACCCACCTGCACACCTGGTACCGCCAGCGTGACCCCGATCTGTACCTGCCCCACACCGAATGGAACTCGGCGCGGCTGTGCTCGATTCCGTTGTTCCCCGACATGACCGGCCAGGATCTTGACCGCGTCGTCGGGGCCATTGAACACGTACTGGAAAAACGCCCGTGAGACCTTACCCAATCCATTGTGTGTCGATCGTCATCCCGGTCTACAACGAAGAGGAAAGCCTGCCGGAGCTGCTGCGCCGCACCGCCGCCGCTTGCGCCCAGCTCAAGCACGAATACGAAATCGTGCTGGTGGACGACGGCAGCCGCGACCGCTCCGCGCAATTGCTCGAAGACGCGGCCCAGGCCCCGGACAGCCCGTTCGTGGCGGTGATCCTCAACCGCAACTACGGCCAGCACGCGGCGATCATGGCCGGTTTCGAGCAGTGCAAGGGCGACGTGGTCATCACCCTCGACGCCGACCTGCAGAACCCGCCGGAAGAGATCCCGCGGCTGGTGGCCGAAGCCGAGCGCGGCTACGACGTGGTCGGCACCGTGCGCAACAACCGCCAGGACTCGGCCCTGCGCCGCTGGCCGTCGAAGCTGATCAACCTCGCCGTGCAACGCTCCACCGGCGTGGCCATGAGCGACTACGGCTGCATGCTGCGCGCCTACCGCCGCACGATCATCGACGCGATGCTGGCCTGCCGCGAGCGCAGCACGTTCATTCCGATCCTGGCCAACAGCTTCGCCCGCCACACCACTGAGATCGTCGTGGCCCACGCCGAGCGTGAGCACGGCGACTCGAAGTACAGCCCGATGCGCCTGATCAACCTGATGTTCGACTTGATCACCTGCATGACCACCACACCGTTGCGCCTGCTGAGCATCGTCGGCTTCACGATGGCGGGCCTGGGCCTGCTGTTCGCCTTCGCGCTGATCGTGCTGCGCCTGGCGCTCGGCGCCGGCTGGGGTGGCGACGGCCTGTTCGTGCTGTTCGCGGTCTTGTTCGTGTTCACCGGCGGCCAGTTCATCGGCATGGGGCTTCTGGGTGAATACCTGGGCCGCATGTACAGCGACGTGCGCGCCCGCCCGCGTTTCTTCATCGAGAAGGTGCTGCGCAGCCACCCGGCCGCGCCGGCGCCTGCCGTCACCGTCGACGGTCTCTCCACTGCCCAACATCAAAACTCCACTTCTGATCAGGTTTTCCAATGAGCGCAAAAACTGTTGTCTTCGCCTATCACGATATCGGCTGCGCCGGCATTCAAGCCCTGCTCGACAGTGGTTTCGACATCGCGGCGGTGTTCACCCACGCCGACGATCCGAAGGAAAACGCCTTCTACGCGTCGGTCGCGCAGCTGTGCGCCGACAAAGGCATCCCGGTGCACGCGCCGGAAGACGCCAACCACCCGCTGTGGGTCGAGCGCATCGCCAAGCTCAACCCCGAGTACATCTTCTCGTTCTACTACCGCAACCTGCTGAGCGAGGCCTTGCTGGCCACCGCTTCCAAGGGCGCCTACAACCTGCACGGCTCGCTGCTGCCGCGCTACCGCGGCCGGGCACCGGCCAACTGGGTGCTGGTCAACGGCGAGACCGAGACCGGCGTCACCCTGCACCGCATGGTCAAGCGCGCCGATGCCGGTGCCATCGTCGCCCAGCAACGGGTGGCCATCGAGCGCAGCGACACCGGCCTGAGCCTGCACGCCAAGCTGCGCACCGCCGCCGGCGACCTGCTGCGCGACACCTTGCCGGCGCTGCTGCAAGGCAAAGTCACCGAAACCCCGCAGGACGAGTCCAAGGCCACCGTGTTCGGCCGTCGCACCCCGGCGGACGGCAAGCTGCTGTGGAACAAGCCGGCCGAAGAACTGTTCAACCTCGTGCGCGCCGTCACCCGGCCGTATCCGGGCGCGTTCTGCGCCGTGGGCGAGCACAAGCTGATCGTGTGGAGCGCCGACGTCGTCCAGGGCAACGAAGGCCAGGCCCCGGGCCGGGTGATCAGCACCGATCCGCTGCGCATCGCCTGCGGCCAGGACTCGCTGGTGATCAACGCCGGCCAGCGCAACGACAACGGCCTGTACCTGCGCGGCCCGCAACTGGCCGACGAACTGGGCCTGGTGGACGGCTCGCTGCTGCGCGGCGCCGAGTCCGGCCGCGGCCCGCGCCGCACCCGTGTGCTGATCCTCGGCGTCAACGGCTTCATCGGCAACCACTTGTCCGAGCGCCTGCTGCGTGACGACCGCTACGAAGTCTATGGCCTGGACATCGGTTCCGACGCCATCGAACGCCTGCGCAGCCATCCGCACTTCCACTTCGTCGAAGGCGACATCAGCATTCACTCCGAGTGGATCGAGTACCACATCAAGAAGTGCGACGTGGTGCTGCCGCTGGTGGCCATCGCCACGCCGATCGAATACACCCGCAACCCGCTGCGCGTGTTCGAACTCGACTTCGAGGAAAACCTGCGGCTGGTGCGCTTCTGCGTCAAGTACAACAAGCGCGTGATCTTCCCGTCGACCTCGGAGGTCTACGGCATGTGCCAGGACCCGAACTTCGACGAAGACAGCTCCAACCTGGTGGTCGGACCGATCAACAAGCAGCGCTGGATCTACTCGGTGTCCAAGCAGCTGCTGGATCGTGTGATCTGGGCCTACGGCCAGAAAGGCCTGAACTTCACCCTGTTCCGTCCGTTCAACTGGATGGGCCCGCGCCTGGACCGCCTGGACTCGGCCCGCATCGGCAGTTCCCGCGCCATCACCCAGCTGATCCTCAACCTGGTGGAAGGCACGCCGATCCGCCTGTTCGACGGCGGCGAGCAGAAACGCTGCTTCACCGACATTGCCGACGGCGTCGAGGCCCTGGCGCGGATCATCGACAACGACAACGACGTCTGCAACGGCCAGATCATCAACATCGGCAACCCGGACAACGAAGCCAGCATCCGTCAGTTGGGCGAAGAGCTGCTGCGCCAGTTCGAAGCCCACCCGCTGCGCCACAACTTCCCGCCGTTCGCCGGTTTCCGCGACGTGGAAAGCAAGGCGTTCTACGGCGGCGGCTACCAGGACGTGTCGCACCGCAAGCCGAGCATCGCCAACGCCAAGCGCCTGCTGGACTGGGCGCCGACCGTGGAGATGCGCGAGACCATCGGCAACACCCTGGACTTCTTCCTGCGCGAGGCGATGCTCGAAATCGCCCAGCGCCCTAAAGAAGAAGCGCGCTGATGCAGGCAGGCTTGCGTATTGATGTCGATACCTTCCGCGGCACCCGTGAAGGCGTGCCGCGCCTGCTGGACATCCTCGACGAGGCGCAGGTCAAGGCGACGTTCTTCTTCAGTGTCGGCCCGGACAACATGGGCCGGCACCTGTGGCGCCTGATCCGCCCGCAGTTCCTGTGGAAGATGCTGCGCTCCAACGCCGCCGGCCTGTACGGCTGGGACATCCTGCTGGCCGGCACCGCCTGGCCGGGCAAGCCGATCGGCCGCGAGCTCGGGCACCTGATGCGCCGGGCCCGCGATGCCGGCCACGAAATCGGCCTGCACGCCTGGGACCACCACGGCTGGCAGGCCAATGCCGGGCGCTGGAGCGACGCGCAGCTGATCGAACAGATCCGCCGCGGCGTGGACACCCTCGGCGACATCGTCGGCGAAAAGATCCAGTGCTCCGCCGCTGCGGGTTGGCGGGCGGACGAGCGGGTGATCGAAGCCAAGCAGGCCTTCGGCTTTCGCTACAACAGCGATTGCCGCGGGCAGCAGGTGTTCCGGCCACTGCTCGCCGACGGCTCGGCAGGCACCCCGCAGATTCCGGTGGATCTGCCGACCTTCGACGAAGTGGTGGGCCCGACCGTGGCGGCCAAGGACTTCAACGCTTTCATCCTCGACCGGTTCCGCGACCGGCAACTCAACGTCTACACCATTCATGCCGAGGTGGAAGGGATTCTGATGGCACCTGATTTTCGACAATTGCTGGCCGATGCGCGCCGGCGCGACATCGCGTTCCGACCGCTGGGCGACCTGTTGCCCGAGTTCTTGAACACACTGCCCCTGGGCCGTGTGCAACGGGGTGCCCTGGAAGGCCGCGAAGGCTGGCTGGGAGTGCAAGGGGCATGAGCAAGCGCTGGGCGTTGCCGCTGTTGCTGTTGCTCTTTCTGCTGGCCTACCTGCTGCCGCTGGGCAGCCATGGCTTGTGGATCCCCGACGAGACCCGTTACGCGCAGATCAGCCAGGACATGCTGCTGAGCGGCAACTGGGTGTCGCCGCACTTCATGGGGCTGCGCTATTTCGAGAAGCCGATCGCCGGCTACTGGATGATCGCCCTGGGGCAGGAGCTGTTCGGGCAGAACCTGTTCGGCGTGCGTTTCGCCTCGGCCCTGAGCACGGGCCTGAGCGTGTTGCTGTGCTTTTTGGTGGCCCGGCGGCTGTGGAACGATCCGCGCAAGAGTTTCGCCTGCGCCCTGCTCTACATGAGCTTCACCGTCGTGGCCGGCCAGGCCGGGTACGCCAACCTCGATCCGCAATTCACATTCTGGGTCAACCTGAGCCTGGTGGCCTTGTGGTTCGCCCTCGACAGCCGCACCACCGGCCAACGCCTGGCGGGCTGGTCGGTGCTGGGCCTGGCCTGCGGCATGGGGTTCATGACCAAGGGCTTTCTGGCCTGGGCGCTGCCGGTGCTGATCGCCTTGCCGTGGATGCTCTGGCAGAAACGCTGGCGTGAGCTGCTGGTCTTCGGGCCGGTGGCCGTCGTGGTGGCGATCGCTGTGAGCCTGCCGTGGGTGTTGGCCGTGCATGCCCAAGAGCCGGACTACTGGCGGTTCTTCTTCTGGCACGAGCACATCCGCCGTTTCGCCGGCGATGACGCCCAGCACGACGCGCCTTGGTGGTTCTACATTCCGTTGCTGCTGGCGTTCAGCCTGCCGTGGGCCGGGCTGTGGCCGACGGCGGTGCGTCAGACGTGGCAGACCCGTCGCGAGCCGGCCATCGCGTTCCTCGGCCTGTGGCTGGTGATGCCGCTGCTGTTCTTCAGCCTGAGCAACGGCAAGCTGCCGACCTACATCCTGCCGTGCCTGCTGCCGCTGGCCCTGTTGCTGGGCCATGTGCTGGCCGAGCGGCTGCGCCTGGAGCAAGGCCGGGCCCTGGGGTTCAACGGGCTGCTGAACATGGCGCTGGGGATCGTCACCCTCATCGCCCTGGTGTACGTGCAGCTGAAAAAGCCGCTGTACGACCACGAGCTGCACAGCCTGGTGCTGGTGTTCATCGGCCTGACCGGCTGGATCATCAGCAACCTGCTGCAGGCGTTCCGTCCGTTGCAGTGCTGGGCGGCCCCGGCGTTCGGCAGTCTGCTGTTCATCGCGCTGCTGCCGGCGGCGCTGCCCAAGTCGGTGGTGGCCAACAAGACTCCGGACCAGTTCATCCTGCATCACCAGGACGAACTGGCCGGCACCACCCACCTGCTGAGCAACGACCTCGGTGCGGCCTCGGCGCTGGCCTGGCGCCTGCAGCGCCCGAACGTGGCGTTGTACAACACCGTAGGCGAACTGAAATATGGCTTGGCCTATCCTGAGGGCATCGAGCGGCGGATCGACTCTTTCCGGGTCGAACAGTGGATGCGCGAAGCCCGCCGAACCGGTTCGGTCGGCGTGGTGATGCGCGTCAAGGGGCAGGATGAACTGGACGAAATCGATCGTCTTCCCAAGGACGGCGTCCGCTACGAACAGGGCAACCTGGTGATCATGATCCTGCCGAAGGTGGCGTCATGAGCCTGTTGCTGCTGTTGACCGCGTGCCTGCTGACCTGCCTGGGCCAGGTGGCGCAGAAATACGCCGTGGAGAGCTGGCGCGGCGTCGACTCGTCCTGGGTCGACAAGCTGCGCTCGCCCTGGCTGTGGCTGGCGCTGTTCGCCCTGGGTTCCGGCCTACTGGTGTGGCTGCTGGTGTTGCAGCGCATGGATGTGGGCATCGCCTACCCGATGCTCAGCCTCAACTTCGTCTTCATCACTCTGATCGCCCGCTTCGTGTTCCGTGAGCCCATCGACCGCCGCCACTGGTTCGGCGTGTTGCTGGTGATCGGCGGCGTGGCGCTGCTGGGGCAACAGTCATGAGCCAGAAACGCGGAATCGCCTTCGCCCTGGGCAGTGTGGCGCTGGCCAGCGGCGCGCAACTGGGCATGCGCTGGAGCATGGTGCGCCTGCCGCAGCCCCAGCAATGGCTGGAGGCGCTTGGCGCCGGCGGCATCGACCTGACCGCGCTGGCGTTGGTGGCCGCCGCGATCCTGGCCTACGCCCTGTCGATGCTCTGCTGGCTCGCCGCCCTGCGCGACGTGCCGCTGGGGCGGGCGTACTCGCTGCTCAGCGTCAGCTACGCATTGGTTTACCTGCTGGCGGCCAGCCTGCCGCTGTTCAACGAATCCTTCAGCGTTACCAAATCCCTGGGCGTGGCCTTGGTCATGCTCGGCGTCATCACCATCAACACTCGTCCGGCATGTGCGCCTGAATTGAGGAGTACCCCATGAAAATCACAGTATTCGGTAGCGGTTACGTCGGTCTGGTGCAGGCGGCCGTGCTGGCCGAGGTCGGCCACGACGTGGTGTGCATGGACATCGACGAGAAGAAAGTCGAACTGTTGCGCCAAGGCCACGTGAGCATCTTCGAACCGGGGCTGGCCAGCCTGGTGCGCGAGGGCCTGGACGGCCAGCGGCTGCAATTCACCAGCGACGAAAAACTCGCGGTGCAGCACGGCCAGGTGGCGTTCATCGCCGTCGGCACGCCCTCTCAGGAGGACGGCTCGGCCGACCTGCGCTACGTGCTGTCGGTGGGCGACGCGGTGGCCCGCCACCGTGAGAAGCCGCTGATCCTGGTGGAGAAATCCACCGTGCCGGTGGGCACCGGCGACACCCTGCGCACGCACATCGAAAAAGCCTTGGTCAAGGCCGGCAAGCTGCTGCAGTTCGATATCGTGTCCAACCCCGAATTCCTCAAGGAAGGCTCGGCGGTCAGCGATTGCCGCCGCCCGGACCGGATCGTCATCGGCTGCGAACGCGAAGAGGTGCGCGATGTGATGCGCGACCTGTACTCGCCGTTCAACCGCAACCACGATCGCATCATGTTCATGGACCTGCGCAGCGCCGAACTGACCAAGTACGCCGCCAACTGCATGCTGGCGACCAAGATCAGCTTCATCAACCAGATCGCCGAACTGGCCGAACACCTGGGGGCCGACATCGAGTCGGTGCGTCAGGGCATCGGCGCCGACACCCGCATCGGCTACCACTTCATCTACCCCGGCTGCGGCTACGGCGGCTCGTGCTTCCCCAAAGACATGCGCGCCCTGATCCACAGCGCCGAGGAAGCCCACTGCTCCAGCGACCTGCTGCAAGCGGTGGAAGCCATCAACCAGCGGCAGAAGCACAAGCTGTTCGAACGCATCAACGCGTTCTACAAGGGTGAACTGCGCGGCAAGACCTTCGCCCTCTGGGGCCTGGCGTTCAAGCCCAACACCGACGACATGCGCGACGCGCCGAGCCGGGTGCTGCTCGAATCGCTGTGGGCCGCCGGCGCCAACGTGCGGGCGTTCGACCCCGAAGCGATGCAGGAAACCCAGCACCTGTACCCGGACGAGTCGAAGCTGATGCTGATGGGCACCCCCGAATCGGTGCTGGCCGGTTCCGACGCGCTGATCATCTGCACCGAATGGCAGCAGTTCAAGGCGCCGGACTTCGACCTGATCAAGCAGCGCCTCAAGGATCCGGTGATCTTCGACGGCCGCAACCTGTACGACGCCGAACGCCTGGCCCGCAACGGCTTCCATTACTTCCCGATGGGCCGGGGGGAATCGCGCACGCTGCCGATTCCGCTGCAGCAGTGGCCTCACACCTCGGACGTCGCTTGACCGCGCTGTCGCCTGCCGTCCGCCGGCAGTCCCTGGTTGCGGGGCTGCTGGCGTTGCTGCTGTTCATCGCCGGGGTGTACGGGCAGGCCCCCATCGGTTTCGATTCGCGGTTCGTGCTGTTCGCCCAGGAGATGCTGCGCCACGGGCCGACGGTGTTCCCCACCACTTACGGCGAGCCGTATGCCGACTACTCGGCGCTGTCGACGCTGTTCGTCTGGCTGCTGTCCCTGCCCTTCGGCGCGGTCAACAGCCTGACGGCGTGGTTGCCCAGCGCCGTGGCGGGCGCGGTGACCGTGACCTTGATGTACCGGCTGCTGGCGGTGCATTCGGTTCGCTGGGCGCTGACCGCCGTCGCCCTGCTGATGCTGACCGTCACCTTCGTCACCGAAGTGCGGGCGGTGTCCCAGGACCTGATGCTTGCGGCGGTGGCGCTGGCGGTGTTTTACCTCGGCTACGCCCATGACCATTTCGGCGCCGGCCGGCGCTGGCCGCTGGTCTTTGCGTTGCTGCTGCTCGGTTTCGGCATCCGCGGGCCCATCGGCCTGGTGGTGCCGACCGGCATGCTGTGCAGCTATTACTTGCTCGAACGCCAATGGGTGCGGTTGCTGCTGTTCGGCGTGCTGGCCTCGGTGCTGCTGGCGGCGTGCGTCGGCCTGTTGCTGTGGCTGGCCAAGGTCAGCGGCGGCGAGGCGTTCGTCCAGGACGTGATCCGCATGCAGTTCATGGGGCGCATGGACGGCAGCGAAGGCGTCAGCGGCTCGCTCTACTACTTCACCAGTTCGCTGGGCAACTACGCGCTGGCCTATCCGCTTGCGTTGCTGGCTCTGGCGGCAGCGTGGCTGAGCAAGCCCCGCCAACGCGGGCCGGCCCTGCGTTTGGTGCAGTACTGCGCGGCGGCGGGTTTGATCGTGATGGTCGGCCTGTCGATCCCGCAGGCGAAGAAGGCCCGTTACCTGCTGCCGATGCTGCCGATGGCGGCGATCATTGCGGCGTATCCGTTCCAGGTCGCCCATGGCCGGGTGTTCGCCTGGCTGCGCGGGGTGATTCAAGGCCTGTGGCTGGTGACGCCGGGGTTGCTGATGGTGGCTTTGCTGGTTGCCCGGAAGAGATTTCCGGAGCATCTGACGGGGTTGCTTCCGGTGCTGATCGTGTTGGGCGTCCTGCAACTGGCGGCGTTGTCGCGGCTGTGGCGACCGCGCTGGCGGGCCGAGACGCTGGCCTTCAGCGCGGTGCTGGCGTTGTGGGCGGTGTATGCGCTGGTGTTCGAACCGGTGGAGCGTCAGCTCTACGACACCCGCACCTTCAGCCGGGCCGTGCTCGCCCAGGTGGAGCAGAACCCTGCGCCGCTGGTGCTGCAAGGCATGGGCAAGGACGCCAAGGCGATCAAGTTCATGGTCAACGTCGAGAAGGACCTGCAACCGCAGTTCAGCGATTCCCTCCAGGCGCTGGAAACCCTCAAGGGACCGGCCTGGCTGATGATGGACCGCAGCGACTACCAGACCTTGAAAGGCACGCCGTTGGGTGACGCGCCGCCGGTGCTGAGCGGCCGTTTCGACAAAAACGACTATGTGCTGCTGTGGCTGAAGCCGTAACCTGCGGGTTTTCCCTGCGACTGGAGCGGCTTCTCCCATGACATTCAGCGTGCGCCCGGCCCGTGAATCGGACGCCAGCGCCCTGCCCGCCCTGGAGCGGTCGGCGGCGCGGCTGTTCCGCCTCGACCCTTCCCTTGCCTGGCTGGCCGACGCCCCGGTGCCCGACGCCGAACAGCATCGGCAGGCCATTCGAACGGCACGGGTGTGGGTGGCGCAAGGCATTGACGGACAACTTTCAGGCTTCTTGCGGGCGGTGCAAACCGATCGTCAACTGCATATCGAAGAATTGTCCGTTGGGCAGGACTTCCAGGGTATGGGCATCGGCCGCAAGTTATTGTCGGCGGCCATTGAACAGGCACGCCACGAGCAACTTGCCGCGGTGACGCTGACCACCTTTCGCGATGTGCCGTGGAATGCACCGTTCTATCAACGGATGGGATTCGAGTTGTTGAGCCCGGAACAAACCGGCCCGCGTCTGAGCGAAGTTCTGAACAACGAAATCGCCCACGGATTGCCCGGTGAGCGCCGTTGCGCAATGGCACTGACGCTGGGCTGAGATCAGGCCGACGCCTTCAGATCGACGCCCAAGGCATGGGCGAACGCCTTCACCAACGGGCTGCGCACGGTGTTGTGGCGCAGGATCAGACTGAACGGCGTGACGATGTTGATCACCTGCGGGCGCACCGCTCGGAACTGCCCGGCCGCCACCCATGAGGCGGCGTAGTGCTGGGGCAGGAAACCCACGAAACGCCCGGTCTTGATCAGCAGCGCCACGGCTTCGACCTGGGTCGCCGACGCGGAAAAACTGTCGTAGCGCGCATGGTTGAGCTTGTCCCGGTGGATCGCGTAGCGGTGGTTGATGCAGGCATGGTCCAGCAGCACGTCACTGCCCATCTGCGCCTCCGGCATGTCGAACAGCGGGTGGCCGACTGCGCAGTAGACTTCCGAGCGTTCTTCGTACAACGGGTAATAATCAAACTCTTCCCGCCGTTGATAGACCGGCACGATTCCGGCAACTAAGCGACCTTCCACCACCCCTCTTTCGACTTCATCTAGCTGGGTCGCCTGAAGTTGAAACCTTACTTTCGGCGATTCTTCATTCATGCGTTTAAGCGCTGCAACTAACGGCGAATTAACGTCGCTGATCGTATTGTCGATAACGCCAATACCAAGGTCGCCGATCAGTTCATTCTGCGCAGAACTAAGCCGATCCCGAAAGTTGTCGACCGAGGCAAACAGGTCAATCGACGCCTGATACACCAGACGCCCTTCCTCGGTCAGATGGAACCCCTCGCGCCCGCGGGTGCACAGGCGCATGCCGATGCGGATCTCAAGGTCGGAGATCTGCTTGCTGATGGCCGCAAGGCCCACGTTCAGCTCATTCTGGGCGGCACTGAAGCCGCCGGCCTCGACCACGGCCTTGAACACCTTTAGCAGTTTGAAGTCCAGTCCGCTGAGGGCCAGCGGCGCCCGGTGGGCAGTCTTCACCGGCGGGTTTCCGGAATTGGAAAGTGGGGTTTCCATAATGCTGATTTACCTCTGGCGCAATGTTCAACAATCTGTGTCCAACAACAAAAACATCGCCGACCAATAATAATGAACACAGAAAACAAGGCTTGGCAACCGCCAAAAAATCCCGCACATCAGTGCCAACTCACTGATCGCAAAACATTAAAAGCTGACACTTCGATCAGCTCTCGCGACATTGCAACTGCCCTCTTGAAGACTGCTTCGGCCTGATTCCGTCCGCTGTTTTTTCAGCGTGAACGGCAGGCCGTGCACACCGATTTCAGTTCGCGTTACCGACGAGGAAAACAACACATGTCACAAGCCACCGACCGTCTCTGGGGCGCCCGTTTCAAAAGCGGTCCGTCCGCTGCCCTGGCGGCCCTGTCCCGTTGCCCCGAGCGCTATTTCCGCCTCACCCCGTACGACCTGGCGGGCTCCAAGGCCCACGCCGGCGAACTGCAGCGGGCCGGCCTGCTCGACGGGCAGGAAACCCGCACGATGATCGAGGCCCTGGACGCCATCGGCGCCGACTTCGCCGCCGGGCGCATCGCCCCGACCCTGGACGACGAAGACGTCCACACCTTCATCGAACGCCTGCTGACCGAACGCCTCGGCGCCTTGGGCGGCAAGCTGCGCGCCGGCCGTTCGCGCAACGACCAGACCGCCAACGACCTGCGTCTGTTCCTGCGTGACCACGTGCGCACCCTGGCCGTGGAAGTCCTGGCCCTGCAACAGGCCCTGGTGGACCAGGCCGAGCAACATGTGGAGAGCATCTGCCCCGGCTTCACCCACCTGCAGCAGGCCCAACCGATCGTGTTCGCCCATCACCTGCTGGCCCACGCCCAAGCGATGCTGCGTGACGTGCAGCGGCTGGCGGACTGGGATGCGCGCACGTCGCTGTCGCCTTTGGGCGCCGCGGCCATGGCCGGCTCCGCCATCGCCCGCCAGCCACAGCAGTCGGCCAAGGAAATGGGCTACGCCGGCGTCTGCGAGAACTCCATCGACGCCGTCGCCAGCCGCGACCACGTCGCCGAATTCCTGTTCATCGCCAGCATGCTGGGGATCAACATCTCGCGCCTGGCCGAAGAGTTCTGCCTGTGGTCGTCGCGCCAGTTCCGCTGGGTCGACCTGGACGACGCCTATGCCACCGGCAGCTCGATCATGCCGCAAAAGAAAAACCCGGACATCGCCGAACTGGCGCGGGGCAAGGCCGGGCGCCTGATCGGCAACCTGACCGGCCTGCTGTCCACCCTCAAGTCCCTGCCGCTGTCGTACAACCGCGACCTGAGCGAGGACAAGAACGGCGTGCTCGACAGCGTCGACACCCTGCTGCTGGTGCTGCCGGCCATGGCCGGGATGGTCGCGACCATGACCGTCAACGTCGAGGAACTGCGGCGCCAGGCACCGTTGGGCTTCACCCTCGCCACTGAAGTCGCCGATTGGCTGGCGGTGCGCGGCGTGCCGTTCAAGGAAGCCCACGAGATCACCGGTGCCCTGGTGCAGGCCTGCGAGAAGCACGGCATCGAGCTGTGGGAAGCCTCGCCGGCCCTGCTGGCGGAAATCGACCCGCGCCTGACCGCCGACGTGCGCGACAGCCTGACCCTGGAAGCCGCCATCGCCGCCCGCAGCGGCTGGGGCGGCACCGCGCCGCAGCAGGTGCGCGAGCAGATCGGCCGGCTCAAGACCGCCCTCGCTGCGCAGCAGGCGTGGACAGAAGACTACCGGGGCTTGCGCCTCTAAGACACGACCGCGGCCCCTGTGGGAGCTGGCTTGCCAGCGATAGCGTCCAGACCGTCGACATCGATGCCGGATGACCCACCGCAATCGCTGGCAAGCCAGCTCCCACAAGGACCGGTGTCGGATTTGAAAGTACAGTTCGGAGAAACACCATGAGCCAGACTCAGGCAGAACGACTCCAGGCGGAGCGCAAACTGGCGGAGAACCAGTTCGACATCACCCAGTACCAACATGTGCCGCGGCGCTACTACGGGCGGATCTTCTTCGCCACCGTGATCGTCATCGCACTCATCGGCCTGGTGCGGGCCTTCGCCGAAGGCAAGATCGAATGGTCGTACATCGGCCAGTTCCTCACCTCCGAAGCGATCATGTGGGGCCTGTTCAACACCATCGTCATGGCCGTGCTGGCCATGGCCCTGGGCATCGTGTTCGGGGTGATCACGGCGATCATGCGCATGTCGGCCAACCCGATCCTGCGCTACGTGGCGCTGACCTACACCTGGCTGTTCCGGGGCACGCCGCTGATCCTGCAGCTGCTGCTGTGGTTCAACCTGGCGCTGATCTTCCCCACGGTCGGCATTCCCGGCCTGTTCGAGCTCGACACCGTGAGCCTGATGACGCCGTTCGTGGCCGCCCTGCTCGGCCTGAGCATCAACCAGGGCGCCTACACCGCCGAAGTGGTGCGCGCCGGCCTGCTGTCGGTGGACACCGGGCAATACGAGGCGGCCAAGTCGATCGGCATGCCGCGCCTGCAGGCGCTGCGCCGGATCATCCTGCCCCAGGCCATGCGCATCATCATTCCGCCGGTGGGCAACGAATTCATCGGCATGGTCAAGATGACCTCGCTGGCCAGCGTCATCCAGTACTCGGAACTGCTCTACAACGCCCAGAACATCTACTACGCCAATGCCCGGGTGATGGAGCTGCTGATCGTCGCCGGCATCTGGTACCTGGCCACCGTCACGGTGCTGTCCTTTGGTCAAAGCCGCCTGGAGCGCCGTTTCGCTCGCGGCGCCGGCAAGCGCTCGTAAGCCGCGCAGGAGAATCGAACATGAGAAGCATCGTCAAGGCCGTGGCCCTGAACAAGTATTACGACCAGTACCACGCCCTCAAGGACATCAACATCGAGGTCGAGCAAGGCGAAGTGCTGTGCATCATCGGCCCGTCGGGCTCGGGCAAGAGCACCCTGCTGCGCTGCGTCAACCAGCTGGAGAAGATCGACAAGGGCGGCCTGTGGGTCGACGGCGAACTGGTGGGCTACCGCGTCGTCGGGCACAAGCTGCACGAGCTGACCGAGACCCAGATCGCCCGCCAGCGCCTGGCCACCGGCATGGTGTTCCAGCGCTTCAACCTGTTTCCGCACATGACCGTGCTGCAAAACATCATCGAAGGCCCGTGCCAGGTGCTCAAGCGTTCGCCCAAGGAGGCCCACGAAGAGGCCCTGGAACTGCTGGCCCGGGTCGGCCTGGCCGACAAGCGCAACAGCTACCCGATCGAACTGTCGGGCGGCCAGCAGCAACGGGTGGCGATCGCCCGCGCCCTGGCCATGCGGCCCAAGCTGATGCTGTTCGATGAACCCACTTCGGCACTCGACCCGGAACTGGTCGGTGAGGTGCTGTCGGTGATGCGCGACCTGGCGCAGACCGGCATGACCATGATCGTCGTCACCCATGAACTGGGCTTCGCCCGGGAGGTTTCCAACCGCATGGTGTTCATGGACGGCGGCCAGATCGTGGAGGCTGGAAGCCCCGAAGAAATACTAATAAGCCCGCAAAACCCGCGCACCCAAAGCTTCATTTCTGCCGTTCGAACCTGAGGCCCCCTTGGCCTTCACAACACTCATAAGAGAACGTCCATGAAGAACTTCGTCATTCCAGCAGTACTCGCTTCGTTCATGTCTTGCGGTTTCGCCACCGCCGCCGACTTGCCGGCCAGCATCAAGGCCAAGGGCGAGATCGTCGTGGCGATCATGCCCAACTACCCGCCGATGGATTTCAAAGATCCGGCCACCAACCAGCTCACCGGCCTGGACTACGACCTGGGCAACGCCCTGGCCGAGCGCCTGGGGGTCAAGATCAAATGGCAGGAGACCGGCTTCGAGCAGATGATCAACGCCCTGACCACCGACCGCGTGGACATGGTGCTGTCGGGCATGACCGACACCGCCGAGCGCCAGGCCAGCGTGACCTTCGTCGACTACTTCACCAGCGGGCCGCAGTTCTACACCTTGCAGAAGAACGCCGCGACCAACGAGATCATCGACCTGTGCGGCAAGAAAGTCGGCACCAGCCGCCGCACCACCTTCCCGTCGGAGATCGCCGAATGGAGCAAGGCCAACTGCGAGGCGGCGGGCAAGCCTGCGATCACGGTGATCGGCACCGAAGGCTCGGCCGACGCCCGCGCCCAACTGCGCCAGAGCCGGATCGACGCAGCGATGCAGGGCAGCGAAACCCTGTCGTACCTCAAGACCCAGGAAAAGGACATGTACAAGACCGTCGGCCAGCCGATCTCCGTGCAGTTCACCGGCCTTGGCGTGAGCAAGAAGAAGCCTGAGCTGAGCGAGGCGGTGAAAGTCGCGTTGCAGAGCATGGTGGATGACGGCAGCTACGGCGCGATCCTGAAGAAATGGGACCTGGAACTGGGCGCGATCAAGAACGTGACCGTCAACGCCGGCAAGTGAGCCTGCGGGAGCGGGCCTGATCGCGATGGCGGTGTCGGCTGTACCGGCCTCATCGCGGGCAAGCCCGCTCCCACAGGAATCCCGGTCGTACACAGAACCCGGGCCCGACATTTAACCCTGTGGGAGCGGGTTTGATCGCGGCGGCGGTGTCGGCTGTACCGGCCTCATCGCGGGCAAGCCCGCTCCCACAGGAATCCCGGTCGTACACGGAACCCGGGCCCGCCATTTAACCCTGTGGGAGCGGGTTTGATCGCGGCGGCGGTGTCGGCTGTACCGGCCTCATCGCGGGCAAGCCCGCTCCCACAGGAATCCCGGTCGTACACAGAACCCGGGCCCGACATTTAACCCTGTGGGAGCGGGCTTGCCCGCGATAGGGCCGGATCAGGCGAAATCTCCGGCCAATGACACACCGCAAGGCCGCCCCCGCAAGGTCTTGTGTTTATCCATTGATGGTTGGAGTGCCTGTGATGTCCTCCCCGCTTTCCCCCACCTGGCCCGACGGCCGCAAAGCCTGTCTGGCCCTGGCCTTCGACCTCGACGGCCCCACCGGCGACGCCATGCTCAACGGCTCGATCTGGCGCAAGCCCGAGTATTTCGGCTTCGGCGGCTACGGCCCTTACCGTGCCTTGCCGCGCCTGTTGGACCTGCTCGACGCGTTCAGGCTGCCGACCACGTTCTTCGTCCCGGCCTGGGTCGTGGAGAACTGGCCAAGGCAATGCCAGGCCATCGTCGAGCGCGGCCATGAGGTGGCCTACCACGGCTACAAGCACGAATCCTTCTACGCCCTGACGCTCGACGAGCAGCAGGCCGTCATGCAGAAATCCCGCGAGGTGTTCTGGCAGCACCTGCACATCCGCGCCGAGGGTTTCCGCACCCCGTCCGGCGACTGGCGCGCCGAGACCCCGAAGATGCTCGCCGACAACGGCGTCATCTATTCCAGCAGCATGCGCGGCGACGACCGCCCGTACCTGGTCGACGTGCCGGGCCACGCCACGCCGCTGGTGGAGATCCCCGGCCGCTGGGAAATGGACGACTACGCCTCCCTCGCCTACACCCGCGCGCCGAACTTCCCGTCCGGCCTGGACCGCACCGCCAGCTACGCCCTGACCCTGGACAACTGGCGGCGCGAGTACGACGGCGCGATGGACGAAGGGCTGTGCCTGACCACCCTGTTCCACCCGAAAATCACCGGCAAGCCTGGGCGCATCCTGCTGCTGGAACAACTCTTCGAACACATGCGCGAGCGTGACGACGTGTGGTTCGCCACCTGCCGCGACGTCGCCCGCTGGTGGCTCAAGGAGCATCACCATGACTGACGCCACCGTCTGGCCCGCCGGCCGCCGCTGCGCCGTGGCGCTGACCGTCGACTACAACGACATCCACGGCATTCTCACCCAGGCCCCCGAAGTGGCCGGGCGCGACAAGACCCTGTCGGTGTGGCGCTACGGCACCCAACGGGGCGTCGAACGGCTGTTGCGGCTGTTCAAGGAACTGGAAGTGACCGCCACCTGGTTCGTCCCCGGCATCGTCGCCGAAGAGAACCCGCAGCACATCGCCGCGATCCTGGCCGGCGGGCACGAAATCGCCTGTGCCGGCTACCGCCACCAGGACTACGACACCCTGGACCTGGCGGCGCAACGCGCCGAGGTGGCCAAGGGCTGCGCGGCGCTGCAAACGCTGACCGGGCAACGCCCGACCGGTTTCCGCATTCCGGCCGGCAACGGCGCGCCGGGGTTCATCGAAGCGCTGCGCGACGAAGGCATTCGCTGGTCGTCCTCATGGCGCGGCGATGACCTGCCGTTCGCCCACCCGACGGCGCCGGACGTAATCGAGCTGCCGCTGCACTACGAACTGGAAGACGAACCCTACTTCGCCTTCAACCTGAGCCCCGCCGTACCGCCGGCCCAGTCGCGGATCGCCTCCTACAGCCACACGCTGCGCAACCTGCTGCTGGACTTCGCCGGTTTCCACCGGTTCGGCCTGTGCTACGTGCTGCGCCTGCACCCGGAAATCATCGCCACGCCGGGCCGGATCGGCGTGCTGCGCGAGCTGCTGGAGAGCATCCGCCAGCACGGCGACGTGTGGATCGCCAGCGGCGCCGACATCGCCCGATGGTGGGCACAGAAGGCTGAAGCGGTGGGCGCGGATCATCCCGCCTCGGTGTATGAGCGGCATTATCGGGATTACCTCACATGACCGAATCGATGCAGCGGTTGGCGCAGTTCTGCGTCGAAACCCGGTTCGAAGCACTGCCCGAGGCGCTGGTGGCCCAGGCCAAGCGGCACATCCTCGACACTTTCGGCGCAGCGCTCGCCGGGGCGGACAGCCGCGTGGCGCTTCAGGCGCAACGGCTGTTCGCCAGCGCCCCCGGAACCGTGCCGGTCTGGGGCACTTCACAGCGGGTCGGCGCCGGCGATGCCGCATTGCTCAACGGCATCGCCGCCCACGCGCTGGAGCTGGACGACACCGGCGGCTGCGACCACTCCGGCGCCGTGGTGCTGCCGGCGGCGATGGCCGCACTGTCGCTGGCGGAGCGCCCGGTGAGCGGTCGCGAGTTCATCACCGCCGTGGTGATCGGCTACGAGATCGGCCGACGGGTGCTGGAAGCCTGCGGCAGCTATTCGGCCCACAACGGCGCCGGCTGGCACTCGACCGCCACCTGCGGGGTGTTCGGCGCGGCGGCGGCCAGCGCGCGGATCTTCGGCCTGGACGCGGCGCAGACCGTGTCGGCACTGGGCATCGCCGGCAGTTTCAGCGGCGGTCTGTGGGCGTTCATCCACGACGGCTCGCAGAGCAAGAAACTGCACAGCGGTCGCGCCGCCGAGGGCGGGTTGCTCGCCGCCCGCTTCGCCCGCGAAGGGATCAGCGGACCGTCGCAACTGTTCGATGACGTGTGGGGCGGCTTTCTCAAGACTCTCGCGCCAGGCACCGCGCAACCGGCGGCGCTGGTGGCGGACCTGGGCCAGGTGTGGAAACTCGCCCGCTGTTCGATCAAGCCTTATGCGGCGTGCCGCGGGACGCATTCGGCGATCGATGCGTTGGGGCTGCTGATGGCGCAGCTCAAGGTCGAGGCGCCTCAGGTGGAAGACGTCCAAGTGCGCCTGTGCGGCTTTTTGCAGGCCATGTGCGGCGGGCGCGACACCGCTTCGCTGGCGGCGGCGCAGATGAGCCTGCCCTACGCCCTCGCGGCGCGGCTGGCGCATGGGCATTGCCGGCTCTCGGCCTACGACGACGCCCGGCGCGACGATCCGGACATTGCCCGGTGGATGACGCGGATTCGCCTTGAAGTGGACGGGCAACTGTCCGAGGATGGCGAGCCGGTCGTCAGCGTGCACACCGTGGACGGGCGTGAGGCCAGCCTGTGCGTCGAGGTGCCGTTGGGGGCGCCGGGCAATCCGCTGAGCGATGCGGCGCTGGAGGAGAAGTTCTTCAGCCTGGCGCTGCGGGCGTTGCCTCAGGAGCGGGCCGAAGGGTTGCTGGAACGATTGCGGCATCTGGAGTCGCTGGAATCGGTATCGGGGCTTGAGCGGTGGCTGACGTGATTGTTGGGGGGCCGCATTTGGCCTCATCGCTGGCAAGCCAGCTCCCACAGGGTTTTGCGGCGGGCTCAGGTCCTGCATCCAGCCGAAATTCCTGTGGGAGCCAGCCTGCTGGCGATGGCGATCCGGCAGGCGACATCGAGGCTAGAAGTGCCGGCCTCATCGCCAGCAGGCTGGCTCCCATAAGGGTTGTGTGCCGGGCTCAGGTTCTGCGTCCGGCCCGGATTCCTGTGGGAGCTGGCTTGCCAGCGATGAAGGCCACGCGGTTTCCAGTTGAGCAAAACACTAAATGAATAAGGACATTTGATTTTCCGTGGCCAAGTATTCGCTCGTTATCCGCCGTCTGATGATCGTCTCGCTGACCATCGTCGTCAGCCGCGCCATCACCAGCCCGCTGCTCACCCTGTTCCTGAGCCAGAAGCTGGGCCTCAACCAGCAGGACGTCGGTCTGCTGCTGGGCATCGCGGTGTTCATCGCCACCCTGCTCGCGCTGTACGGCGGCTACATCATCGACCGCCTGGAAAAGCGCCGGCTGCTGATCCTGGCGATGCTCTCCAGCGCCATCGGCTTCGTGCTGCTGACGTTCGCCCACAATCTGTACCTGACCACCGCCACCCTGGTGATCACCGAAACCGCCTCGGCCCTGTTCCTGATCGGCTCCAAGGCGATCCTCAGCGAACACCTGCCGATCAACCAGCGGGCCAAGGCATTCTCCCTGCGCTACACCCTGACCAACATCGGCTACGCCACCGGCCCGATGCTCGGGGTGGTGATCGCCGGGGTCTATCCGATCGCGCCGTTCCTGATCGCCGCCGCCATCGCCTTCGCCAGCATCTTCCTGATGGTCGGCATCCCCAAGGACGCCAACCCCGTGGCCGTGATCGGCCAGCCCCAGAGCTTTCTCAAGACCCTGGTGACCCTGAAGAACGACCGCACCCTGATCATGTTCACCTGCGGCTGCCTGCTCAGCACCGTGGTGCACGGGCGCTTCACCCTGTACCTGTCGCAGTACCTGCTGGTGGTCGAGGATTCGCAGCAGGCCCTCAAGACCATGGCCGCCCTGCTCGCCTGCAACGCCATCGCGGTGATCCTGCTGCAATACCAGATCGGCCGGTTCCTGAGCCGGGAAAAGCTGCGCTACTGGATCGTCGCCGGCACGGGCCTGTTCATCGCCGGCCTGATCGGCTTCAGCCTGGCCGACAGCCTGGTGAGCTGGTGCGTCGCCATGTTCATCTTCACCCTCGGCGAGATGATCATTTACCCGTCCGAGTTCCTGTTCGTCGACACCCTGGCCCCGGAAGAACTGCGCGGCAGCTACTACGGCGCGCAGAACCTGGCGGCCCTGGGCGGCGCCCTGAGCCCGGTGATCTGCGGCTTCCTGCTGATGCACACCCCGGCGCCGACCATGTTCTACGCCTTGAGCGGGTTGACCGCGATGGGCGGCTTCCTGTGCTTCATGAGCGGACGGCGGGTGGCCTTACTGCAAAAATAGTGCACTGAAACTGCATTTATATGAATTTGTCAGCATCCAGTTTGCTTGGCACACTGTGCGCGTTCCTCCCCCAATAGTTGGAACGTTTCGAAGGACTTTCCGGACATCACGGACAAGTCCTTTTTTTTGCCTTGCGCTTTTCTGCCCGATCCACGAGGAACGTCTTCACATGCTCGCCCGCTGGTTGCCTGCCGCCGTCAACACCCGTCCCACCGAATGGAGCCGCGCCGCCGTCGGCATGGCCCTGGGCACGCTGGTCAGCGTCTGGGTGTGCAGCCAGGTGTTCGGCATCCAGGCGGCCTATCACGTGATGGGCCCGCTGGGCGCTTCGGCGGTGCTGCTGTTTGCGGTGTCCTCCGGTGCCCTGGCGCAACCCTGGTCGATCGTCGGCGGCTACCTGTGCGCCGGCACAGTCGCGCTGTTGGTGGCCCATGTGCTGGGCCGCACCCTGGGCAGCGCTTGCCTGGCGGCCGGCATGGCGCTGATCGTGATGTGCTGGCTGCGCTGCCTGCACCCCCCGGCCGGTGCCGTGGCCCTGACGATGGTGCTGGCCGACCCCGCCACCGTGGCCATGGACTGGACGGCCCTGGGGCCTGTGATGCTCAGCGCGGTGAGCCTGGTGGTCTGCGCGCTGGCCTACAACAACCTGACGCGCATCCACTACCCCAAGCGCCCCGCCGAACCGCCCCCCGCCGTCGCCCCCGTGGACGCCCTGGCCATCACCGCCGACGACCTCAAACTGGCCCTGGCCGACATGGAAGCCTTCATCGACGTCACCCCGGAAGACCTTGAGCAACTGATCCATGCCAGCGAGCTGCACGCCAAACGGCGCAGCATCGGCGAAGTGCTCGGCGCCAAGCCCTGACCTCGGGCCGAGCTCACGCCGCCGCTTGCTGCCGCGCCGGCACCGCCAGCGGCACCGCCCGCACCGACGCCCCGGCCGTCAGTCCCAGCGTGCCGGCGGTCTGCGCATCGACGATCAAGGTGCCCGCCGCCCCCCGCGCCGGCGCGGCCGTGATCTTGCAGTCGGCGAACCCACGGTTGTGGATCAGCCAGGTATCCGCCCCGTCCCCCGGTGTGCCGAGGCTCAGTTGCAGCACCTGGCTGTCGCGCACGGCGCGGATCTGGCCGGTGTCGCATTCGATCAGCGGACCGCCGTCGAAGATGTCGATGTAGTCGCGGTGTTCGAAGCCTTCGGCCTTGAGCATGCCCAGCGCCGGTTCGGTGTTGGGGTGGACGCGACCGATCACCGCGCGGGCGGCTTCCGGCAGCAGGCAGGTGGGCAGCGGGAACTTGGGCATCAGTTCGGCGATGAAGGTCTTGTTGCCCAGGCCTGTGAGGTAGTCGGCATCAGCGAAGTCCATCTTGAAGAAGTGCCGGCCCAACCCTTCCCAGAACGGCGACACCCCGTTCTCGTCCGAATAGCCGCGCATTTCGGCGATGACCTTGTCGCCGAAGCGCTCGCGGAACTCCGCCAGGAACAGGAACCGCGCCTTGGACAGCAACCGGCCGTTGAGGCCGCTGCGGTGGTCGGCGTGCAGGAACAGCGAGCACAGCTCCGATTGGCCGGTCATGTCGTTGCCCAGGAACAGCGTGGGCAGTTGCTGGTTGATGCCGAGGTTCTTCGACGCCGCCACGAACAGCCCCAAGCGGTAGTTGTACCAGGGCTCGCGCAGGCCCACCGCGCCGGCCAGGGCGCAGATGCCGATGGCCTCGCCGTGCGGGTTCTGCAGCACGAACAGGTAATCGGCATCGGCTCGGGAGGCTTCTTTCGCGAAGGTTTTCGCCGCCCAGTCCAGGCGCTGGCGCAAACGGGCCGCGTCGGCGGGCAAGGTGGTCAAACCGGCGCCGGCGCTGTGGGCCAGGGCCAGCAAGGCGGGCAAGTCATCGGGGGTGGCTGGACGGACGATCATCGGGTGCGCTCCTTGGCGGTCAGCGGTTGCGGCTCGCGTTTGGGGAAAAACACCTCGGCCAGCATGCAGCGTGCGCTGCCGCCGCCGATGCGTTCGATGGTGTCGATGTTCACCGGCAGCGGCGTGGCCAGGCTTTCGAGGGTGCGGCGCTGGGCGGCGTTCAGCGATTGCCACGCGGTGCGCGACATCACCAGCAGCGGCTCGCCGGCGTCGTTGTGGACTTCCAGCATGTTGCCGGCGAAGGATTCGAGCTGGGCCCAGTCCAGGGCGATCACCTGCTTGCCGCTCTCCTCCAGCCGCGAACGCAGCGCCCGGCGCTCGCCGGCATCGGCGACGCTGTCCAGGCACGCTACAGCCAGCCGGGTGCCGACGCTCATCATCACGTTGGTGTGGTAGATCGCCACGCCCTGGCGGTCGACGGCGTTGAAGGCGCACAGCGAATACCCCAACTGCTCGACCGCCTGCTCCAGGGCATGGCCGTGGGTGCGGGTCGAATAGCCGGCGTAGCAAATGCGCTGCTGACGGTCGAGCACCATGCTGCCGGTGCCCTCCAGAAACACCGCTTGGCGCTCCAGCCCGGAAAGGTCCACCAGGCGCTCGACCCGGTAGGTTTCGCCCAGCCAGTCGAGCACGCCTTTGTCGCGCTCCAGTCGGCGGTTCTGCCCTTGCATCGGGTACAGCACCAGCGTGCCGTCGGGGTGGCTGCTCCACCAGTTGTTGGGGAAGATCGAGTCGGGGGTGTGCGGGGCCTCGCGGTCGTTGTGCACCAGCACCTCGACCCCGTGCCCGCGCAGCGCGGCGACGTAGCCGTCGAATTCCTGCAAGGCCTTGAGCTGCACGTCTTCGGCGTGCTCCGCCGGGCGCTGGAAGCGGTTGTTCGCCGCCGTGTCCTGGTTGAAGGAGAAGCGTGTCGGGCGAATCATCAAAACGGTGTTGGTGGTCTGCATGGGCACGGAACCGATGAGGGTTGGGAGGTGCCCATTGTCTGTTCCGGCCCGGAACAAACCCGGTTGTTGCGCCGACCGCCAGTGATGGAAACGGTCGAAATCGGCTGTTTGCCCAGCCGATTCGGCAGGCGCCCGGGCAAAAAAAACCGCAGCCTGCGGGCTGCGGTCTTGGTGTCGGGCCGGCTCACTCCATCGTGGTCTTCACCGTCGCCAGTTCCGGGTGGCTCACCAGTTTGTCGATGTGCAGGTCCGGGTCGTCGAACCACACTTCCGTCAGCACCCGGTAGTGCTCCATGTCCCGGCAGCGCATGCGCAGGCTGTAGTCGAACGCACCGCTGATCAGCCGGCATTCAAGCACTTGCGGGCAGGCGCGCACCTTGGCCTCGAAGGCCTTCTGCGCCGCGCGCCCGCTCTGGTTCGACAGCGCCACCAGCACCAGCAGCGAGAGCCCCGGCGTCAGCTTCTTCTCGTCGAGAATCGCCCCGTAGCCCCGGATGACGCCGAGCTGTTCAAGTTTGCGCACCCGTTCCAGGCAAGGCCTGGGCGTCAGGTGCACGCGCTCGGAGAGCTTTTGATAGGTGATGCGCCCTTCGTGGCGCAGCACTTCGATGATGGCCTGATCGATCCGATCAAGCACGATCGTCAGATCGCGGATGTCCGCCATGTATCCCTTGCCTCACTTCAAACGACCCGATAGGAATTGCTGCAAACGCTCGCTGCGCGGCCGGTCGAGCAGGCTCGCGTCGCCCTGCTCCTCCACCCGTCCCTGGTGCAGGAACAGCACCTGGCTGGACACCTGCCGGGCAAAGCCCATTTCGTGGGTGACCATCAGCATGGTGCGCCCCTCTTCGGCCAGGGCCTGAATCACTTTCAGCACTTCGCCGACCAGTTCCGGATCCAGCGCCGAGGTCGGCTCGTCGAACAGCAGGATCTCCGGCTCCACCGCCAATGCCCGGGCGATCGCCACCCGCTGCTGCTGGCCGCCGGAGAGGAACGCCGGGTACTGCTGCGCCACCCGCTGCGGCAGGCCGACCTTGTCCAGGTACGCCAGCGCCCGCTCTTCGGCTTCCTTGCGGCTTTCGCCCAACACCCGGCAGGGCGCAAGCACGATGTTCTCCAGCACGGTCAGGTGACTCCACAGGTTGAAATGCTGGAACACCATCGCCAGACGCGTGCGCAGCGACTGCAATTGTTTGGGGTTGGCCACCCGCATGCCGCCGGCGCCCTGCCGCGTGAGGATCCGTTCGCCGTCCAGGGTGATGGCGCCCTCGTCCGCCCGCTCCAGAAAGTTGATGCAACGCAGCATAGTGCTTTTGCCCGAACCGCTGGCGCCGATCATGCTCACCACATCACCGGCCCGCGCGTTCAACGAGACGCCCTTGAGCACTTCGTTGTCACCGAAGCGCTTGTACAGATTTTCTACCGTCAGTTTGTACATGGATCAAACTCCTGGAGCCGCCCTGCACCGGCGCGGCTCTGGATCAAAAGAAAGGATCAGTGGGCCGGGCCGAGGAAGTTCAGCCAGCGCCGCTCCGCCAGGCGGAATGCGCCGACCAGGCCGAACGACAGCGCGAGGTACAGCAGGCCGGCGATGCCGAACGCCTGAAAGGTCATGAACGTCGCGGCGTTGGCGTCCCGGGCGACCTTGAGGATATCGGGGATGGTGGCCGTGAACGCCACCGAGGTGGCGTGCAGCATCAGGATCACTTCGTTGCTGTAGTACGGCAGCGCCCGGCGCAGCGCCGACGGCAGGATCAGCCGCCGGTACAGGCGCCAGCCGCTGAGGCCGTAGGCATGGGCCGCTTCGATCTCGCCGTAGGGAATGCTGCGGATCGCCCCGGCGAAGATCTCCACGGTGTAGGCGCAGGTGTTCAGGGTGAACGCCAGCAACGTGCAGTTCATCGCGTCGCGAAAGAACGCTTCGAGCAGCGGCTGCGAGCGCACCGCAGCGATGCCGTAGATCCCGCTGTAGCAGATCAGCAACTGGATATACAGCGGCGTGCCGCGGAACACGTAGGTGAACAGCTGCACCGGCCAGCGCACCACACCCAGGCGCGAGACGCGCATGACCGCCAAAGGCAGCGACAGGCAGAACCCCATCGCGATGCTCGCCACCAGCAGCCAGAGGGTCATCGCCAGGCCGGTCAGGGCCTCGCCGTCGCTGAACAGGAAGGGTTTCCAGTACTCGGCAATCAGTTCGATCATCGCGCCATCCCCCGCACGCCCAGGTTGTAGCGGCGCTCCAGCGCGCGCAGCACGTAATTGGAGGCGCTGGTGATCAGCAGGTACAGCGCCGCCGCCAGCAGCAGGAAGTCGAGCATGTTGAACGTGCTCTTGCCCGCCTCCTGGGCCACCTTGACCAGGTCCGACAGGCCGATGATCGACACCAGCGCCGTGGCCTTGAGCAGCACCAGCCAGTTGTTGCCCAGGCTCGGCAAGGCGAAGCGCATCATCTGCGGGAACACCACGAAGCGGAAACGCTGCCAGCGGTCGAGGCCGAAGCACGCGGCGGCCTCTTGCTGACCCCGCGGCACGCTGAGGATCGCCCCGCGGAACGTCTCGGTGAAGTACGCGCCGTAGATGAAGCCGAGGGTGACGATGCCCGCCACGAACGGATCGATCTCCAGGTACGGCCAGCCCATCAGTTCGGTGAGGCTGCTCACCCAGCCCTGCAGGCTGTAGAAGATCAGCAGCATCAGCACCAGGTCCGGCACGCCGCGGATCAGCGTGGTGTAGAACGTCGCCGGCAGGTTGAGCAGCTTGAGCGGCGACAGCTTGGCCGCCGCCCCCAACAGGCCCAGGGCCATGCTCACCAGCAGCGCCAGCGCCGACAGTTGCAGGGTCACCCATGTGCCGTGCAGCAACAGCGGGCCGTAGCCTTGCAGGCTCGACAGACCGAGCCCGGTCCAACTCAGGAATTCATTCACGCCAGTCACCTGTCGTTTGCCGCCCGCCTCCGTGCGCTGCGCGCTTGGACAGCACACTGGGCGCGGGGATCAGTTGTTGTAGAGGTCCAGGTCGCCGAAGTGCTTGCGCTGGATCTGCGCGTAGATGCCCTTGTCATGCAGGGCCTTGATGGCGGCGTTGAGCATGCCCTTGAGTTCGTCGTTGCCCTGGCGCACGCCGATGGCGATGTCCGACGGGATCATCGGGTCGCTGATGCCTTCGCTGTTCTGGAACGGCGCGCCCTGGGGGGATGCGAGGAAACTCATCTGCGCCTGCAGCTTGTCCTGGATCGAGGCGTCGAGGCGGCCGAACACCAAGTCGGCGTAGACCTGGTCCTGGTTCTGGTAGGCCCGCAGCTTCACCCCGGCCGGCCCCAGGCGGGCCTTGGCGTAGGCCTCCTGGATCGTGCCCTGCATGTAACCGATGGTCTTGCCCTTGAGGGACTCGCCGGTGGGCAGCAGGCCCGAATCCTTGCGGGTGACGATGGCGGTCGGTCCTGCGTACAGGCGGTCGGTGAAGTCGATCTGCTTCTTGCGTGCGTCGGTCACGGTCATCGACGACTCGATGGCGTCGAACTTGCCGGCCTTGAGCGCCGGGATCAGCCCGTCGAAGTCATTGCTGACCCACACGCACTTGACCTTCAGCTCGGCGCAGATGGCATTGCCCAGATCCACGCCGAAGCCCTGCACGCCGCCGTCGGCGGTGGTCGACTCAAAGGGCGGGTAACTGGGGTTGACGCCGAACCGCAGCTCTTTCCATTCCTTCGCATGGGCGCCGGTTGTGCAGCACAGCAACGCGAGTACGGACACGCTCAGCCATTTGGTTTTCATCTTCTTGAGTCCTGATCTGTCTGGAATTGTCGCGGCCGCGCCGGTCGGCCGCCTTTATGGGCAGGAACAGAAAGTCGATGCGGCATCGGCCGCAACAGCGTTCTTGTTGTTTTTGTTCCGGGACATGGGTGATGCCCGGGCTGAAACCCTTGGCGCAGAGCGCTCGGGATCCGGGGGCCAGAATGCCAACAGACCGTCGGCGGCAGGTGTCGTATGGGGCGGCGGCGACCCCTCTATTGTGCTGATAACGGCACGTTCACAGCCGATTCTGTCGCGGGCGCCGAAGATCCGGCACTTGCGACGGGACACGGTCGCCGGCATGACAAAAATGCAGACACCCCCTGCACGGATCCCGGTTGTGCACGGCAAATTTGCACTGTTACGATCCGGCAACGCTCGCGCGCGAGCACACCGCACACATCGCACAAAAAACAATAAAAGCAGGGAGTTACTGATGACTGCTCAGGCTTCATCCCCGCGGACGCCGTCCATGGATGCCACACAGAACGACGTGCTGGCCGAGGTTCGCAATCACATCGGTCACCTGACCCTCAACCGCCCCGCCGGGCTCAACGCCCTGACCCTGGACATGGTCCGCCAGTTGCAGCGCCACCTCGACGCCTGGGCGGGCGATGACCGCATCCGCGCCGTCGTGCTGCGCGGCGCCGGCGAAAAGGCGTTCTGCGCCGGCGGCGACATCCGTTCCCTGTACGACAGCCACAAGAGCGGCGACACGCTGCACGAAGACTTCTTCGTCGAGGAATACGCCCTCGACCTGACGATCCACCGCTACCGCAAACCGGTGCTGGCGCTGATGGACGGTTTCGTCCTGGGCGGCGGCATGGGCCTGGTGCAAGGCGCCGACCTGCGGGTGGTCACCGAGAAAAGCCGCCTGGCGATGCCGGAAACGGCCATCGGTTACTTCCCGGACGTGGGCGGCAGCTATTTCCTGCCACGCATCCCCGGCGAGCTGGGGATCTACTTGGGCGTCACCGGCGTACAGGTCCGTGCCGCCGATGCGCTGTACTGCGGGTTGGCGGACTGGTATCTGGAGAGTGCCGCACTGGCGACCCTCGACGAGCGGCTCGACCACCTGCAATGGCACGACACGCCGCTCAAGGATCTGCAGAGCCTGCTGGCCGGGCTCGCCGTGCAGACCCTGCCCGACGCGCCGCTCCAGGCCCTGCGCCCGGCCATCGACCATTTCTTCGCGTTGCCTGACGTGCCGAGCATCGTCGAGCAACTGCGCACCGTGACCGTCGCCGACAGCCACGAATGGGCCACCGCCACCGCGGACCTGATGGAGACCCGTTCGCCGCTGGCCATGGCCGTGACCCTGGAAATGCTGCGCCGGGGCCGGCACCTGAGCCTGGACAACTGCTTCGCCCTCGAACTGCACCTGGACCGGCAGTGGTTCGAACGCGGCGACCTGATCGAGGGCGTGCGCGCCCTGCTGATCGACAAAGACAAATCCCCACGCTGGAACCCGCCCACCCTCAAGGCGCTGGACGCCGCACGGGTCGCGGGTTTCTTCCAAGGTTTCACTGAGAGCGGGAGCTGAGCCATGCACGATCTCGAACTGACTGAAGAACAAGTGATGATCCGCGACATGGCCCGGGACTTTGCCCGCGGCGAAATCGCGCCCCACGCGCAAGCCTGGGAAAAGGCCGGCTGGATCGACGACGGCCTGGTGGCGAAGATGGGCGAACTGGGCCTGCTCGGCATGGTGGTGCCGGAGGAATGGGGCGGCAGCTATGTCGATTACGTCGCCTATGCCCTGGCGGTGGAAGAGATTTCCGCCGGCGACGGTGCCACCGGCGCGTTCATGAGCATCCACAACTCGGTGGGCTGCGGCCCGGTGCTCAACTACGGCAGCCAGGCCCAGAAAGAGACCTGGCTGACGGACCTGGCCAGCGGTCAGGTGATCGGCTGCTTCTGCCTGACCGAACCCCAGGCCGGCTCCGAGGCGCACAACCTGCGCACCCGCGCCGAACTGCGCGACGGCCAGTGGGTGATCAACGGCGCCAAGCAGTTCGTCAGCAATGGCAAGCGGGCCAAGCTGGCCATCGTGTTTGCGGTGACCGACCCGGAGCTGGGCAAGAAAGGTATCTCGGCGTTCCTGGTGCCCACCGACACCCCGGGCTTCACCGTTGACCGCAGCGAACACAAGATGGGCATCCGCGCCTCCGACACCTGCGCCGTGACCCTCAACGATTGCCGCATCCCCGAGACCAACCTGCTGGGCGAGCGCGGCAAGGGCCTGGCCATCGCCCTGTCCAACCTCGAAGGCGGCCGCATCGGCATCGCCGCCCAGGCTTTGGGCATCGCCCGCGCAGCCTTCGAAGCGGCGCTGGCCTACGCCCGTGAGCGCGTGCAGTTCGGCACGCCGATCATCGAGCACCAGAGTATCGCCAACCTGCTGGCCGACATGCACATGCAACTGAACGCCGCACGGCTGATGATCCTGCACGCCGCCCGCCTGCGCACCGCCGGCAAGCCGTGCCTGTCCGAAGCGTCCCAGGCCAAGCTGTTCGCCTCGGAAATGGCCGAGAAGGTCTGCTCATCGGCGATCCAGATCCATGGCGGGTACGGATACCTGGAGGATTACCCGGTGGAGAAATACTACCGGGACGCGCGGATCACCCAGATCTACGAAGGGTCGAGCGAGATCCAGCGCATGGTCATCGCCCGCGAGCTCAAGCACTACCTGATCTGAAAGCAAAAGACCGCAGCCTGCATGAGGCTGCGGTCTTTCTCTGAACCGTGTCGACTGACACTCCGCCATCGCTGGCAAGCCAGCTCCCACAGGGTCTGTGTCGAGCACACCATCTGTGAACGGCCCGGTTAACTGTGGAAGTTGCGGTGCGACGATTCGGCTTGCCAGCGACGGCGTCAGCAGCGGAGCCGCCTCACTGGCCCTTGAACTCAGCCTCGCGCTTGGCGATGAACGCCGCCATGCCTTCTTTCTGGTCATGGGTGGCGAACGCCGCATGGAACACCCGGCGCTCGAAGCGCACGCCTTCGGTCAGGTTCACTTCGAAGGCGCGGTTGACGCTTTCCTTGACCATCATGGCAATCGGCAGCGACTTGCTGGCGATCACCGCCGCCACTTTCAGCGCCTCGTCCAGCAGTTCGTCGCTCGGCACGATGCGCGCCACGATGCCGCAACGTTCGGCCTCTTCGGCGCCGATCAGACGGCCGCTCAGGCACATCTCCATGGCCTTGGCCTTGCCCACCGCACGGGTCAGGCGCTGGGTGCCGCCCATGCCCGGCAGCACGCCGAGGTTGATTTCCGGCTGGCCGAACTTCGCGTTGTCGCCGGCCAGGATGAAGTCGCACATCAGCGCCAGCTCACAGCCGCCGCCCAGGGCGAAACCGTTGACCGCCGCGATGATCGGCTTGCGCCGGTTGGCCACCCGGTCGCTGTCGCTGAACAGGTCGTCCATGTAGATCTGCGGATAGGTCAGCTCCGCCATTTCCTTGATGTCGGCGCCGGCGGCGAAGGCCTTCTTGGAACCGGTGATGACGATGCAGCCGATGTTCGCATCGGCTTCCAGACCGTCCAGGGCACGGTTCACTTCGCTGACCAGTTGCGCGTTCAGGGCGTTGAGCGCTTGCGGCCGGTTCAGGGTGATCAGGCCGACGCGGCCATGGGTTTCCAGCAGGATCGTTTCATAGCTCATGTGTGGATTCCTTCTCAAAGATTGCGCGAAATGACCATGCGCTGAATGTCGCTGGTGCCTTCGTAGATCTGGCAGACCCGCACGTCGCGGTAGATGCGCTCCAGCGGGAAGTCGTTGAGGTAACCGTAACCGCCGAGGGTCTGCAGCGCCATCGAGCAGACCTTCTCGGCCATTTCCGAGGCGAACAGCTTGGCCATCGACGCCTCGACCAGCGCCGGCTGGCCGCTGTCGCGCAAGGCGGCGGCGTAATGCACCATTTGCCGGGCCACGGCGACCTGGGTGGCCATGTCCGCCAGGCGGAAGGCCACGGCCTGGTGCTCGATGATCGGCTTGCCGAAGCTGTCGCGCTCACGGGCGTAATCACGGGCGGCCTCGAACGCGGCGCGGGCCATGCCCACCGATTGCGAAGCGATGCCGATGCGCCCGCCTTCCAGGTTGGCCAGGGCGATCCTGTAGCCCTCGCCCTCTTCGCCCAGTCGGTTGGCCACCGGCACCTTCACGTCCTCGAAGAGGATCTGGCAGGTGTCGGAGGCGTGCTGGCCGAGCTTGTCCTCGACCCGCGCGACGCTGTAGCCCGGCGAGTCGGTGGGCACGATGAACGCGCTGATGCCGCGCTTGCCGGCGCCCGGATCGGTCACCGCGAACACGATCACGACCCCGGCGTTCTGCCCGGAAGTGATGAACTGCTTGCAGCCGTTGAGCACGTAGTGGTCGCCTTCCAGCCGCGCCCGGGTCTTCAGGCTGCTGGCGTCGGAACCGGCCTGGGGCTCGGTCAGGGCGAAGGCGCCGAGCATCTGGCCGCTGGCCAGCGGCTTGAGGAAGCGTTCGCGCTGGTCGTCGTTGCCGAACTTGAGGATCGGCACGCAGCCCACCGAGTTGTGCACGCTCATGATGGTCGAGCAGGCGCCGTCGCCGGCGGCGATCTCTTCCAGGGCCATGGCGTAGGCCAGGTAACCGGTGTCGCAACCGCCCCACTGCTCCGGCACCAGCATGCCGAAGAAGCCCAGGCCGGCCATTTCGCCGATGGCTTCCTTGGGGAAACGGTGCTCGCGGTCCCACTCGGCGGCGAACGGCTTGAGCCGCTCCTCGGCGAACTGCCGGGCCATGTCGCGGATCTGTTGTTGGTCTTCGTTGGGAATCATGGTGAATCCTTAAAAAGTCACGCCGACTGCTTCGTGTGGGAGCCAGCCTGCTGGCGATAGCGGTGTGTCAGTCGACAGAGAGGTCGATGATCCGCCGCCATCGCCAGCAGGCTGGCTCCTACAGGGGTTGGGACCTGGCGATCAGTAGAGGCATTCCACGGCCATCGCCGTGGCTTCGCCGCCGCCGATGCAGATCGCCGCCACGCCGCGCTTCAGGCCCCTTTGGCGCAGGGCCGAGAGCAGCGTCACCAGGATCCGCGCGCCGGACGCGCCGATCGGGTGGCCCAGGGCACAGGCGCCGCCATGGACGTTGAGCTTTTCGTGGGGGATCTCCAGGTGGGTCATGGCGGCCATGCCGACCACGGCGAAGGCCTCGTTGACTTCCACCAGGTCGACCTGCTCCAGGGACCAGCCGGTTTTCTTCATCAGCTTCTTGATCGCACCGATGGGCGCCACCGGGAACAGGCCCGGCGTGTCGGCGAACGCCGAATGGCCGTGGATCACCGCCAGCGGCTTGAGGCCCAGCGTCTGCGCCTGGGACTGGCGCATCAGCACCAGCGCCGCCGCGCCGTCGGAGATCGAGCTGGAGTTGGCCGCCGTCACGGTGCCACCCTCGCGGAACGCCGGCTTGAGCGAAGCGATCTTGTCCAGCTTGGCCTTGGGTGGCTGCTCGTCGTTGCTGATCACCACCTGTTCCTTGCCGACGGTCACGGTCAGCGGAACGATCTCATCCTTGAACGCGCCGTCCTTGATCGCCTGCTGGGCGCGGGTGGTCGAGGCGATAGCGAAGGCATCCTGGGCCTCGCGGGTGAAGCCGTTGGTCTCGGCGCAGTCCTCGGCGAAGGTGCCCATCAGGCGGCCCTTGTCGTAGGCGTCTTCGAGGCCGTCGAGGAACATCGAGTCCAGCACCCGGCCATGGCCCATGCGGTAGCCGCTGCGGGCGCGGTCGAGCAGGTACGGCGCGTTGGACATGCTTTCCATGCCGCCGGCGATGACCACGTCGGCGCTGCCGGCCACGAGCATGTCGTGGGCCAGGATGGTGGTCTCCATGCCGGAGCCGCACATCTTGTTGACGGTGGTGCAGCGGGTCGACTTGTTCAGCCCCGCGCCCAGCGCGGCCTGGCGCGCCGGAGCCTGGCCGAGGCCGGCGGGCAGCACGCAGCCGAACAGGACTTCATCGACGGCATCGGCCCGGATGCCGGCACGTTCGACGGCGGCCTTGATGGCGGCGGCGCCCAGCTGCGGCGCGGTGAGGCTTTTCAGTTCGCCCTGGAAGCCGCCCATCGGGGTGCGGACGGCGCTGACGATGACGATCGGATCGTTGGCGGTGGTCATGACAAATCCTCCTTACTTGGCGGCCATGCGCAAGGCGCCGTCGAGACGGATCACCTCGCCGTTGAGCATGCTGTTCTCAATGATATGCCGAACCAGCGCGGCGTACTCGGCAGGCTTGCCCAGGCGCGGCGGGAACGGCACGCCGGCGGCCAGGGAGTCGCGCACCTCGGGGGTCATGCCGGCCATCATCGGGGTCTCGAAGATGCCCGGGGCGATGGTCATCACACGGATGCCGAACCGCGCCAGCTCGCGGGCGGCGGGCAAGGTCAGGCTGGCGATCGCGCCTTTGGAGGCCGAGTACGCGGCCTGGCCGATCTGGCCGTCGAACGCGGCGACCGACGCGGTGTTGATGATCACCCCGCGTTCGCCGTCGGCGTTGGCTTCGCTTTCGGCGATGGCCGCAGCGGCCAGGCGCAGCATGTTGAAGCTGCCGATCAGGTTGACGTTGATCACCTGGCTGAAGCTGGCCAGCGCGTGCGGGCCGTTCTTGCCCAGGATCTTCTCGCCGCGCACGATGCCGGCGCAGTTGACCAGCCCGTTGAGGCTGCCGAACGCTTTTAGCGTCGCCTGCACGGCGGCTTCGGCGGCGGCCTCGTTGCTGATGTCCGCCACCGTGCTGTGGGCGCCGAGGCGCTGGGCCTGGGCGGCGACGGCTTCGGCGTTCATGTCCACCAGCATCACCTTGGCGCCGGCCTTGACCAGCGATTCAGCGGTGGCGGCCCCTAGGCCGGACGCGCCGCCGGTGACGATAAATACCTTGTTCTCGATCTGCATGACGGTTTCCTTGGATTCAAGCTGAAACGTTTTTCGCCGCAGCCTCTTGAGCCTTGGCGATTTCCTGGTTGCGCAGGATGAAGCGCTGCAACTTGCCGCTCGGGGTCTTGGGCAAGTCGCTGACGAATTCGATTTCACGGGGGTACGAGTGCGCGGCCAGGCGCTTGCGCACGTGTTGGCGCAGTTCTTCGGCCAACGCAGGTTCGGCGCGGTACTGCGGGTTGAGCACCACGAAGGCTTTGACCAGTTCGGTGCGCTCAGGGTCGGGCTTGCCGACCACCGCCGCCTCGATCACCGCCGGGTGTTCGATCAGCGCGCTTTCCACGTCGAACGGGCCGACCCGGTAGCCGGACGTGGTGATCACGTCGTCGCTGCGGCCGACGAAGCTGATGCTACCGTCGGGGTTCCACTCCACAGTGTCGCCGCTCAGGTAGTAGTGGCCGACGAAAGCCTTGGTCGGCGCGCCTTCGTAGCCGGCGAACCAGCACATCGGCGAGCGGTCGCGGTCGATGGCGAGGATGCCGGGCTGGCCGACGCCCAGTTCGGTGTTTTGCTCGTCGAGCACCACGATGCGGTGGCCCGGCGAGGCGAAACCGGCGGCGCCCAGGTGGATCGGGTGCTCCAGGCCATGGTGGTTGCACAGCACCATGCCCAGTTCGGTCTGGCCGTAGTGGTCGTGGATGGCCACGCCCAGGTTGTCCGCGAACCAGCGGATCACCTCCGGGTTCAGCGGCTCGCCGGCGCTGCTGACGATGCGCAGCTTGCCCTTGATCGACTTGGCGAACTCGTCGCCGCCGGCGATCAGCAGACGGTACGCGGTCGGCGAGCCGGTCAGGTTGGTGATGCCGAGCTTGTTGATCACCCGGCAGGTGCTTTCGAGGGTGAACGGGCCGTCGTAGAACGTGATCGGGTGCCCCATCGACAACGGCCCGGTGACGCCGAAATAGATGCCGTAGGCCCAGCCCGGATCGGCCACGTTCCAGAACGCGTCTTCCGGGCGCAGGTCCACGGCGTCGCGGGTGTAGCTCTGGAAGGCGACGATGGCCTTGAGCGGCACCGACAGCGCCTTGGACGGGCCGGTGGTGCCGGAGGTGAACATCAGCAGGAACGGGTCTTCGCCGGTGAGCAGCACCGGTTCGCAGACGTTGGAATGGTGGGCCAGTTCGGCCCAGAAACTGAAATCGCCCCGCACGATGCCCTGGCCCTTGGCGCCACCGACGGTGACCACGGTCGGGCAACCGTCGACTTCGGCGAGCTTGGGCCGGTTCACGGCATCGGTGACCACCACTTTGGCGCCGGAACTGTTCAGGCGATGTTCCAGGGCCTTGGGCCCGAACGCGGTGAACAGCGGCTGGTACACCGCACCGATGCGCCAGGTCGCGAACACGGTGATGAGCAGTTCGATGTTGCGCGGCAGCAGGCCGGCGACCTTGTCACCCTTGCGCACGCCCTGGGCGAGCAGGAAATTGGCGAAGCGCGCGGCCTGATCCTGCAGGTCGCTGAAGGTGTAGGTCGCGCTGGCGCCGTCGCGGCCTTCCCAGAACAACGCGATGCGACCCGGCAAGGCGTGACGGTCACAGCATTCGACACAGGCGTTGAGCGCCTCCAGCGTGCCGCTGAGGACGGCGTCCACGGTGTGCTGATAGTTGAACTGTTCGGTGGCGGACAAGTAATCGCGCATTGCCAGAATCCCTCTGTGTTCTTATTAGGTTGGGGGAACCGTAAACAACACCGGGATAGTCGCTCCGCACAGCGAGCGCGGCAATGGTCAAAGGCGTCAAGTTGGATGACCGGTTTGGCCAAGGCTCAGGCCCTGCGGGAGCCGGCCTGCTGGCGATGAGGCCGGTCAATTCATCGCAGAATCCAGATCAGACCGCCTCGTTCAGGATCAGGCTGCGGTAATGCCCGGGATTGCTCCCCGACCACTTGCGAAACGCCTTGTAGAACGAACTGGCATCGGCAAACCCAAGGCGCGCCGCGATTTCGGCGAAACTGATCGAAGGCTCCGCCAGCCAGGCGATCGCCAGTTCCTTGCGCACGCCGTCCTTGAGGCCCTGCCAGGTCTGCCCTTCTTCCGCCAGCCGGCGGCGCAGGGTCGAGGCCGACATGCACAACTGCTGGGCCAGGGCTTCGGTTTCCGGCCACTGCTCGGCGGGCAACTGGCGCAGGTCGTGACGGATCCGGCTGGCCAGGCTTTGCGGGTCGCGGTACTTCACCAGGATGTTGGCCGGGGCATGGGCCAGGAAGCGCTTGAGCTCATCGGCGCTGCGCTTGATCGGCAGGTCCAGGCAATCGGCGGCGAAGATCATCCGGGTACGCGGTCGGTCGAAGCGCAGGTTCTGCGAGAACATCACCCGGTAGTCGTCGCAGAAGTCCGGCTGCGCGCAACGCAGCTCGATGGACAGGATCGGGATCCGCCGCCCGGCCAGCCAGCAGGCCACGCCGTGGACGATCATCCAGTAGGTGAAATAGGTGAACGCCCGGCGCGGCTCGGGGTCCTCCTCCAGCAGAACGATCTCCGCCAGGCTCTGCTGATGCACCAGTTGCGCCGGCAGCTTGTCCAGCATCAGCGACAGGAAACTCAGCCCGCTGGCCAATCCCAGGGCAAGGTTGGGTTGCGCCATCGCAGTGCGGCAGAGGAACGCCAGGCTGCCGGACTTGAGCCGGCGCGGATCCATGCCGAAGAACTCGTCATCGCCGCGCCGGGCCAGCAGCCGCCAAAGCCTGGCGTACTGCGAGGCCGGCACCCGGCTGTGGTCGGTCTGCAGCAGCGCCGGGGCGATCCCGACCTTGTTCAGCACTTCTTCCGTGGCCTGGCCCGGTGCGCAGCTTTGCAGCAGCGCCTCGCGCACAAGCTGAATGGCGATGGTGTCTTTTTCCGACATGGAGCGCGGCTGATCCGTGGTTGTTCGAGTGCCGGCATCTTAACGCAGCGGCTCAAGGCCGGCACATTTCCTGGTGAGCAGCAGCCCTATAGCGCCTTCGCTGATGTCATCGCCAGCAGGCTGGCTCCCACAAGGATCTCCTTCTACGGCCACCGCTGTTTCGGCCATGCAAAAACAGGTTGTTCAGCTAAGGTTCAGGTAAATGTCAACGGATGCCATGTGAGAATGAATTTCATTATGTTACAACTTGTAACTACATTTCCCGACCCCATGGACACCGAATGCTCGTCCCTTTTTTGATCATGTTGCGCGAGGGCATTGAAGCCGCGCTGATCGTCGGCATCATCGCCAGTTACCTGCAACAGACCGGCCGCGGGCAATGGATGCCGGCGGTGTGGATCGGCGTGTTTCTCGCGGCGGCCCTGGCCTTGCTGGTGGGTGGCGGCCTGGAGCTGGTCAGCGCCGAGTTTCCGCAGAAGCAGCAGGAACTGTTCGAAGGCGTGGTCGGCCTGGTGGCCGTGGGCATCCTCAGCTCCATGGTGTTCTGGATGCGCAAGGTGGCGCGCTCGATCAAGCACTCCTTGCGGGCGTCCCTCGACCAGGCCCTGACCACCTCCAAGCACCAGGTCATCGCGCTGATCGCCATGGTGTTCTTCGCCGTCGCCCGGGAAGGCCTGGAAACCGTGTTCTTCCTGTTGGCGGTGTTCCAGCAGAGCGAAGGCCCGGCCGCGCCGATCGGCGCCCTGCTCGGCCTGGTCCTGGCGGTCATCGTCGGCTTCCTGATCTACACCGGCAGCATGCGCCTGAACCTTTCGGCGTTCTTCCGCTGGACCGGGCTGTTCATCCTCGTGGTCGCTGCCGGGATCCTCGCCAATTCCGTGCAGGCCCTGCATGAGGCCGGGCTGTGGAACCACTTGCAGACCGTACTGTTCGACGTCAGCGAGACATTGCCGATGGACGGCCCCGTGGGTTCGGTGCTGGCCGGCATGTTCGGCTATCAGGACGCGCCGACCGTCAGCACCTTGGGTGCCTACGTGATCTATCTGGCGGTGGCGCTGGCGGTGTTCTTCTATCCGGCGGCGGCCGTCGGCCCCCAGTCCGCCGACAAATCTCCTTCCGTTTCCAGCCAGTAAGGGCCTTCATGTCAAAGCCATCCTCTCTTCAGGCCTCCCCTCCCCGCGCCCTGCGCTGGGCGGTGGCCGGCTCGGTGATCGTGATGATCGCCGCCGGCGGCCTGTTCTACTACGCCTCGAAACTGGCGGCGGCCAAGCGTCAACTCAACCACGACGAAGTGGTGGTCAACATCCATCCGCGCAGTTGCGAGCCGAATGAACTGACCGTGCCGGCCGGCCACTCCAGTTTCCGCATCGTCAACCGCTCCGACCGGGCGGTGGAATGGGAAATCCTCAGCGGCGTGCTGGTGATCGAGGAACGGGAAAACATCGCGCCGGGCCTGAGCCAGGTGATCAACGCCAACCTTGCGCCCGGCACCTACACCATCACCTGCGGCCTGCTCAGCAACCCGCGCGGAACGCTGACCGTGACGCCCACCGCCGCTTCCGAGGCCGCCGCCAAGGCCAAGCCGTCGATGGTCGCGTTCGTCGGGCCGCTGTCGGAGTTCCGTGTGTACGTGGCCATGCACAGCAGTGCGTTGATCAAGGCCGTCAAGGCACTGAACCAGGCCATCGACAGCGGCGACCTGGCCCAGGCCCAGGCGCTGTACGTGCCGGCCCGTGCCGCCTATCAACGCCTGGCCCCTGCCGCCCAGCGCCTGGGCGAGCTGGACAACGCCATCAACGCCCGCGCCGACTATTTCGAGCAACGCGAACAGGATCCGGGGTTCACCGGGTTCCATCGCCTGGAGTACGGGCTCTTCCAGCAACGCAAGCTCGACGGCCTGGCCCCGGTGGCCAAACGGCTGCTGGACGACGTGACCACGCTCAAGCTGCAGTTGCTGGCCCAGTCGCTGCCGCCGGAGCAACTGGTGGAAATCGTGGTGCGCAACCTCAACACCCTGGCCGACGTGCGCATGGCCAGCGGCGAAGAGGAACGCTACAGCCACAGCGACCTCAACGGGTTTGCGGCCAACGTCGAGACCGCCCGCAAGGTCATCGACCTGCTGCGCCCGATGCTGGCCAAATCCGCCGCCGACCTGGTGCCCAAGATTGACCAGGCACTCGCCGACGTCGACGCCGAACTCAACGGCCTGAAGGCCGATGGCGCCTACGTGCGCTACGACACCGTCAGCGGCGAAAAGCGCAAGCAGCTCGCCGACAAGGCCAAGACCCTGGCCGACACCCTCGACGCCATTGACCCCGCCCTCGGCCTCTCCGGCCTGTAAGCAGAAGACGACCCGCGATGAACGATACAGAAGACTTCAACCTGCAACGCCGCCGCCTCCTGATGGGCATGGGCGCCGCCGGCGTTGCGCTGGCAGGCTCCACCCTGAGCTGCCCGGCGATGGCCGCAGCGGCCGAACCTGCGCAAGTGACCGAAGCGCCCAGCAGCGACAAGACCCAGGACCGCCACGACTTCCATGGCGTGCACCAGACCGGCATCGTCACTCCGCGCCCGGTGGCCGGCATGCTGGTGGCCTTCGACGTGCTGGCCACCGACCGTGACGACCTGGAGCGCCTGTTCCGCACCCTCAACGAGCGCATCGCATTCCTGATGAAGGGCGGCCCGGTGGCCCAGGTCGACCCGAAGCTGCCGCCGCTGGATTCCGGCATCCTGGGGCCGGTGGTGACGCCGGACAACCTGACCATCACCGTCTCGGTGGGCGAATCGCTGTTCGACGAGCGCTTCGGCCTGGCCGGCGCCAAGCCCAAGCGGTTGGTGCGCATGGTCGGTTTCCCCAACGACGCCCTCGAAGCCGACTGCTGCCACGGCGACCTCAGCCTGCAGTTCTGCTCCAACACCGCCGACACCAACATCCACGCCCTGCGCGACATCGTGAAGAACCTGCCGGACCTGCTGCTGGTGCGCTGGAAGCAAGAAGGCAGCGTGCCGCCCCAGGCCCCGGCGAAACCCGGTACGCCTGCGCAGTCGGCCCGTAACTTCCTGGGCTTTCGCGACGGCTCGGCCAACCCGGACTCCACCGACGCCAGCGTCATGGACCGCATCGTCTGGGTGCAGCCGGGCAGCGACGAACCGGCCTGGGCCGCCCACGGCAGCTATCAGGCGGTGCGGATCATCCGCAACTTCGTCGAGCGCTGGGACCGCACGCCGCTGCAGGAACAGGAAAGCATCATCGGCCGGGTGAAGACCACCGGCGCCCCGATAGGCGCCCATCACGAGACCGAAGTGCCGGACTACGGCCAGGATCCCCACGGCAAGCTGACCAAGCTCGACGCCCACATCCGCCTGGCCAACCCGCGCACCGCCGCCACCCAGGCCAACCTGATCCTGCGCCGGCCGTTCAACTATTCCAACGGCGTGAACAAGAACGGCCAGCTCGACATGGGCCTGCTGTTCATCTGTTACCAGGCCGACCTGGAAAAAGGCTTCATCACCGTACAGACCCGCCTCAACGGCGAACCGCTGGAGGAATACCTCAAGCCGATCGGCGGCGGTTACTTCTTCACCCTGCCGGGTGTCACGGGCGACAAGGACTTCATCGGTCGCTCGCTGCTCAACGCTACCCAACCCAAAACAACTGCATAAGCCCAGGAGCCGCCACCCCATGAAGAAAACGCCTCTCGCGTTGCTGCTGACCTTAGGTCTGCTCAACACCCCGCTTCCGGCCTTCGCCGCCACCGCGCCGCTGGACCTGGTGGGGCCGGTGTCGGACTACAAGATCTACGTCACCGAGCAACTGGATGAACTGGCCAGCCACACCCAGCAGTTCACCGACGCCGTGAAGAAAGGCGACCTGGCCACCGCGCAGAAGCTCTATGCGCCGACCCGGGTGTTCTACGAGTCCATCGAGCCGATCGCCGAGCTGTTCAGCGACCTCGACGCCTCCATCGATTCTCGGGTGGACGACCACGAGAAAGGCGTGAAGGCCGAAGACTTCACCGGGTTCCACCGCATCGAGTATTCGCTGTTCTCCGAGAAGAGCACCGACGGCCTGGATGCCCTGGCGGACGGATTGAACAAAGACGTCAAGGACCTGCAGGCCCGTGTCGCCGGCCTGACCTTCCCGCCGGAGAAAGTGGTGGGCGGCGCGGCGGCGCTGCTGGAGGAAGTGGCGGCGACCAAGATTTCCGGTGAGGAGGACCGCTACAGCCACACCGACCTGTACGACTTCCAGGGCAACATCGACGGCGCGAAGAAGATCGTCGACCTGTTCCGCCCGCAGATCGAGAAGCAGGACAAGGCGTTCGTGGCCAAGGTCGACAAGAACTTCGCCACCGTGGACAAGATCCTGGCCAAGTACCGCACCCAGGACGGTGGGTTCGAGACGTATGACAAGGTAAAGGAGAACGACCGCAAGGCGTTGGTGGGGCCGGTCAATACCTTGGCGGAAGACCTTTCCACGTTGCGTGGGAAGCTGGGGCTGAACTGAGTCTTGTAGTGTTCTGAAGGGCCCTATCGCGGGCAAGCCCGCTCCCACAGGATTTTGCAGTGGTCACATTTCTGCATCCACCAAGATTCCTGTGGGAGCTGCGGTGCGACGACTCGACTTGCCAGCGAAGGCGTCATTCAAGGCGCCGCAGAACAGAAGCAAGACAGTTGCTCCCACAAAGGATCCCCGTAAAGGTGAACGGGCCTTTGTAGAGCGCTACAGAATGCGGTACAGCAGGCGCTCCACCCTCACCCGGCTCACACGCTTGAGGAACTTGGCCACCCCGGCCGGGTAGTCCGGCAAGGCTTCCAGGCTCTGGAAATGCGCGATCCGCGTGGTGTGGCGCATGATGTTGTCCAGTTCCTGCTGCCGCGGCTGCAGCCACTCCCCCTTCGGATCGTCGATCAGCAGCGCGTTTTCCAGGTCAAGACGGAACGCCCGCGGGTTGAGGTTGTTGCCGGTCAGCAAGGTGCGGCGCTCGTCGATCCACATGCCCTTGAGGTGATAGCTGTTGTCGCCCTCGCGCCACAGGTGCAGGTTCAGCTGGCCGCTGTCGATCGAGCGCTGATGGCGCTTGGCGAACCGCCGCAGGCTGATCTCGTACAGGTACGGCAGCGCCGCGATCACCTTGAACGGCTCGCTCGGCGGGATGTAGAAGTCGTTGGCGGTCTTGTCGCCCACCACGATGTCGATCTTCACCCCACGGGCCAGCGCCCGGTTGATCTCGCGGACCACCCCCAGCGGCAGGTTGAAGTACGGCGTGCAGATGGTCAGCTGCCGCTGGGCGCTGGCGATCAGCTCCAGGATCACCCGGTTCAGCGGATTGTTCTTGCCCACCCCAAGCACCGGGCTGACCGACAGTCCGTTGCGCTCGGTGCTGCCGGCCGTGGTGTCGTAGGCCGCGTGCTTGAGGCGGCTGCGCAGGTCGCCGATGTCGTTGCGCAGGCTGCGGGTGGTCGGCAGTTTCGGCAGATCCAGGCGGTGCACGGCCTTCGACTCGATCAGGCCATGCTTGACCAGATGGTGCATCGAATCCGCCAGTTCGCGGCTGTGCAGCAGGTGATAGCGGTCGAAGCGGTACTTGTCGAACTTGTGCAGATAGACGTTGTTCAGGCTCGCGCCGCTGTACACCACGCAGTCGTCGATCACGAAGCCTTTGAGGTGCAGCACGCCGAACAGCTCGCGGGTCTGCACCGGCACGCCGTAGATCGGCACCGTGCTCTGGTGGGTGCGGGTCATCTCCTGATACCACGCCGCGTTGCCCGGCTGCTTGCCGGCGCCGATCAGCCCGCGCTGGGCGCGCAGCCAGTCGACCACCACGGCGATCTCAAGCTCGGGGCGCTTGAGCTTGGCGGCATGCAAGGCATCGAGGATTTCCTGGCCGGCCTCATCGTGCTGCAGATAGAGCGCAACGATGTAGATGCGTTGGGTCGCCTGGGCGATCTTCTCCAGCAGGCAACGGCGGAACTCGGCAGCGCCGGACAGCACGGTCACGGCCTCGGCGGTCAGCGGAAAGCTGCGCAACTTGGGCAGCAGGGAGCGTTTGAAAAGCAACGGCATAGGGCTCGCTATGGGTCGAATCCGAAGAACCCGAGAGCTTACACCATCGATTCGGCCCGGTCTTGTGAGTGTCTGTAAAGACCTCCTGTGGGAGCCAGCCTGCGGGCGATGGCGTCAATGAAAGCGCCACAGAACAAGAACCCCACCCCTGCGCCCGGGACGATCCGCCAAAACGATCGAGAAGATTCACAAAATATCTTCTTGACCAAGGAGAACGATCGTTCTACTGTTTGCCGCATGAACGAAATCAATAGCAACGACACGACCCGCGACATCATCCTGGATGTCACCGAAAAGTTGATCTACAAAAGTGGCATCGCCGCCACCGGCATGGATCTCCTGGTGAAGACCGCCGGTGTCTCCAGAAAAAGTATCTACCGCTACTTCGCCAACAAGGAGGAGCTCACCGTCGCCGCCCTGCAACGCCGCGACGTGCGTTGGATGCACTGGTACAGAACCGCGGTGGATCAGGCCGAAACCCCGGCCGACCGCCTGCTCAACCTGTTCACCGTGCTCAAGGGCTGGTTCGCCTCCGAAGGCTTCCGGGGCTGCGCCTTCATCAACACCAGCGGCGAGACCGGCGACCCCGAGGATCCGGTGCGCCAGGTCGCCAAAGACCACAAACAGAAACTGCTCGACTACCTGTTCGAGCTGTGCACCGAACATGGCGCCGAGGATCCGCAACAGCTGGCCAGACAGTTGCTGATCCTGATCGACGGCGCCATTACCGTAGCGCTTGTGATGGGTGATCACAGTGCCGCCGATAATGCGCAATGCATGGCGCGAAAGTTATTGGACCTGTAACGCCGAAACAAGCCGACAAGTTGTTTAACTGTTAATTGATCGGGAGATAAATATGTCTACTGCAGCCGAAGTTCGTCCGCCATTGCCGCCGTTCAACCGTGAATCGGCCATCGAGAAAGTTCGCCTGGCCGAGGATGGCTGGAACTCCCGCGACCCGGAACGCGTGTCGCTGGCCTACACCCTGGACACCCAATGGCGCAACCGCGCCGAATTCGCCCACAACCGCGCCGAAGCCAAGGCGTTCCTGACCCGCAAGTGGGCCAAGGAGCTGGACTACCGTCTGATCAAGGAGCTGTGGGCGTTCTCCGATACCCGCATCGCCGTGCGTTACGCCTACGAATGGCACGACGACTCGGGCAACTGGTTCCGTTCTTACGGCAACGAGAACTGGGAGTTCGATGAGAACGGCCTGATGTTCAACCGCTACGCCTGCATCAACGACATGCCGATCAAGGAAAGCGAACGCAAGTTCCACTGGCCGCTGGGCCGGCGTCCGGATGACCATCCGGGCCTCTCGGAGCTGGGCCTGTAAGCCCGCGCAGCCTTGACGACACGGCGCCCCGTCCCTGACGGGGCGTCCGCCGTCGAAAAAACTGAACCGCCGCACCAGGCGCCTCTCAATACTTTTATAGCCCTGCCCGGGCCGTGAAAGATCGGAGGTCGTCATGTCCGCGCCCATCATCAAGCTCTTCACCCAGCCCAACTTCGCCTGGAGCGACATCCGCCGCGAAGAAGAGGCCCATCCCCGGCATTACCTCGCCCACCTGCTGTTGCTCGCCCTGATACCCGCCGTCTGCCTGTTCATCGGCACCACCTCGGTCGGCTGGAGCCTGGCGGCTGGGGAAACGGTCTGGCTCAGCAACGCCAGCGCCTTGCAATTGAGCCTTCTGCTGTACCTCACCACCATCGCCGGTGTGGCGATCATGGGCGGGTTCATCCGCTGGATGTCGCGCACGTTCGACGCGCGGCCGACGCTCAACCAGTGCATCGGCTTCGCCGCCTACACCGTCACGCCGTTTTTCATCGCCGGGATCGCCGGCCTGTACCCCAGTCGCTGGCTCGCCATTCTGGTGTTGGGCGCGGCTTCGGTGTACTCCACATTCTTGCTGTTCGTCGGCTTGCCGACCTTCATGCATGAACGCAAGGAACAAGGCCTGCTCTATGCGGCCAGCGTCTGGGGCGTCGGCCTGCTGGTGCTGGTGACCATTCTGGTGTCGATGATCCTGCTGTGGTTCAACGTGCTGACGCCGGAGTACCTGCGCGCGCCGCTCGGCTAGGCGCGGTCGGGGCGCCGGCCGCTCGCCGTGAGTTTCATCGATTGGGTCGCGGTGCTCGGCGCCGTGCTGCTGGCCCTCGCCCTGACGTCTTCATACCTGCGCTGGCTGCCGGTGACGACCTCGGCGGTGTGCCTGTTGCTGGGCATCGCCATCGGCCCCGCCGGGCTGGGCCTGCTGAAGCTTTCGCTGGACGGCGCCTCTCTGTGGATGGAGCATCTGACCGAAGTCGCCGTGCTGTTCTCGCTGTTCATCTGCGGGCTGAAACTGCGCCTGCCCTTGCGTGACCGGAACTGGCGGATCGCCGCCGGACTGGCTGGACCTGTGATGGTGCTGACCATCCTCGGCGTCTGCCTGCTGCTGCATTACGGCCTGGGGCTGGGCTGGGGCCCTGCGCTGCTGGTCGGCGCGATCCTGGCGCCGACCGACCCGGTGCTCGCCGCGCTGGTTCAGGTCAACGACGCCCGCGACGTCGACAGCGTGCGCTTCGGCCTGTCGGGCGAGGCTGGGCTCAACGACGGCATCGCCTTTCCGTTCGTGCTGCTGGGCTTGTTGCTGCTGCCGGCAGGTGACCTGTCGGACAGGTGGGCCGACTGGGCCTTGCGCAGCCTGCTGTGGGCCGTGCCCGCCGGCCTGCTCAGCGGCTATTGGCTGGGACGCGGCATCGGCCGGATCACCTTGTCGCTGCGCCTGCGCCACGACGACAGCACCGTCAGCCCCAACGATTACCTGGCCCTGGCGCTGATCGCCCTCGCCTATGTGGTGGCCGAATCCTTGGGCGGCTACGGTTTTCTCTCTGTGTTCGCCGCAGGCCTGGGCCTGCGCCAGGTAGAGGTACGATCCACCGGGGCGGAACAGCCACCGGCCGAACACCTGGTGCAACCGGTGGTGGGCCATCAGAACGTCGAACCGCAGCACGCGGTGCACGGCGACACCGAGCGCCTGGAGGACAGCCAGGTGGCCGCCGGCATCATGATGGGCGACATGCTGGCCTTCGGCAGCCTGGTGGAACGGGCGCTGGAAGTGTTCCTGCTCACCCTGCTCGGGGTGGTGCTCATGCCCCATTGGGACTGGCGCGCGCTGGTGGTCGGTGGCGTGCTGTTCGGCCTGATCCGACCGGCCTGTGTGGCGCTCCTGCCGTGGGGGGCACTGTTGACGGGACATCAGCGCCTGCTGATCGGCTGGTTCGGCATCCGCGGCATCGGCAGCCTGTTCTACCTGTTCTATGCCCAGAACCACGGGTTGAACGACGCGCTGACGGCCCTGTGCACCGACCTGACTCTGTCGGTCGTGGCGCTGAGCATCCTGTTGCACGGCGTCAGCACCCAGCCGCTGCTGGCCCGCTATGAGCGGCGCAAGCGCCCTACTTCATCGACCGGGCGATGATCTCCAGCAGGTTGACCTGGGTGAAGGGTTTCGACAGCCGCGGCAATTGCGCCGCAAACCCTTCCAGGCGCTCGGCATAGCCGGTGGCGAGGACGATCGGCAGGTCGGGCTTGAGCACCCGCACCGCATGGGCCAACTGGGCGCCGGTCATGTTCGGCATGGCCATGTCGGTGATCATCAGGTCGATGACTTCCCCCTGATCGAACAGCGCCAGCGCTTGGGCCCCGGACGTCACGCCGATCACCCGGTGGCCCAGGTCCTCCAGCAGCAGCGTCGTGCTGGTGAGCACCAGGCTGTCGTCGTCCACCACCAGCACGCGCAGCCGCGTGACCACCGGCGAATCCTCGGCGCAGGCCAGCGGCTTGCCAGCCACTGCGTCGTCGGCCACCGGCAACCAGAGCTCGGCGGTGGTGCCCTGCCCCTTTTCGCTCTTGAGCACGAACCGCCCGCCCAGTTGCTCGACGAGCCCGTGCACCATCGACAACCCCAGCCCCGTCCCTTTGCCGAGCCCTTTGGTGGTGAAGAACGGATCCTTTGCCGACGCCAGCGTCGCATCGTCCATGCCTTCGCCGCTGTCGGCGAAGCTCAGGCACACATACCGCCCGGCCATCACCGGGGCTTGGGCATGCTCCAGCACGACCTCCGGCCGCGTGCTGATGATCACGCTGCCGCCCTCCGGCATCGCGTCCCGGGCGTTGGTCGCCAGGTTCAGCACCGCCAGCTCCAGCTGGTTGACGTCGGCCATCACCGGATCGAGCCCCTGCGCAAAGCGGGTCTCGATCCGAATCCCCGGCCCCAGGGAACTGCGCAGCAGGCCGGTGATGCCCTGGATCAGCGCGGCCACGTCCACCGGTTCAGTCTTGAGTTCCTGGCGGCGAGCGAACGCCAGCATGCGTTGGGTCAGGGATACGCCGCGCAGCACGCCCTCGGTGGCGTTCTCCAGCAGGCGGCTGACCTTCGGGTCGTCCCCCACCCGTTTTCGCACGATCTCCAGGTTGCCGAGGATCACCGTCAACAGGTTGTTGAAATCGTGGGCGATGCCGCCGGTGAGCTGGCCGATGGCTTGCATCTTCTGCGCCTGGAACAGCGCTTCGCGGGTTTTCTCCAGGGCCTCCTGGGCCTTCTTGCGGTCGGTCAGGTCGCGGGTGATCTTGGCGAACCCGAGCAGTTGCCCGCCGGGGCTGAAGATCGGATCGATCACCACATGGCACCAGAACTGCGTGCCGTCCTTGCGCACGCGCCACCCTTCGCCCTCGAACCGCCCCTCACGGATGGCGGTGTCGAGTGCGCGCTGCGGCAAGCCGGCGGCGCGGTCGCGCTCGGTGTAGAACCGCGAGAAGTGCTCACCGAGGATCTCCGCCTTCTCGTACCCTTTGAAGCGCTTGGCCCCGGAGTTCCAGCTGGTGATGACGCCATGTGGGTCGATCATGTAGATCGCGTAGTCGACCACCGCATCGATCAACAGGCGAAAACGCGTTTCTTCACTGATCGAATTCTTGCTGAAATTTTCGCTCATCGGCTCACACACCCGTCATGACTCTCAGGAGTATGCGTCAAACCACGGGATTGAGAAGCGGCCCGTGCAGATCGACGCCCGCGAATGCGGTCAACGGTAGACGTGCTTCACGATTCGGGCGTGAAGTGCGTTGTAGACAAACATCGGAACCTGATCCACATGCGCGGCCGTCTTGCTCAGGGCCAGGTGGCATTCCCTGATCATTTCGTCGCGTTCAGCCGTCGTGTTGACCGTATTGCCGCTGACCTGCTCGTAGTCGCTGTAGCGGTAGGGTTCGAGCATCGAGGTCACCGTGAGTTTTTTCGACTCATCCAGGCTGTAGGTGCTTTGCCGGCGCAACACACGGTCATTGAGGGCGCCCAGGCCCCGTTCGTACAGGTGGATCTGCGATCCGTCGACCGTCTTGGCCGCGCTTTCCAGGGCAAAGAGCACCGCGTGGGAATTGCCCAGGCTCGAACGCAGGTCCGACGGCCGCACGAACCGCTCCAGCTCCTGCTTTTCAAGGCTTCTGAATGCCCGCTTGACCCCCGAGATGAACGCGAACGGCAGGCTGCAGGCGACGATGTGCGCTTCGATCCGGTAGCCGGCGCCTGCAGCGAAGGCCGGCAGATTCGCAAAATCGATGTCGTCGAAGGCGCACTCCACGATCATGGAATACCGGCCGGTGAAGGCCTCTTCGAACAGTTTCGCGCAGACTTCGCGCACGAACGACTCCGTGTGTTCGTACGCGTGCAGCACGCCCTTGCGCAGCATGGTGTCGTATTGCGGATGCTTCTTTCGAAAGTCCGGCGAGTACAGCCGGATGTAGTTCGCGTACTGCCCCGACGGCAGCAGCGTCTTTTCCAGCAAGTAGGTCTTGCCGGAGCCTTGCAGTCCGGCGGTGATCAGCAACTGCGGGACTTCGCTGGCCTCTTTGCCGGTGAACAACGCTTCGCGGATGTCGGTATACGCAGCGTTCACGTCGGCAGGGGTGTAGGCATAGGTCGCAAGTTCGGACATGTCATTGATTTCCTTATCAAGGTTCTGTCGTGAGTGACGGCACCGATAAGGCCTGATGTCTGCGACATTTTCAAAGCCGAAAGATTTACCGGATATCTCTTTGATTTTATTAATGAAAAATCCTACAAGCCCAGTTCCATAACACACGAGTGAGAGGGTCAACGACCTACAGGCACAAGGGCTTTTGCAGACGCCTCCTCAGAGGCGTCGAGCGCCCACCACTGCGGCAGCAATTGCCGGATCCGGGCTTCGGCGAACCGATCGTCGATCAGCGTCACCACGCCGCGGTCCTCCTGGGTGCGGATCACCCGCCCGGCGGCCTGCACCACCTTCTGCACACCGGGAAACAGGTAGACGTAGTCATGGCCGGCGCCGAACACCGCCGCCATGCGCCGCTTTATCTGCTCGTTCACCGGGTTGAGCTGCGGCAGGCCCAGGGTGGCGATGAAGGCGCCGATCAAGCGTGCGCCGGGCAAGTCGATGCCTTCGCCGAACGCGCCGCCCAGCACGGCGAACCCGACGCCTTGGCCGTCAGCCGTGAAACGGTCGAGAAACGCCTGGCGCCGCTCTTCTGTCATGCCCCGCGACTGCTGCCATTGCGCAATGTGCGGATGGCGCTCGGCCAACAGCTGCGCCACCTGCTGCAAGTAATCGAAACTGCTGAAGAACGCCAGGTAATTGCCCGGACGCTCGCCGAACTGGCGGGCGATCAGTTCGGTGATCGGGGCCAGCGACGCCTGACGATGGTTGAACCGCGTGGAGATCCGGCTTTCGATCCGCACCTGCAACTGCTCGGCGCAGAACGGCGATTCGACGTCGATCGACACCGTGTCGGCCGGCGTGCCGAGCAGATCGGCGTAGAACCGGCGCGGGGCGAGCGTCGCGGAAAACAGCACGGCGCTGCGGGCGGCGCCGAGGCGCGGGCCGATGAACGCCGCAGGCACCACATTGCGCAGGCACAGCTGTGAGCGCGGGCGCTTGCGGTCGAGGTCGCGTTTGCTGATGTCGAACAGGTAGTGCGCGTCGAACAGTTCCGCCACCCGGCCGAACTGGAGCATCTCGAAGTAGAAGTTCTGCAGGCCGCTGTCGAGCCCCTGCGGGTGATCGTTGAGGTAGTCGCCGATGCTCGCGCAGCACAGGGAAACGGCCTGAAGCAGTTTCTCCCCCACCTTGTCGTAGGCCTGGTACGGCGCCGTCTGGTCGCTGTGCAGGGCGTTCCACTCGCGGTTGACCCGCTGCAGCGGCTTTTTCAGGGCCTCGGGCGCAGCCTTGCGCACGCTGTCCAGGGTCGCCTGGTCGAGGCTCGCGCTGTACATCTGCCGCCCGCGCTCGACCAGGTTGTGCGCCTCATCCACCAGTACGGCGACCTTCCACTGATTGAACTGGGCCAGGCCGAACAGCAGCGCACTGAAATCGAAGTAATAGTTGTAGTCCGCAACGACCACGTCAGCCCAGCGGGCCATTTCCTGGCTCAGGTAATACGGACAGACCGCATGTTGCCGGGCGATCTCGCGGATCGCCGCCTGATCCAGCAGGCGCACTTGGCTGGCCGCCTGCCGCGCGGCCGGCAAACGGTCGTAGAAGCCCCGGGCCAAGGGGCAGGATTCGCCGTGGCAGGCCTTGTCCGGATGCTCGCAGGCCTTGTCCCGGGCGACCATTTCCAGCACCCGCAACGGCAAGGCTTCGTTGCGCTCGAACAGCACGTGCGCGGCGTCCAGGGCCAGTTGCCGTCCCGGTGTCTTGGCGGTGAGGAAATACACCTTGTCCAGTTGCTGCGGCGCCAACGCCTTGAGCATCGGAAACAGGGTGCCGAGGGTCTTGCCGATGCCGGTGGGCGCCTGGGCCATCAGGCAGCGGCCGGTGCTGACGGCCTTGAACACCGACTCGGCCAGGTGCCGCTGCCCGGGCCGGAAGCCTGTGTGGGGAAACCCCAGTTGTTGCGCGCCGAGGTCGCGGGCCTGGCGGTGGGCCAGTTCCTGTTCGGCCCACTGCAGGAACAATCCGCATTGCTGCTCGAAGAAACGTTGCAGGTCGTCGGCGCTGCAGGCCTCGACCAGGCAGGTTTCCTTCTCGCTGACGATGTCGAAGTACACCAGCGCCACGTTGATCCGCGAGAGCCCGAGCCTGCGGCACATGAGCCAGCCGTAGACCTTGGCTTGGGCCCAGTGCAGTTGGCGATGGTTGGGCGGTTGCGTGGCCAGGTCGCCCCGGAAGGTCTTGACCTCTTCGAGGCAGTTCTGCGCCGGGTCGTAGCCGTCCGCCCTGCCCTTGACCTTCAGGTGGCGGAATTCGCCTTCAAGCGCAACTTCGCTCTGATAGTTGTCGTTGCGGCGGGACGCGACGGTGCGGTGGCCGGCGATGCCCTCCAGCGCCGTCGGCGACGGTGTGAAGCGCAGGTCGAGGTCGCCGCACTTGGCGGTGAACTCGCACAGCGCCCGCACCGCGATGCTGTAGCTCACAGGCCCGGCTCCTGCCACTGGACATAGCAGACCGCCACGGGCATGCGGTGCAGGTCGCAGAACTCCAGCCAGCGCAATTGGTTGTCTTGCAGGCGGTCGCCGGGGCCTTTGACCTCGATCATCCGGTAGGCCCGTTGCCCGGGCCAGAACTGGATCAGGTCGGGCATGCCGGCGCGGTTGGCCTTGATGTCCAGCAGCAGGCGGTCGAACCAGTGCCGCAGGTGTTCGGCGGGCAGGCAGGCCAACGCCTGCTCCAGCAGCGCTTCGGTCAATGCCCCCCAGAACACGAACGGCGATTGGAGGCCCCACTTGGCGACGAAGCGGGTGCGGATCGTGTCGATGTAGCGGCCGTCGTCGAGTTCGGCCAGGCAGGCCCGGAACAGCTCGGCGCGGCGCGGCTGGAAATCCTCATGGTGCAGGTCCGCCGGGCCGCGCTGGAACGGGTGGAAGAACGCCCCCGGCAGCGGCGCGAAGATCGCCGGCCAGCACAGCAGGCCGAACAGCGAATTGATCAGGCTGTTTTCCACGTAGTGCACCGGGCCTTCGTCTTCATGCAGGTGCAACTGGACGCACTGCTCGACCGACAGCGCCGGATCCAGGCGCGGCAGGTGCAGGTCCAGACGCTCCACAGGCCTGGCCGCCGCACGCTTGACCGGCGGGCCGCCGAGCTTGCGCCGCAGCCTCGGCAGCACCCGTTGCAGGCCCTGCGCTTCGGCGGCGCTTTCCGGCGACTGTTCGGCAAGCTCGCCCGCCTCCAGCGCCAGGCCGTACTCCCCGCAGCGCTCCAGCACCCGGATCATCCGCAGCCGCGCACCGGGGTAGACGCAGTCGCGGTAGATGCCCAATGCCTGGGCGAACTCGCCGAGGCGTTCGCAGTGCTGGGCGATGTGGAACAGCAGCTTGCCGCGCCGGCGTTGCAGCCACGGGTTGTCGAACGCCAGCGTGGCGAGCTGCCCGACGATCGCTTGCAGCGGCTCGCCGCTCTCGAAACGCTGCTGGCAGTCATGCAGGAACAGGCAGGCATCGACGTCGGCCCGGCTGCGCAGGCTGCGGGAGTCGGCGCTGAGTTCGACCTTTTCGTAGGCGTAGATGCCAAGGTCGGCGAGCACGAACTCCGACCAGTCCTGATGCAGGTTGCCGAAGAACATCAGGCGCAGGCGGTCGCACAGCCCCATCACCGTCAGGCTGAACAGGCGCTCGTCCAGCTCGGGGCACCAGCCGCGCAGCGGGCGCGCTTCGGGGAAGCGTTCGTCCAACGACGCCAGCCACTCGGTTTTCTTGCCTTTGGGCCGGTCGATGTACGGGCCGAAGGCCTGCAGGATCTCGTCCTTGAGCAGCACGTCGAACAGCTCGGCCATCGACAGCGGTGCGTATTCGTCGAGCCAGCCCCGCTCCAGCAGCGCCAGGGACGCCTCGCCGATGTCGCCGATCTCCGCGTAGCCGAGCTTGCCCGCCCGGAAATGCACGCCCTTGCGCATGACCAGCCGCACCAGCAGACCCTGGGAGGCCTGGGGCAGCGCCTTGAAGCCGTGGACGAACGCGTGTTCCGCCTCGTCCATCACATCGGCATAACGAAGCTCAAGCCAATCAAGCACTTGCCGAAAATTGTTAAGGTAATAGAACGGATCGTCGAGGGGATTGGCTGTCACGGTGATGTCGGGGTCGTCGCGTACGGATACTGGTTATGCGTACAGATACCAGCTCGGGCAAGCCTGGCGCAAACGAAAAAGGGATCAATGGCCTGCGCCGACGGTTTTTTTCGCCAGTCCATCGAACTTTTCCGAGCCTGATGGCACCAACCGCGTTAGAAGGCCGACAACGGCCGGACCGAATGAATCGAGGACATGAAACGATGGGAATCAAAACCAAACTGCTGGGCGCCTCACTGGCGGCGGCCCTGCTGGCGCTGGCCGGCTGCTCGACCCCGACCGTGGTGACGCTGCAGAACGGCACCCAGTACCTGACCAAGGACATGCCGGAGACCAAGACCAAGGACGGTTTCTATGAGTTCGAGGACATTTCCGGCGCCAAGATCAAGGTGCGCGGCGATGAAGTGGCCACCGTGCGCAAGCAGGACTGACCGGCCCGCAAGGAGCTGCCGGGCGGCAGCTCCCGGGCATTGCCCTCAATACGGCGACGGCGGCGCCATCCCCGGAAGGCTGTTGTCGCAACGGATGTATTGGCCGCCGCGCCGGGCCACTTCGGCCTGCATGCGCTGGCAGCGTTCGAGGTCCTGACGGGCCATGTTGTCGATGCTGAGGTTGCCGGTGGGCTCTTGCGGCGGCTTGCCGTCGCCCAGACGCACGGTCACCAAAGGCTGCTCCGGCTGGAGCTGAAAACGGCTTTTCTCTTCGACGGGTTCGGCGGGCTCGGTCTCGGCCGGTGCCGGCAACTCATCGGTGCTGACCCCGTAACGGCTCAGAATCGAGCTGTGAGGCAGATCGGCCCAGGCCTGGGCCGTCATCAGCGCCATGCCCGCAACAACGACATACCCCTTGAAACGTTTCACGTTTGAATCTCCTGTACTCAATGGCGGCATCTAAATGACGACTGCGCATGCGCAGGATTTAGTGCCGCGTTCCTGTTGGTGCAGGGGTTTGAGTCAGGAAATGGCCAGCAGGTCACTTTCTGTATGCATTGTGGCGAAGGCGCTTGCTCCCGCTGGACTGCGAAGCCGTCCCCAGCAAGAGGGGTGGCTGCGCGTCCCTGCCGGAGCAAACTCCCTCGCCACGGGGTTTGCGGCGGTCAGGCGATGACGATGCTGTCAGCGCTGAGGCCGCTCAGCGACACCCCCACCAGTGTCACCGTATCGGCGCCGAACTTCAGCACGGTGTCCTGCCCGACTGCGGTGGCATGGGCGCGGAAGTCCTCGTTGGGCAGCACGCCCTGCACGCCGAGGAACACCAGTTTGTCGTTGCCGGTGAAGCCCACCACCCGGTCCTGGCCGAACGCGCCGTTGAACAGGAACGTATCCGCCCCGCCCCCCGACTCCATCAGGTCGTTGCCGGTGCCGCCGACGAACACGTCGTTGCCCGCCCCGCCGATCAGGTGGTCGTTGCCGTCCTGGCCGAACAGCCAACTGCCGCCGGCGCCCGCCTTGAGCGTATCGGCGCCGGCGCCGCCCTTCACGCTCGACGCGTATTGCGTGACGTTGTTGCCCACCTTCAGGCCGTCGGCGGTCACGGTGTGGGTGACGTCGTCCTTGAACAGGCCCCAGAGGAACCCCGGCTCCTTGGTGACGATGCTGCCGATGTCGCGGGTGATGCTGATGCCGCCGTTGGCGTCGCGCACGTACAGGTTGCCGGCGCCGTCGTTGGCGAAGGTGAACTTGCTCACCGACTGCTGCAGGTCGAGGGTGTTGTTGCCCGCGCCGCCGAGCAGGATGTTGTAGCCGCCGCTGTCGCGGAACGTGTCGTTGCCGGCGCGGCCTTCCAGGTAGTCGTTGCCGCTGCCGCCCTGGATCAGGTCATTGCCGTCGCTGCCGATGATGAAGGTGCTGCCCTTGTGGGTTTCGGCGTTGCGGTTCAGGTCCTGCACCCAGGTGTTGGCCCGCGCCGGATCCGACAGGTTGGCGACGATGATCGTCGAGTCCTTGCTGGTCAGGTCGTAGAACTTCGACTCCATGATCCGGTTCATGCCGTCGCCGTACGCGGTGGGCAGGTGCGAGATCCAGGTCGGGATGTTGGCGATGGAGTACGGCAGCAGGTTCCACGCGGTGGAGGCGTAGTGGTCGTTGAAGCTGACGATGTTGTCGGTGGCCGATTCCTTCGGCGCATCGTGCACGCCCAGGGTGGCGCCGGTGAAGGACGAGCCGTCCAGCGCGCGGAACACCGGGTCGTTCTCGTAGCCGATGTTGAGCACCTTGTCGGTACTGCTCTGGGTCGGCGAGGCGTAGGCGATGTAGTTGGAGTCCTTGAAGAACCCGCCCCACTTGTCGCCGCTCAAGTCCGCCAGGCTGTTGACCGCCAGCCCGCCCAGGCTGTGGCCGCTGACCAGCACGTCTTTGCCGGTCAAGCCGTTGGCCTTGGCGAACGCCACCACATCGGCGAGCAGATCGTTGAACGCATTGCCGACGTAGTTCTTCGCGTAGTCCTTGGGCCCGAACGCCGCCATCAGGTCGTTGATCACGTCGCCGATGGAGTCGCGCAGGAGGATTTCACGGGGACCGCTGGTGCCGCGGAAGGCGATGCCGATTTCCGTGAGGTGGCCCTGGGCGTCGTATTTGCCGAGGATCTCCACCTGGGCGCTGGTGTAGCCGGCCTTTTCGCCGAAGAAGGTTCCCCGGGCGTCGGTCTTGCCGTCGTAGCCCAGCTGCGAGGCGGTGATGGGGGTCCAGCCGGCCTTCTTCACCGCGTCGAGCGCGGCCTTTTCCGAATCCGGGTTCCAGGGGATGCCGGGAATCACCCCTTGCGAGTCGGTGCCGCCGACCAACGCCTTGATCAGCGTCAGCGGCAGGCCGATGCCGAAGCCGTTCTGCTGGTAACCCACGGCGAAGCCGTTGTCGAGGTTATGGTAGGAATACAGCGTAATGGCCATGGCATCGCTGAACAGCGCCTTGGATTCCGCCGTACTGAAGTTCTTGTAGTCATACACACCCATTGCTGTTGCCTCTCTTTTTTTGGAATTGTCAGAGATAGCCCACAACCAAGGCGCCCCACGGGGACGCCCCGGAGCATTTCACTACGTTTTGCACTGCGCTCATGCGGGAGGTGCGGCGGCCTTGCAGCCGCCATCGCCAGCAGGCTGGCTCCCACAGAGTTGCTGCCTGCGGAAGCGGGCGAACCCGCTCCCACATGCCTTTTACGCGAACACGAAACTCGAATCCGACAGATTACCGACTCCAACCCCAACAAGAGTCACGGCATAGTCGCCAATCTTCAGCACGGTATCGCCACCGGACTGCGACGCATGCTGCTTGTAGTCGTAGCCCTGCCCCGCGCCCTGAACGCCCATGAACACCAGTTTGTCGCCGCCCTGGTAGCCGTTGATCGTGTCGAAGCCGAACGCGCCGCTGAACAGGAAGGTGTTGTTGCCTCCCATCGCCGTCATCACGTCGTTGCCGGCGCCGCCGACGAAGGTCACATGACCCTTGTCGCTGATCAGCCGGTCGTCACCGCCCAGGCCGAACAGCCAGTCGCCGTCGGCGGTGGCGTGCAACGCATTTCCGTAGCCGTCGCCGCTGAGCGAATGGTTGTACTGGGTCAGTTCGCTGCCGTTGCTCAGGCCTTTAGCGGTGACGGTCCAGGTGATTTCCTTGCTGCCCCACCACGAGCCCGACTCCTTGCTCACCAGCGCCCCGATGTCGCGGGTCAGGCTGATGCCGCCGTAGGCGTCGCGCACATACAGCGTGCCGTCGCCGTCGTTGGCGAAGCTGAAGTTCTGCAGCGGCTTCTGCAGCTCGAAGGTGTTGTGGCCCTGGCCGCCGAGCAGGATGTTGAACCCGCCGTCGTCACGGAACCGGTCGTCGCCGGCGCGGCCTTCCAGGAAGTCGTTGCCCGCCCCGCCCTTGAGCCAGTCGTTGCTGTCGGTGCCGATGATGAACGTGCTGCCGGTGTGCGGCTCGCCGCTGCGGCCCAGGTCCTCCACCCAGGTCTTGCCCCGGGAGGCCTCTTCCAGGTTGGAGACGATGATGGTCGAGTCCTTGCCAGTGAGGTTGTAGAACGATGAGCCGATCACCCGGTTCAGGCCGTCGGCGTACCCCAGCGAGCCGTGGGCCGACCAGTTCAGCGGATTGAGGATGCTGAACGGCACCAGGTTCTGCGCGGTGGACGCGTACTGGTCGTTGAAGTTGACGATGTTGTCGGTGGTCGAGTCGTGCGGCGCGTCGTGCTTGCCCAGCGAGGCGCTGCTGAACGTGGTGCCGTCCAGCACCCGGAACACCGGGTCATTCTCGAACCCGATGTTCAGCACGTTGTTGCCGGTGCTGCTCTGGGTCGGCGAGGCGAACGAAATGTAGTTCGCGTCCTTGAAGAACCCGCCCCAGTTGCTTGCGCTCAGCTCGGCCACGCTGTTGACGCCCAACCCGCCCAGGCTGTGGCCGCTGAACAGCACGTCCTTGGCCGCGATGCCGTTGGCGGCGGCGAACGCCGCCACCGCCTTGAGCAGGTTGTCGAAGGCGTTCTTGGCGTAGTTGGTCGCGTAGTCCACCGGACCGATCGCCGCCAGCAGGTTGTTCTTCATGTCGCCGAAGGTGTCGCTGTAGCCCAGCCCGCCGGTGCCCCGGAAGGCCACGCCGATGCCGATCAGCTTGCCGGCGGCGTCGTACTTGCCGAGCACCTCGGCCTCGGCGCTGGTGAACCCGTCCTTCTCGCCGAAGAACGTGCCCTGCGCGCCGACCTTGCCCTGATACCCCAACGCCTTGGCGGTGACCGGCGCCCAGCCGGTGGCCGGTAGCGGTTTGCCGGTCGGCGTGTAGGCATACAGCGTCAATGCGATGGCATCGCTGTACAACGCTTTGCCGTCGGCATTCTTATAGTCAAACACTCCCATGTCGCACTCTCTCTTCCATCAAAAAACAGCGTCTCAGAATGCCCAGTCGAGGGTCAGGCCCACGCCGTGGTCCTTTTCCCGCTCGCCGATCAGTCCGTTGTAATCCAGGCTCACACGGGCGGCGCTGCCCACCGCCAGCCCGGCGCGCACGCCGACCACGGCGGCATCGCGGTCCATCGACACGCTCTGCACGGTGAACGCGCTGTTGCCGTTGGCGAAGGCCAGGTGCTCCTTCGAGTCCACGCCGCTCAGGTTGTGCTGCCAGCCCAGGCTCGCGCCCAGTTCCAGTTGCTGCTTGTCGGTCAGGGCAAACGTGCGCTTGGCCCGTACGCCGAGGGTCGAGAGCACCGCGTCGCGGTTGTCTTCGCCGCCCTTGAGCGCCGCCGCGTCACCCTTCTCGGTGAAGCTGTCGCTGTTCAGGTGCACGTAGGCCAGGTTGACGAACGGCTCCAGGTTCATCGGTTTCAGGCCCAGGTCGTAGGCCGCTTCGGTGAACAGCTGTGCGGTGGTGGCGTCGCGCTTGACCTTCTGCTTGCCGCTGACGTCGCCGAACGCCAGGTCACGCTTGACGTCGATGCGGTGCCAGCCGTACGCGCCGCCCACGGTCAGGCGCCACGCGTCCATCTGATGCCCCAGGTAGGCGCCCAGGTGGTAGCTGTCGACCTTGGCCGACGAGTGCGTGCCCTCGCCCATGCTCAGCGAGCTGTCGCTGTAACCGGTCACGAAGCCCAGACGGGTATTTTCAGCGACCAGACCGTCGACACCCAGCAGCAGCCCGCCGATGGAGCTGGTGGAGTCGGCGTAGTCATGCCCGCCGTCACTCTTGCCCCAGGCGCCGAGCACTTTGAACCAGGCGTTGCTGCGGTCGTCGGTGGGGGCGCCGGCGTCGAACATGTCACGTTCGCGCAGACGTTCGCCCACGGCATCGCGCAGGTGGCGGCTGTCGTTGATCAGCAGCGTGCCGATGGCCGGGTGGATCTCGCCGGTCAGTTGCTGGAAGGCCTGTTGCGCGTCCGCCGGGGTGGCCGACAGCAGCAGGGTTTCGTACAGGGCGTTGCCCGCACCGAGGGCTTCGGCGGCGGCGCCGACGGCACGCTGGTTCGGGGTCGCGCCGACGCTGGCGAACGATGCGCCGTTGCGCGCGACGGTCAGCCCGATCCCGCCGGTCGAGTAGTCGAGGATGCCGCCGAGGAACGCATAGTTCGGCAACACCTGACCGAAGCGCCCTTCGATGCCGCCGGCCGCCTGCAGGATGTCGTAGCGGGTGCCGAGCAGGGATTTGACCTGGGCGCTGGTCAGCAGGGTCGGGCTGTTCTCCAGGGACAGGCTGACCGTGGCACCGTCGATGATCGCCTTGCCGCTGGCGACGATCTGGTCGCTGCTGGTGGGCGAGACCTCCACCGCGTAGGTCGAGCCCGGCTCGAAGGTCACGTCACCGGCCACGTTCAGGGTGCCGATGGAGTTGCCCGGCGCCACGGTGCCGCCGCGTTTCACGCTCAGGGCACCGATCCGGCCGTTGCCGCCCAGGATGCCGCTGTCGTTGACGGTGACCGCCGAGGTCAGCGAGCCATTGATCGCGAGACGCCCCTGGTTCACCAGGGTGGGGCCTGCGTAGGTGTTGGCGCCGGCCAGCACCAAGGTGCCGAGGCCTTGCTTGGTCAGGCCGCCGTGGCCGGAAATGTCGTTGCGCCACACATCGAGCCCACAGGTGATGTCGGTGCACAGCCGCTGGGTCGGTTTGCCGGCGTCCAGCACCGCGCCGATGCCCGGCAGGTCAGCGACGAACTGGCCGTTGCCGTAGGCGCCGTCGACGCGGAACTCCGCCGGGATGTCCTGGGCGGTGACGAACATCGCCGGGCCGTCGATGGCCTTGCGCAGGTTGATCATGCCCCAGCCGTACAGGGCGTCGATGCCCGGTGCGCCCAGGTCGGTCGCGGTGGTGCGCAGCACGCTGGCGACTTCGGCGCCGGTCATGTACGGGAAGCGCTCCATCAGCACCGCCACGGAGCCGGCGGCATGGGGCGCGGCCATCGACGTGCCGTTGTAGTTGGCGTAGCCGGTGGTCAGGTTGTCGGCGTTGGTGCCTTCGATGATCGAGCTGTAGATCCGGGTGCCGGGGGCCGACACGCAGAAGCTCGCGGTGTAGCCGCAGCGCGAGGAAAAGGTGCTGAGGGTGTACGGAATCGGGCTGCCCTGATCCGGGTTCTTCTGCAAGGCCGCGACGGTCATCCAGTTGGGCGCGATGTCCGGCACGAAGTAACCGAGGCCGGCGATGGCGTCGGGGTTGTTCAGGTTGTAGTCGTTGCCGGCGGCGAAGATCGTCACGATCCCGCTGCGCGCCGCCGCGATGGCGCCGTCGTAGGCGCCGCCGGGCTTGGTGCCCATCAGCTGGCGGATCTCGTTGAACTGCAGTTGCGCGTCGTTGACGGTGAAGTGCGGATACGCCGGGTCGCGGCCGCCGAGGTCGAAACGGTCGGTGATGCCGATCCCCCAGCTGTTGTTGATGATCCGCGCACCGCTGGCGATCAGGGCATCCCAGCCGGCCTTGTACACGGCGCCGTCGTTGCCGCGCACGATCCCGTCTTCCGGGCCCGGGTCGCCGTTGTCGGCACTGATGATCTGCGCGCCGAACGCCACGCCGTGCATCACCCCACCGTCGCGGCTGCCGGCGGCGATGCCGCCGACGTGGGTGCCGTGGGCGCCGAGCTTGCCGTTGGAGCCCACCGAAGGCGAGCCGTCATAGACAAACGCATCGCCTGCCTTGACCGGAATGTAGGGGTCGGTGTATTCGCGGATGCCGCGGGTCACCAGGGTGACGACCTTGTTCGCGCCGGAGAACTCCGGGTGCGCGGCGTACACCGGCTGGTCGAAGATCCCCAGTTTCACGCCTTTGCCGGAGTACCCGGCGGCGTAGGCATAGTCCGCGCCGATGGCGCCCAGGCCCCAGTCGGCCTGGAACTCGGCGCTGCGCCAGCTGGCCGGGTCCCCGGCCCGGCCGTTCTCCACGTAGGGCGCCGCCTGGGCGTTGCCCCAGGTGGCGAGCGCGCAGAGCAGCGCGCCGTTGAGGGTTTTCAGGCGAAAGCGTCCACCCGATTGCGCGGGGGTGTTGTTGTTTTTCATCCAGCGACCTTCCTTAGTGATGTTGCACAAAATCCTTTTTCCTCAACGCATCGAGGAACACCCTGTGGCGAGGGATCTGGCGCCCGCCCGACGGCATGGCCGCCGTCAAAGAGGCGCGGCTGCAGCCCCCTCCCCACCTTCAAAACTGCCAGTTCAGGCTCAGGCCCACCCCATGGCTCTTCTCGCGGCTGGCCAACTGGCCGGCGTAATCCAGGTTCACCCGCACATCGCGACTCAGCGCCAGGCTGGCCTGCACGCCCACCACGGCGGCGTCGCGCACCAGCGGCGAACTCTCGACCGTGTACGGCGCAGTGCCGCTGGCGAAACGCAGGTGCCGTTCCGACTCGATGTCGCTGAGGCTGTGCTGCCAGCCGAGCTTGCCGCTGACGTCCAGGGCCTGGCCGGCCGGCAGGGCGAACGTCTTGCCCGCCCGCACGCCGAGGGTGCCGAGCACCGCGTCGCGGCGGTCATCGCCGCCCTTGAGCGCGGCGGCGTCGCCCTTCTCTTTGAACCCGTCGCTGTCCAGATGCACCCAGGCCAGGTGGGCGAACGGTTCCAGCGCCAACGGCTGCACGTCCAGCCGGTACGCCGCTTCGCCGAACACCTGTGTGGTGGCGGCATCGACCTTGGCCTTTTGCTTGGCGCTGAGGTCGCCGTACTGCAGATCGCGCTTCACGTCGGCGCGGTGCCAGCTGTAGGCGGCCCCCGCGCTCAGGCGCCAGGCCTCGATCTCGCGGCCGGCGTAGACGCCCAAGTGATAGCTGTCGACCTTGGCCGACGCGTGCGTGCCGGAGCCCATGCTCAACGAGCTGTCACTGTAGCCGGTGACCAGGCCGATGCGGGTCTGCTCGTCCAAGGCCCCGTCGACGCCCGCCAGCAGGCCGCCGAGCGAGGTGCTGTAGCCGGCGGTGTCGTGCGTCGAGTCCGTGGTGCCCCAGGCGCCCAGGGCCTTGACCCAGCCGTTGCCTTGCGCAGCCTGCGGGTCGCGCAGCCGCTCGCCGACGGCATCGCGCAACTGACGGCTGTCGTTGATCAGCATCGAGCCCAGGGCCGCATGGATTTCCCCGCTCAGTTGCTGGAACGCCTGCTGCGCCGAAGCCGCCGTCGCCGACAGCAACAGGCTTTCGTAGACGGCGTTGCCCGCTCCCAGCGCTTCTGCGGCACCGGCCACGGCACGCTGGTTGGGGGTTTGCCCGACACTGGCGAAGGACGTCGCGTTGCGCTGCACATCGAGCTGAATGCCGTTGCCGGCGTAGCTCAGGTTGCCGCCGATGAACAGGTAATCCGGCACCACCGCCGCGAACTGCCCCCGAATGCCGCCCGCCGCTTGCAGGATGTCGTAGGAACGGCCCAGCAGGCTTTTCGCCTCGACGGTGCTGAGCAGCGTCGGACTGTTCTCCAGCGACAGGCTGACGGTGGCGCCGCTCACCGAGGCTGTGCCGCCGGCGACGATGCGGTCGCTGGCGGTCGGCGACAGTTCCACCGCATAGGTCGAGCCGGGGGCGAAGGTCACGTCGCCGGCCACGTTCAGGGTGCCGATGGAATTGCCCGGCGCCACCCGCCCGCCGCGGTTGGCGGTCAGTGCGCCGACCCGTCCGGAGCCGCCGAGGCTGCCGCCGTCGTTGACGGTGACCGCCGAGGTCAACGAACCGTTGACCGTCAGCAGGCCGCCGTTGACCGTGGTCGCGCCGCGATAGCTGTTGTTGCCGCTGAGCACCAGTTGCCCTGCGCCGCTTTTGGTCAGGCTGCCTTCATACACCCGGCCTGCCGCGGCGGCATCGCGAAGGCTGCCGACCGCGTAGTCGGTCTGGTCCTGCTGGCTGCTGCCCGCCGGCAGGCCGCTCTGCCAGCCGCGGCTCTGCAGGGTCTGCTGCCAGGCGGCGCGTTCGGCGAGGTCTTCGTTCTGACGCTGGATCAGCGCCTTGTCGGAGAGGTCGTTGCTCCACACGTCCCGCTGCCCTGGCGAAAGATTCGCGTCGAAGGCCCCGAGCAACTGGCCCGGCCCGCGCATCGCCCGGGCGAGGTCCGCCACGCCCCAGCCGACCTGGGTGGTCGGCGCCTCGGTGACCGAGCCGTCCAGTTGCGTGGCGGTGGTCAGCAGCACCTCCAGCGCCTGGCGGTTGGTCATGTACGGGTAGCGCTCCATCACCAGCGCCAGCGCCCCCGTGGCATGGGGGGCGGCCATCGAGGTGCCGGACTTGACCGCATAGCCGCCGTCAGGAATGGTGCTGTCGATCTTCGCCCCTGGCGTGGTGATGCACCAGTACTTGGCGATGCCGCACTGGTTGTACTTTTGCTGGTTGCCTTGGTCCAGCCCCGAGACCGCCAGCCAGTGGCCTTCCAGGTCCGGCTGGAAGTACGGCAGCGCCGAACGCACGCTGGCGTTCGGGTAACCGCTGTTGCCGGCGCTGAACACGTTGATCACGCCGCGCCGCGACACGTCGGCGGCGGCATCGAGCCAAGTGCCTTTGTTCCAGTGCTGGGCGTAGGCCGCGTGCAGGTCGGCCAGGGTGCGGTAGCTGACGTCCGGCGGCTGGCTGCCCCAACTGTTGTTGATCGCCCGCACGCCGGCATCGGCCAGGGCGTCGTACACCGCCTTGAAGTAGCGCGGGTCGGGATTGGGACCGAACAGGAAGCTGTCGTTCTTGTTGGTGTTGCCGACGTAGATCTGCGCGTTGTACGCCACCCCGTGCATGCCGTTGCCGTCCCGGGCCGCGCCCATGGTGCCGACCACGTGGGTGCCGTGAGAGTCGTTGTTGGGGTTGAGCGTGCCGTTGACGCTGAACGGCGAGCCGTCCAGGTAGCTGCCGTTGGCCAGCACCGGGCGGTAACGGTCCGTGGAGAACTCGGGATGGGGCGCATCGAAACCCGAATCCAGGGCGCCGATCTTCACGCCTTTGCCGGTGATGCCGGCGGCATACGCCTGGTCGGCCTGCATGCGGCCCAGGCCCCAGTCGCGCAGGAACTCGGCGCTGCGCCAACTGGCCGGATCGCCGGCCTTGCCGGTTTCGAGGTACTGCGCCTGGGCCTGCGCCACGGAAATCGCGAGCAACAGGGTGCCGACCGCTGCCGGCTTGAAGTGTACGTCCATGTTCACCACTCGTTTTTCTATTGTTGTTTTAGTGCTGCAATCCCTTCACCTACCCCTATGGTGAAGGCCGCCATCAATTCATCCGGCCTTTGGGACCTTGTCCGAAGGCTTCGTCCACCCGGGCCAGGTCCTGCTCGCTCAAGGTGCCTGCGTAGTAGTGCAGCTTGGTCCAGGCCATCAGGTAGTCGTAGCGTGCCTGCGCCAGGTCGCGGCGGGTGGTAAACAGTTGTTGTTCGGCGTTCAGCGCGTCCAGGTTGGTGCGTTCGCCGCCGAGGATGCTCTGCTTGGTCGACACCACCAGCGCTTCGGCCGACGTCAGCGCCTTCTGATAGGCGCGCAGCTTGCTCACGCCGGACAGGCAGGCGCTGAACTGGCGGCGCAGCTCGATCAGGGTCTCGCGGGTCTTGCCGTCCAGTTCGTATTCGGCCCGCTCCATGTTGCGGCTGGCCTGACGGGTCGAGGCCGAGACCCCGCCGCCGGCGTACAGCGGCACGCTCACTTCAAAACCGATGGTGTTGGTCTCGTAGCGCTGGTTGTAGGTGTTGCCGCTTTCCGATTCGTTCTGGCGCATCGACGCGTAGGCGCTGACCTTGGGCAGGTGCCCGGCGCGGTTGCGCTCCACTTCGTAGCGTGCGACTTCCACGGCCTGGCGCTGTGAGGCCAGGTTCGGGTTGTTGCTGATCGCCAGCTCGTGCCAGGTGTCGTAGTTGGCCGGTTGCAGGGTGAACGTCTGGAAGTTCTGGTCCAGCGGCGCCAGGTCGCCGATGTCGATGGCCGGCACGCCGGTCAGGGCGCCGAGCTCCCGCAGCGCCGCGTCCTGTTCGTCGCGCGCCTCGATCTCTTCGGCGGTGGCCAGCTCGTAGCGCGATTCAGCTTCCAGGATGTCGGTGCGGGTGCCCTCGCCTGACTTGAACAGATGCTCGTTCTGCTGGAACTGCTGCTCGTAGGCCTTTTTCTTGGCCTGCGCGATGTCGATCTGATCCTGGGCGAACAGGGCCTTGGTGTAGTTGTCCAGCACCCGCACCAACAGCTCCTGGCTCTTGCCGCGAAAGTTTTCGTCGGCGAACAGCGACTGCGCCACGCCCTTGCGGTAGGCGGCGTAGGCCTCGTAGTCAAGCAGCGGCTGTTGCAGGGTCAGGCTGGAGCCGTAGCTGTTGTACTTGCGGTCTTCGGTGATGTTGCCGCGACTGTTGAGCTGAGTGGCCTTGGAGTCGTTGTGGCCCTTGTTGTAGGTGTAGCCGAGCTTGGGCAACAGCCCCGCGCGGCCGATGGCGCGGTTCTCAAGGCCGGCGTCGCGCTCCTTGATCGCGCCGAGGAACACCGGGTCGTTGCGCAACGCTTGTTCGTAGATCTCGAACGGCCCCACGGCCGCCACCGCACTGTTGCCTGCGAGCAGCGCGAACGCTGCCGCCAGCATGGAAAGCTTATTCATACAGCCGAACATCCTTATTCTTCGGTCAACGCGGAGCCGGCCCGATCGAGCAGCGGTTTGAACAGGTAGTTGAGGAGTGAACGCTCGCCGGTGCGCACGAACATTTCCGCCGGCATGCCGGGCTTGATCACCAGACCGTTGAGTTTCTCCATGGCCTGGTCGCTGACGCTGCTGCGAATCACGTAATAGGGCGCGCCGGTCTTCTCGTCGACCATCTGGTCGGCGGAAATCAGGCTGACCTCGCCCGGCACCCGTGGGGTCTTGCTCTGGTTGAACGCGGTGAACAGGATGTCCACCGGCAAGTGGGTGCCGACCTTGTCGATCAGGTTGATCGGCAGGTGGCCTTCCACTTCCAGGCTGGTGCCTTGCGGAACGATCTCAAGCAAGGTCTCGCCCTGGCGCACCACGGCGCCTTCGGTGTGCACGCCGAGGTTGACCGCCACGCCGTCGGAGGTGGCCAGGATCTCGCTGTGCTGCAAATCGAAGCCGGCGGAGGTCAACTGCTCGGACAGGGTGACGCTCTTGAGCTGGGCGTCGGCCAGTTGGCTGCGCACTTCTTTCTGGTATTCCTCGCCGTGCTGCTGCAGTTTCAGGCGCGATTCGAGGATGCCCTGCTCCACCCGCCCGCTTTCGCCGGTGTTCTCCGCCAGTTGCTGCTGCACTTGCGACAGCTGACGCTGGTATTCGAGTACGCGGTTGCGCGGGATGTAGCCGTTGTCCGCCAGCGGTTGCAGGTTGCTCAACTGCTGTTGGAGCGAATCGGCCTGGGCGTTGAGGTCCGTGCGGGCGCGGCGCATGCCGGCCAGTTGCGCACTGGCGCCTTCGATGCTGGCGCGCAGCGCGGCCTGCTCGCGGGAATACGCCTCGCGGCGGCTGCTGAACAGCTGACGCTGGCCTTCGAGCACCAGCGCCAGGCGCGGATCCGGATCGTTGCTCAGTTCGGCCGGGAACGTCACCTGCTTGAGGTTGTCGCGCTCGGCCTGCCAGCGCGCCAGGCTGGCCCACGCCATGCGGTACTGGGCCTGGAGCGACTGCACGTCGGCGGCGACCTGGGTCTGGTCGAGGCGGAACAGCGGCTGGCCCTGCTTCACACTTTGGCCTTCACGCACCAGGATGCGGCTGACCACCCCGGCGCTCATCGACTGCACGGCCTTGCGCTTGCCCGACACCACCACAGTGCCCTGCACGGGAATGCCTTGGTCCAGCGGCGCCAGGGCCGCCCAGGTGAAGAAACTGCCGGCGCCGGCCAGCGCGAGGATCCAGCCCATCCGGGCGAAGAACTTCGCGTCGCGCTCCGGACGTTCGCGGGTGTAGTCGTTTTCCAGCGACGCTTCGTTGGTTGTGTTCATGCTTGCACTGCTCATACACCCGAATTCCTTGTCGTCGGCTGATACTGCCGGCTCATGCTGAGCCCGGCCGGTGCCTGCGCAGTCTTCTCACGTGGTTGTTCCTGATTGCCGGACAGCGCCCGCAGCACGTCCTGGCTCGGGCCGAACGCCTGCAGGCGCCCGTCGTTGAGCACCAGCAGCTTGTCGGCCTGGGCCAGCACCGAAGAACGGTGGGTGACCAGGATCACGCTGGTGCCCTGGGCCTTGAGCTGGGCGATGGCGCTGGCCAGCGCGGCCTCGCCGACGGTGTCGAGGTTGGAGTTCGGCTCGTCCAGCACCACCAGGCTCGGGGTGCCGTACATGGCGCGGGCCAGGGCCACGCGCTGCTTCTGGCCGCCGGACAGGCCGCTGCCGTCCTCGCCCAGCGGGGTGTCGTAGCCTTTGGGCAGGCGCAGGATCATCTCGTGCACGCCGGCCTGCTGGGCGGCGGCCACGACCTTCTGCGGATCGGCATCGCTGAAGCGGGCGATGTTTTCGGCCACGGTGCCGCTGAACAGCTCGATGTCCTGGGGCAGGTAGCCGATGTACGGACCGAGCTGATCGCGGTTCCAGCGGTGGATGTCGGCGCCGTCCAGGCGCACGGTGCCGCCCAGGGCCGGCCAGACGCCGACCAGCACCCGCGCCAGGGTCGATTTGCCGGAGCCCGAAGCCCCCAGCACGCCCAGCACTTCACCGGCCGCGAGGCTGAAGTTGACCATGTGCAAGGTAGGCATCCGCTGGCCCGGCGGGCCGGCGCTGACCTGTTCGAAACTGATCTGGCCCTTGGGCGCCGGCAGCGCCATGTTGTCGTCGCTGGGCGGGAACGCCTGCAGCAGCGAGTCCAGGCGACGGTACGCCAGCTTCGCCCCGCTCCACTGTTTCCACACGGCGATCAACTGATCGATCGGGCTCAGCACCCGGCCCATCAGGATCGATCCGGCGATCATCATCCCGGCGGTCATGTCGCCCTTGATCACCAGCAAGGCGCCCAGCCCCAGCACCAGCGATTGCAGGCACAGGCGCAGGGTCTTGCTCAGGGACGAGATGACCGCGCCGGTGTCGCTGGCCTGGTTCTGCAGGCCGAGGAACCGCGAATGCACCTGGAACCAGCGCTTGCGCAGCGCGCCGAGCATGCCCATGGCCTGGATGGTTTCGGCGTTGTGCAGATGGCTGGTGGCCAGTTGGCTGGACTTCTGCGAAAACCCGGAGGCCTCGCCCAACGGCTTCTTGGTCATGTATTCATTCAGGCACGCCAGGGCGATCAGCAGCACCGCACCGGCGGTGGCGAGCACGCCCAGCCAGACATTGAACAGGTAGATCACAAACAGATAGACCGGGAACCACGGCGCATCGAAGAACGCGAACAGCGCCGGCCCCGTGACGAATTGGCGGATATGGGTCAGGTCGTTCAGCGACTGACCGGCGTTGCCTTCGCCCTTGAACAGGTTGCGCTCGAACGCGGCCTGGTAGACCCGCAGGTTGAAGCGGCGCTCCAGCTGGCTGCCGATGCGGATCACGATGAAGCTGCGCACCACCTCCAGCAGGCCGATGAAGGCGAAGAAACCGACCACCATCAGCGACAGCATCGCCAGGGTGGTTTCGTTTTGCGAAGACAGCACCCGGTCGTAGACCTGCAGCATATATATGGAGGGCACCAGCATCAGCACGTTGATCAGTGCGGTAAAGCAACCGACGCTGATCAGAATGCCCTTGTAGTCACCCAGTGCCTTGAATAACGGTGCGGTGACTGGGGCCTTCGCCATCTTCATTGATAATTCCCGAATGATATTCCCCGCCATTCTTTGGCGAGTCTTTATTAAACAACCCGTGCATGGCCCGGGAGATACTCTGCAAGTGTCCGCTTACACTTCAATAACAACTTTCGCGATGTTTAACCGGCGTTGTCGCTATCAAGGCAATGCTTATAACTGCATCGAGGTCATTTATATTCAAACTGTTCGTTCGGACGGCCGTCACGGTTGCGCTGCGGCGCGCACCAGCGTGATCACCAGGCCCGACTTCAAAGTGCTCAGATAAAGCCCATCACGTTGTCGGCTGAAGAACTGGATTCTTGAGCCTTCCTTGCCGGTGATCGACAGGCCGTCGGGGTCGGGAAACCAGCCGATGGCGCTGTCCTGCAGCCAGGCGCTCAGGCAGTCGGCGCCTTTGCCCAGGGTTTGGTCCGGCTCAAGCTCGATGACGCAGGTGTTCGACGGCTTGTCTTGCAGGGCCTGGGCATCCGGCGCGTCGCTGCGGTCGCTCAAGGTCGCCTGCCACGGGCCGGCGAACGTCGAAGGTTCTTCGAGTCTGAGGCTGCTTGCCATGGGTGTCTCTCCAGAAATCATCATCAGCGTCGGCAACAGCCAAGCCACTGCCTTGCGGGAAATTGCGCTACGGGTCATGGGACATTTCGCTCCGGCGTGTAGCCTTGCCCACAGGGCGAGGCGATGCAAGTGAAGAAAGCGGCGCACCGTGCGCCGCTTTCCCGTTTCACATCACGCTGCGATGTCGGTGACAGCCGCGACGCCGACGGTGCTGACCAGGAAGTCCGCTACGCCGTGCCCGGAGAAGTCCACTTGCAGGGTGCTGTTGCCGCCCGAGGTAGTCAGGATCGCGTCACCCGCCGCACCGGTGAAGGCGCTGACGAAGTGCAGGCCGGCGCCTTTGGTGATGCCGGTCAGGTCGATCTTGTCCAGGCCCGAGGTGAAGTCCAGGATCTGGTCGGCCGCGCCCGGCTTGGAGTCGGTGCTGGCGCCGAACACGAAGATGTCCGCACCTGCCCCGCCCCACAGCTTGTCGGCGCCGCCGGCTCCGTAGAGGATGTCGTTGCCGGCACCGCCCTTGAGCTCGTTGGACACACTGTTGCCGATCAGCAGGTCGTTGCCCGAACCGCCGATGGCGTTCTCGATGGTGACGCCCTTGGCGATGGACACGTTGCCCACCAGGCCGCCCACGTCGGAGAACGACGCTTCATTGAGGTTGATCTTCTGGTTCTGGGTGAAGCCCGAGAAGTCGAAGGTGTCCTTGCCGCCTGCGTCCCACACCGAGAACACCAGCTTGTCGGCCGACGACGTAGCGCTGAGGAAATCGCGCCCGGCGTTGGAGTTGAAGCCGTAGGTGGTGTCGCCGGTACGGGTAGTCATGTTGGCGCCGTACAGCTTCTGGATCGCGGCGATGTCATCCATCAGCGGACCGGACGAATAGGCTTCCACCCCACCCTTGCTGAAGTTCTGGCTGGTGTTGCTTTCGCTCCAGTAGCTCATGACGCTGTAGCCACGGGTGTCTTGACCGTAGTGGGCGTCATTGTAGGTCGGGTTGCCGTTGCCGGCGTTGTAGTCGCCGGGGTGGGCCAGGCCCAGGGTGTGACCGATCTCGTGGGTCAGGGTCTGACGGCCGTAGTTGTTCAGGTCCGGGTTCTTGTTCTGCTGGTAGCCGCTGTTGATCAAGTACCACGAAGTGCCGTCGTAGCCGGCGCCGGTGCCCGGCAGATAGGCGAACGCCGCCGCGCCGTCCTGGCCGCCGCTGTAGTTGCCGAAGGTCATGTGGCCATCACCGCCCGAGGCTTTCTCGGTGAAGGTGACGTTGGCCACGTCGGCCCAGGATTGCATGGCGAGCACGGCCTGGGCTTTCTGTTGGGCGCTGAACTGACTGAACCCGCTGATCCCGTGCTTGTACATCGTGCTGGACGATGCCGAGGTCAGGAACGTGTAGGTGAGTTCGATCTTGCCGCTGCCGTCCAAGTCTTTGTAGGCAGCCCCGTCGCGCAGGATGTAATCGGCGGCCTGGTCGACGGAATAGGAGGGTTTGCCATTGACCGTGAGGTTGCCGCCACGATCGTACTGATGGCTGAAGCTATTGATCTGGTTCCAGGCGGTGCTGGACGCCGCCAGGGGGTTTGCCGCCGACAGCTGGAATGCCTGTTCGGCCGTATCAATAGCGTTAGCTTTTACTTTCGACATAAACACACTTCCTTGTTTAGCAATGGAACAGTTTTTGTCAGATAGCGACAACCTCTGGCGAGATTGTCCTATCACTCGCCCAATGAAGGCATTCGCAACCTGACACAATTTGAAATCGAACGTCTAGCGTTTTTTCGAACTCAAAACGAACTTTTCCGCAAAGCTCCCGTAAACAAAGCATGTGCTGTTGGACAATTGTTTGAACTTTGGTGAATTTGCCGAATTGTCTGACGATTTCTTATTTAAATATTAAATAGGGGTTAATTGTTTTTTGCCGAAGGCGTCTCACTTTCCTGCACTTTATTAGTGCAACCGGGCGTAGGCCGGCACCTGAACGACAGTAGGAGCGAGCCTGCCCGCGATGCGCATCCTTCAACGTGACTGCCGAGGGATCCACGCATCGCGAGCAGGCTCGCTCCTACGTTTTTTTGGGGGGGATTGATCAGCTGCCGGTGCGGATCTTGTTCCATACGCGGGTACGGATCCGGTCGATGTTGAGGGGCATCGCCTCCAGCGCGAACAGCTTGCCCATCATCTCGGGGCTCGGATAGACCTTGGTGTCGCCCTTGATGGCCGGGTCGATCAGACCGTCAGCCTGTTCGTTGCCGTTGGCGTAGTGCACGTAGTTGCTGATGCCGGCCATCACATCCGGGCGCAGCAGGTAGTTCATGAACGCGTAGCCGGCCTTCTCGTCAGGCGCGTCGGCCGGCATCGCGACCATGTCGAACCAGATGGCGGCGCCCTCCTTGGGGATCGAATAGCCGATCTCGACGCCGTTCTTCGCCTCTTTGGCGCGGTTTTCCGCCTGCAGGATGTCGCCGGAGAAGCCCACCGCCACGCAGATGTCGCCGTTGGCCAGGTCGCTGGTGTACTTGGAGGAATGGAAGTAGCTGACATAAGGCCGCACCTTCATCAGCAGCGCTTCGGCCTTCTTGTAGTCCTCGGGGTTCTTGCTGTGGTGCGGCAAGCCCAGGTAGTTGAGCGCCGCCGGCAGCAGTTCCGGGCCGTTGTCGAGGATCGCCACCCCGCACTTCTGCAGCTTCTGCATGTACTCGGGCTTGAAGATCAGGTCCCAGGAATCCAGCGGCGCACCCTCGCCCAGCACAGCCTTGACCTTGGCCACGTTATAGCCGATGCCGGTGCTGCCCCACAGGTACGGGAAGCCGTGTTCGTTGCCCGGATCGTTGGTCTGCAGCGCCTTGAGCAGCACCGGGTTGAGGTTCTTCCAGTTCGGCAGCTGGCTCTTGTCGAGCTTCTTCAGCGCCCCGCCCTGGATCTGCCGCGCCATGAAATGGTTGGAGGGAAACACCACGTCGTAGCCGGACTTGCCGGTCATCAGCTTGCCGTCGAGGGTTTCGTTGCTGTCGTAGACGTCGTAGGTGACGCCCAGGCCCGTGTCCTTCTCGAAGTTCTTCGCGGTGTCCGGCGCAATGTAGTCGGACCAGTTGTAGACCTTGACCGTGTCGGCCGCGTGGCTGAGCGAGGCGACCAGCAGCAGCGGCGCCAGTGAGAGGGTTTTCTGGATCATGGGGATACCTGTGGGTGCTGTTGTCTTTTTTGTCGTGAAGCGGGCAGGCAATCAAAGATCGGAAAGTCAGAAAATCAGGACATAGGTCTTGCGCACGGTCTCCTGGATGTCCCAGACGCCGAGCGTGTTCGCCGGCAGCATCAAGGCGTCGCCGCCCTGGATGTGCAGGGTTTCGCCGCCGCCGTCGGGGGTGAAGGTGCAGCGGCCGGAAATGAAATGGCAGAACTCCTGGGCGGTGATCTGCCGGCGCCAGCGGCCGGGCGTGCACGCCCAGACGCCGGTTTCGACGCCGTCGTCGCGCTCGACGCTGGTGGTCGAGGCGACCGCCACCGGCGTGCCGAGGGGAACGGCCACCGGATTGGATTCATCCAGCGGCATCGTGGCGGTGTTTTTGAACTGGGTGATGCTCATAGGGCTACCTGTCTTGGGATTGAAGCTGGGGTTCAATGCATGAAACCTTCCATGAAGCCCGCCACCCGGGTGGCCAGCTTGCGCCGCCAGGGCGCCGTGGCCGGGTTGGCCAGGGTCTGGTCCTCATGGACGAAGCTCTTGATGATCGCGTTGTAGCCCAGCCACCGGCACGGCTCCGGCTCCCAGGCGCGCAGCGCGTGGATCCCGCCGTCCGGCAGCACCCAGGGCTGGCGCACCAGCTCGCTGTCGCGCTCCAGGATCAGGTCGGCCAAGGTGCGCCCGCCCAGGTTGCTGGCGCCGACGCCCTCGCCGCCGTAGCCGCCGGACAAGGCGATGCCGTTGGCGCGATCGCAGAGCATGTGCGGCTTGAAGTGCCGGGACATGCCGAGGTTGCCGCCCCAGCCGTGGGTGATCTGCACGTTTTTCAGTTGCGGGAACAGCTCGCCGAACAGATAGCGACGCAGCTGCACTTCATCGCGGGTCAGGTCGAAGTCGTGCCGCAGCCTGCCGGCGAACCGGTAGCCGCCCCGGGCCCCGAAGATCAGGCGGTTGTCGGCGCTGCGCTGGCCGTACGTGACTTGGCGGCTGAACTCGCTGAACGCCTGGCCGCCATTGAGGCCGATCTCGTCCCAGACCGCCGCCGACAGCGGTTCGGTGGCGACGATCAGGCTTTGCACCGGCAACTGATAGCGGCCCAGCGGCGGCAGCGTCACCGAATAGCCCTCGACGGCCGGCACGATCCAGCGGCTGCGCACGCTGGCCTTGTCGGTGCGCAGGCTGCCGGCCTGCCAATGGGTGACCGGACTGTTTTCGTAGATCTTCACGCCCATGCGCTGGACGGCGCGGGCCAGGCCGCGCACCAGTTTGGCCGGGTGAAGGGTCGCCACGTGGGGGGCGAAGATCGCGCCGTACGGCTTGGCGATCCGCAGCTGCTGCGCCAACTGCTCGGGGCCGAGCCAGCGGTAGTCGTTGTCGCTCAGGCCCTGGGCGTGCAGCTTGTCGAGGTACTGGCGCAGGCTCGCCGCCTGTTCCGGGTAACGCGCGGCGCAGTACAGCACACCGCCCTTGCGGTAATCGCAGTCGATGCCTTCGCGCTCAAGAACAACTTCCACTTCATCGGGAATGCTGTGCAGCAGGTCGTAGGACGCCCGGCGCTCTTGGGGAGACAGCCCGGCCAGCAAGCGGTCCTCGCCCAGCAGGTTGCCCATCAGCCAGCCGCCGTTGCGCCCGGACGCGCCGAACCCGGCGGTCTGCGCCTCGACGATGGCGATGTCCAGGCCCGGCGCCAGCCGCTTGAGGTAGTACGCCGTCCACAGCCCTGTGTAGCCGGCGCCGATGATCGCCACGTCGACGTCCAGGTCCTGCTCCAGCGCCGGCCGCGCGGTCAGCGGCTCGTCGAGCTGATCCATCCACAAACTGATGTTGCGCCACGCCGGCATGCAAGACTCCGCCAATCAAAAGGTCGATGGCGGCGATCCTAGTGGCTGGACTCAAGGGCTGTCTTGCGCGCGTGCCCGCAAAGAAATTTGTTTGGCGTAAGCCTTGGGCGACTGCCCGGTGTGCTGGCGAAAGCAGCTGTAGAACGCCGACAGCGAGTTGAAGCCGGCAGCGAAGGCCCGTTCATCGATGCGCAGCGGCGGCGTGGCGGTGTCCAGGCCCCGCAACACATGTTGCAGGCGGGCCTGATTGACGTAGCGATAGAAGCTTTGCCCCAGCACCTGGTTGAGCAAGTAGGAAATCTGGTTGCGGCTGTAGCCGCACTCCTTCGCCACCCGCTGCAGGTCCAGTTCCGGGTCGAGGTACGGTTGCTGGCGCTGGAAATAGCTTTGCAGGTCATCGGCCATGAAGCTCAACTGGCGCGGCGACAACCCCAGGCGGCTCGCCGCCGGGCGCCGGTTCGACGCCTGGGCCGCAGCGGCCGTTTCCCGCACCAGCGAGGCGTATTCGTTGACGCGCCAGATCAAGCCGTCCTTGACGGTGATCGCTTCGCTGGAGCGGAACGACACCAGGCCGCTGCCGCCGCGCAACGTCACCTCGTACTGAATGAACGCCGTGTTGCCGTCGATGCGGATCCGGTCGCAATGCTCCAGCGCTTCGTCGGATTCGCGCGGCATGCTGACCCGCACGTACTCGCGCAGTTCATCGAGGCCGAGCACACGGTTCTGGAAAAAGTCGTTGTACTGGATGGCCGGATGGTAGAGCGCCATCACGCTGTCCAGATCCCGGCGCTTCCAGCTCAGGTGATAGCGCATGACCGTTTCGCGGGTGGCCGGGGACTGCTCCGGGCCGTCGTCGTCGGCGTGCATAAGGATCTCTGCCAAAAGCACCGAGCTTGCCCAACTTCAGACGCCCGGGCAATGACCGAACCGCGGCGGCACTTCGTCGGCCGCAGCCGTATGGTTCGTGACTTACATCAAAATAATCCGCGCAATCGCCAAACGGCCTGAAAATTCTCACAGGATTTTCACATCCAGGTGCTACTTTTAATGGCACCCACCGGTTGAGCCAATGAAGGCTCTTCCCACCTACCCTGAGCAAACGGAAGCGCTCGATGAAGAAGGCGGGCAACACATGAATAGAGCCTCAAGCAAAGTCACCTTTCCCAATGCCTGCCAGCTGATGCGCTGGCATTTTCATCCCATGGGATTCGAGGCGAAGATGGACGCACCGGGCAGCATGATCGCCCGTCTGTTCGACCGCGCCAGCGGCGAAACCCTGATCGCGATCGCGGGCATTCCCTGCGCCACCGTGATGAACGCTGCGGATGTCGAACGAATAATCGAGGCGGTCGAGGATGAACTGGACGCGTTCACTCCTCCGGAATCGTTGAGAAGTTACGCATAACCACATGATCCATAAAGAAAAAGCCCGCTAGCGATAGCGGGCTTTTTGTTGGTCGGTCGATTCAGGCGGTCTTTTTCTCCGGGCGCCGGTCGGCGAAGAACGGCTTGCCCCCATCGACCCTGTCCGATGCCCGCGGCATGTTCACCGCTGGCCCGTCCTGGGGTTCGACATACCAATAGCAGTGACTGACCGCACGGGTGATACCGACGTAGGCCAAGCGCAGGATCTCATCCTTTTGCGCACTGTCGTACGGCTCGCTGTCGCCGGCCTTGCCCAGGCCAGCCATGCGGTAGACCTGGTTCTTGTAGGGGGAACTGGTCAAATGCTGGCAGTCTCCCAGCATGAACACCGCGTCGGCCTGCAGGCCCTTGGCGCTGTGAAAGGTCAGTTGCTTCAGGCGCCGGGCGTCGTACGGCAAGCTAGAATCCACATTAACTACGGACTGAATATGCTGTTCAATCAATGACTTATCGCTACTTTTTCGATACAGCATCAAGATCGAATCGCCTTTCCGGTAATGCTCCGCCAAACGCTGGGCCAATGCGGCGTCATCGCGCTCCATAACGTTGACCGGCCGCAGTTCGCCGGCCTCGCCGCAGGCCTTGGCCTTTTTCCCGGGAATCGCCGGAGCGGCCCGCACCACATGCTCCGCCGCATCGATGATGTGCTGGTGGCTGCGGTAGTTCTCGCTGAGCATCACCCGCGTGGTGGCCGGCGACGGGAACTCGGTGTTGAAGGCCATGAAGTAGCTCGGCGAACTGCCGCGCCAGCCGTAGATGGACTGCCAGTCATCGCCCACGCACAGCAGCGACGAGCGTTGCGCCCCGCGCCCGACATGCATGGACGGCCCGCGGCTGCGGATCTCGCCCAGGCTGGCGCGGATCCACGAGACGATCTGCGGCGAAACGTCCTGAAACTCGTCGATCATCAGGTGCGACATCGGCCGCAGCAGGTCATCGCCGAGCAGTTTGAGGTTTTCCGGCGAGTGCTCGCTGAACAGCGCGAACATGCGGTTGTAGGTCATGACCGGCGGCTTCTGATCCAGCAGGTGATCTTCCAGGGCGCGCCAAAACAGGCTCAAGGCCTCGAAGAAGAACCGGTCGGGGTCGTCCTTGGCGAAACTCATGCGGCCGACCGCGTCCGGCACGTCCAGCCCCAGGTTCTCGATGAAGCCGGCGGCGCCGACGAAACAGTCGAGCAGCGGTGCGGAAGCCAACTCGCCTTTGACCTTGTAGTCGAAGCCGGGGCCTGCGCTCGCATCCCCCGCCAGCGTGGCCAGAACCCGCTTCGACATTTCGTAATTGTCCAACCAAATCAATGGTTTACGACAGAAAGCTTGAAACAGGGTGCGTTTCACGGCCCACTCGGCGCGCACCGTCAGCTTGGCGCCCGGCCGGCAGGTCTGGGGGTTTTCGCCGGCATCGAAGCCGAGCACGACCCAGGCATCCAGGCTCGGGATGTAGCCGTGGCAATGGAAACGGGCACCGTTGATCTCAAAGGTCTGGCGGTTCGGCTCGATCCCCTTGATCGGCCAGGCCCCGGCCCGGAACCACAAGTCCTCAATCACGTCGCACAGCTCTTCATCGCGTTTGGCGGCCAGTTCGGTCACCGCCATGCGCTTCTGCACGTCCGGGTGGTCGCGCTCCAGCTCCTTGAGCTGCAAGGCATGCCGCGACAATGGCTGGACCAACTGACGGAAACGCTCATCCTCGGTGTACAAGCGGTGGTAACAGGCATTGAGCCGCTGGCGCTGGGCCTCGTTGATGCGCAGGTCGAACGGATTGCTGTCTGCCTCGTCATCGCCGCCCTGGGGCCGGTTGCTGAGGTTCTCGAAGGCCTGCAACCGCTCGAACCCCGGCAGGCTGCGCACCATCGGCAGGATGAGCGAGTGGAACGTGCGCACCAGGTCGCGCGCCTGCTTCTGCTCCAGCGGCCGCCCCCACAGGGCGAACAGTTCGATCAGCTTCCTGATGAAGTCCCGGCGCGATTCGCGGGTGAACGTCACCACGGTCATCGAGTCGAGCTCGAAGCCCAGGTAATGGGTCAGCAGCAGGATCCGCAGCACCAGGGTCGTCGACTTGCCGGCGCCGGCACCGGCCACCACGGACGTCGACGGCGTGTCGCTGAAGATCATCTTCCACTGCGCCGCGCTCGGCTGGGCCTGGGCCGGCAGCAGGCGCGCCACATCGGCCTTCATCCGCTTCTTCAGCTCCGGGGTGAGCGGCAGGCGCCAGTCATCGAACAGGTGGTCATCGATGGACGGCGGCCGATGTTCGGTGCTGCGGCTGTCACGGATCAGCAGCATCTGGCGGCCCTCTTCCAGTCCGTCCTGCCGGCCTTCCTTATAGCCGTACTCGACGCCGGCGGTGTGGCCGCTGCGAAAGCCGTCGGCCTGACCGTGCAGCCACGACGACCGGTGCTGGGCGCGCAAGCGGGTCAGGCCGTGCCCCAGGAAACGGGCGGCCAGGCGCTTGAACCACGGCATCTCGGCCAAGGGGCGAAGTTCGGGAGGAAGATCGGGGGTGTGCTGCGCCACGCTGACGGACTCCGGCATCTGAAACGGTTGAGCGCTATGGTGTCTGGAATTGCTTTCGAGTTCTAGCGAAATGCTTGCGCGTCATGGGGTTAGACGACGAATTGAAGGCTGGGTGAGACCGTTTCGAGGTTCATAAACATCGATCGATTCGATTGTTATGGCGCACTTTTTACGCTTTTTATCGATGACTCCCTGATAGATGATGCCCGTCATCCCCCGCTGCTCCGGGAACCTATCGAGGATCACGACCATGCTTGAACTCCGACCTTTCAGCTCGCTGGGCGGCGCCCACCACGGCTGGCTGGATGCCCATCACCATTTTTCGTTCGCCGAGTACTACGACCCCCAACGCATGAGCTGGGGCAACCTGCGCGTGTGGAACGACGACATCATCGCGCCCGGCACCGGCTTTCCCACCCATCCGCACCGGGACATGGAAATCATCACCTATGTCCGTGAAGGCGCGATCAGCCACCAGGACAACCTGGGCAACAAGGGCCGCACCGAAGCGGGCGATGTGCAAGTGATGAGCGCCGGCACCGGCATCGCGCACAGCGAATACAACCTCGAAGCGGGCGACACCAAGATCTTCCAGATCTGGATCCTGCCGACCGAAACCGGCGCGCCGCCCTCTTGGGGCGCCAAGCCCTTCCCCAAAGGCGAGCGCGAGGGTTTCGTGACGCTGGCCAGCGGCAAGGACGGCGATGACCAGAGCCTGCGCATCCGCGCCGATGCGCGCCTGGTGGCCGCCAATCTCAAGGCCGGCGAAACGGCGGAGTATCGCCTGGACGCCGGACGCCGTGCCTATCTGGTGCCGGCCACCGGCGTCATCGAGGTCAACGGTGTGCGCGCCCAGGCCCGGGACGGCGTCGCGGTGGCCCAGGAACAGGTGTTGACGGTCACGGCCATCGAAGACAGCGAGGTCGTCCTGGTGGACCTGGCCTGACGGCCGAACACGCAGGCAAAAAAAGGGGCGACCGTAGTGGTCGCCCCTTTCTGTTTCACGCATCACTGTCAGGCTCTTCCAACATCTTCAGTGCCTGAACCACCGCTTTCGCGGGCAAGCCCGCGCCCGCAGAGGCCAGGGTGCAGCAGGATCCGTGGTCACTTCGCGCTGATCGCACCGTCCACCAGGGTCTGCGCCTCGGCCACCAGTTGCTTGAGGTGGTCGTCGCCGATGAAGCTTTCGGCGTAGATCTTGTAGATGTCCTCGGTGCCCGACGGACGCGCCGCGAACCAGCCGTTTTCGGTCATCACCTTCAGGCCGCCGATGGCCTGGTCGTTGCCCGGCGCGTGGCTGAGGATGCTCTGGATCTTCTCGCCCGCCAGTTCGGTCGAGGTGACCTGCTGCGGCGACAGCTTGCTCAGCAGCGCCTTCTGCTCAGGGTTGGCCTTGGCGTCCACGCGCACCGAGAACGGCTCGCCCAGCTCGTCGGTCAGGGCACGGTAGGCCTGGCTCGGATCGCGGCCGGTGCGGGCGGTCATTTCGGCGGCCAGCAGCGAAGGGATCAGGCCGTCCTTGTCGGTGCTCCAGACGCCGCCGTCCTTGCGCAGGAACGAGGCGCCGGCGCTTTCTTCGCCGCCGAAGCCGAGCGAACCGTCGAACAGGCCGTCAGCGAACCACTTGAAGCCCACCGGCACTTCGTACAGACGACGGCCCAGACGCTTGGCGACGCGGTCGATCAGCCCGCTGCTGACCACGGTCTTGCCCACGGCGGCATCGGCGCGCCATTGCGGACGGTTCTGGAACAGGTAGTCGATGGCCACGGCCAGGTAATTGTTCGGTGCCAACAGGCCACCGCTCGGGGTGACGATGCCGTGACGGTCGTGATCCGGGTCGCAGGCGAACGCCACGTCGAAGCGTTCCTTGAGGCCGATCAGGCCTTGCATGGCGTGGCTGGAGGACGGGTCCATGCGGATCTGGCCATCCCAGTCGACAGTCATGAAGCGGAAGGTCGAGTCGACCTGCTTGTTCACCACCTCCAGATCCAGACGGTAGTGCTCGGCGATCGCCGACCAGTAGCGCACCCCTGCTCCGCCCAACGGATCGACGCCCAGGCGCAGCTTGGCTGCGCGGATCGCGTCGAAGTCGATGACGTTGATCAGGTCGGCCACGTAGGTGTTGACGTAGTCGTGGCGGTGGGTGGTGTCGGCCTTGAGCGCTTGCTCGTAGCTGATGCGTTTGACCCCGGCCAGCTTGTTGGCCAGCAGTTCGTTGGCCTTGGCTTCGATCCACTTGGTGATGTGGGTGTCGGCCGGGCCGCCGTTGGTCGGGTTGTATTTGTAGCCACCGCTTTGCGGCGGGTTGTGCGACGGGGTGATGACGATGCCGTCGGCCAGACCGGACGTGCGTCCGCGGTTGTAGCAAAGGATCGCGTGGGACACCGCCGGGGTCGGCGTGTATTCGTCGCCGGCGGCGATCATGACGGTCACGCCGTTGGCCGCCAGCACTTCCAGGGCGCTGGCGCCCGCCGGGGTCGACAGCGCATGGGTGTCGATGCCGACAAACAGCGGCCCGGTGATGCCTTGGGCTTCACGGTACAGGCAGATGGCCTGACTGATGGCCAGCACGTGCCACTCGTTGAAACTCAAGTCGAAGGAGCTGCCCCGGTGCCCGGAAGTGCCGAACGCCACACGCTGGGTGGAGACCGATGCATCCGGTTGACCTGTGTAATAGGCCGTTACCAGTCGCGGGATGTCGACCAACAGATCTGTCGGTGCCGGTTTGCCCGCAAAAGGACTGAGTGTCATGCAAAACCTCTGAGAGAGAGTGGTTCAGGAAATACCGCGCAGTTTACTGGCACTTCGACCGCAGTGCGATGGGATCTATCCTGACAACATTTAATGTTTTTTCCGCTCACCGCAGCGGCGCCAGACGCAGCGCATCCGCCAGCAGGCCTACCGTGCCCGAGGCATCCCGGGCATCCAGGCCGAGGGGGCTCAAACGCAGGTGCTGGGCATGCAACCCTTGCAGACTGAACAGCTCTCCAGGCGCGATCACCACCTGCTGCTTGAGCAGGCGCCGAAAGACGTCGCGCATGTCCACCGGGCGCCTGGCGCGCACCCAAAGCGTCGCCCCGCCCTGGGGCTCGACCACCTGCAGGCTCTCCCCCAGCCGCTCGCGCAACAGCTCGACCATGGGCGTGCGGTGCTCTCTCAAGCGGCGGCGCAACGACTCCAAGTGCTGATCGAGCCGCCCACTGTCATACAAGCGTGCGATCGCCTTCTGGCGGATAGGCGACAGGCGGAACGAACGCAACAGGAAATGCCGCTGCAGCTCCGTGCGCCACTGCCGTGACAGCAGGTAGCCGTACGGCGCCTCCGCACCGATGAACGTCTCGAAGCAGGAGAACACCAGCAGGCGGTCAGGGTCGAGCAAGTCGCGCAGGCGCAAGCGGTCGAGGCCTTCGTCGAGTTCGCTGTAGCAATCGTTCTCCAGCACCCAGGTGCCGTGCCGGGCCAGCAGGCGCGCGATGGACTGCCGGTTATCCGCCGGCACTTGGCTGCCCCGGGGCATGCTCAACCCGGAAGACAACAGGATCAGCGCCACCGACCGGGTCTTGAGCAGATCCTCCAGCCGCTGCGCATCGAGCCCGCCTGCGGCCTGCAACGGCAACTCGATCACCTGCACCTGCGCCGACTGCAGCAGGCGCAGGATCACCCAGTCGCACGGCGACTCGACCACCAGGGTGGCATGCCTGAGATCCAGCACGGCGATCAGAATCTCCAGCACCCCGCGCAGGTCGGCGCCGACGTACACGTCGTCCGCGTGCCAGCAGTGCCGGTGCGACGTGGTGTAGCGGGCCGCCACGGCTGCCCGCAACTGCTGCTCGCCGCAAGGAGGCGCCAGCCACTGCGACGGCCGGGGATACTGGCGCAGCAGCTCCCGCTCAAGCACCAGCAGCGGGCTGTCCAAAGGCTGGATCGACGCCGGCTCGTCACCGCTCAGCACTTTCATGCCCGGCCAGCGGGCACTGACATAGACGGTCTCCAGCAGGTCACGGTCGTCGTCCGGCGACGGCACAGACGAGACGGCGCGGGCGAAATAGCCGGACTTGGCGACCGAATACACCCGCCCTTCCTTCTCCAGCAGCGAGTAGGCGCACTGGATGGTCGATATCGACACGTTCAGACGGTCGGCCAGTTGCCGCAGGGACGGCAAACGGATGCTTTCATCCGGGCCACAGCCGGCCATCAGTCGGGTCAGGTAGCGGTACACCGCCTGATACGCAAAGTCGGTCTCCCGCCGCGCCTTCATGGGCGCCCGCCCGGCGCGATCCAGTCATTGTCGTGTGCGCCGCCCATCCTAACGTTCCTGGGAGCGGTCGCCCCCGAACGCGTCGTCACTCGTCGGCGACGCCGTTTCAAGCGGCCGCTGCGGTAGCGCCGGGACGGGCTCCATGGCATACAGCCGGCCGATGAGCCTGACGGGCAATCCGCTGACCTCCGTCATCCACTGCAACACCTGCTCCGGCGCGTGCAGGCCCTGCATCGCGCGGTGCAGATCCGGAATCGCCACCAGCATGCCGGGGTGGCAGGCCCGCAGGAAACGCTCAAGGCCTGCGCCGCTGTCGGTGAACGGCGCAAACAGCAGGCAGACGATCTGGTTTTCGTTGAGCCCGAAACGCGCCTGCAGGCCGGCCAGGGCCTTTTGCCTCAACTCTTCATACCCCTGGGGCTTGGCGAAGGTCGCGGCCAGATGCTCACAGACCGGTTCCGGCACCTGTCGGCGCCGCATGGCCGCCAGGCTGCGCTGCACAAACGCCTGGACGCCGGCCTCGTAGCTGTGCCCTTCCACGAACCGGGCCTGGAGGCCGCACAGGTAAGCGGCCACCAGCGGATCCGGGCATTCGTCGTCGAACAGCGCCGCGGACCATTCGTCCGCCTTGAACCCGAGGAACTCGCTGAGCAGGGGCCAACGGTCATCGAGCTTGGCGACGAGCATGTCGTGGACGTCGATGAACACCGTGCGCCGGCAGGCCTCGAACTGCCCTTCCGGACGCCAGGGCATGCGCTCGGGCTCGGTGTAGAGCCGGCGGTAGCAGTCGCCGTCGAGGCCGTCGAGCAGCGCGAACAATTGATCGTAGCTGCCCGAGTTGTCCGCCAGCGGCCCGATGCCGACCTTGCGCACCGCACGGTCCAGCCCGTCGATGAAGCGCCTCTGGCGCGCGGCGGAGTCGCAGCCGGCCAGCACATCGACGCCGTTGTTCCAGCGCGCCACCTGCCCATGGAACTCCGCCGTCGCCAGGTAGCGGTCGTCCCACAGCTCCAGCGCCTCGTTCCAGGTCCGGCGGTGCCCCACCATCAGCAGATTGATGCGGTTGGCCTCACTGCCGCCTTCGCTGATGGGCGCCTGGTGATCGAAAGGCATCACCTCGCGGTGATCGACCATCAGCAGCTCGACCCGCGGATCGTCGCAGAGAAACAGCGCGGCATGGCTGCGGTGCATGTTTTCGAGCGCGGCCAGGTCATTGCCTTCGTAGCGCAAGGTCGCCACCCGCAGCTGAAAGGTGGCCGGCGCGCGCCCGGCGATGCTCAACTGAGCGGCCCGCAGCATCGCCAGGGCGTAGCAACTGTCACGGGTGCCGGTCTGGACGGCCAGCACCTTGAACTCGCCGATGCGCTCGCTGCCGCCGGCCGCGACGACGAGCCGTTGAATAAGAAGTTGCAGCGCCGTGCGTTCTGCGCGGGAGAAAAAACTCAACAAGCGTTGCAGCACTTGCTGGTAGACATAATTCATTGCCTGATCATGGATTGTGCTCATCGGTCTCTTACCCGGTGCAGAAAAGTTTCATACCCCGCCGCCAAACTCAGTGGCACGGAATAATGGATCACTAATAAATAGACGCTGAATCCTAACACTTAAGATTTCGTAGTTATTTGAAACACTTGAGTGCCGCTCACCCCATGAAACCAGCGCAGGCCAAGGGCCGCAAGGGTTTTCCGGAAGCAAAAGAGAGTCCTAGGAAACTTCTTACGCAGTCCCACAAACAGTGACCACAAGAAATAAAGAATGCTTTTTGCAACCCGCCTACAACTTTTAAACAAGAATCGGCATATCGCAAAAAGACAAACAAGAGTATTCGCCCAGAAAAAACAGAATGCACAGCCATGGCTCATTCCTTGAGATGAAAGTAATCATTCAATTATCAGGGCTTGAAGGACGATTAGAAGATACAGATCCCAGGCAAAAACCGGTTCAGTTGCTGAACGGTTGCGGGCAGACGCCGGTGAGAGTCCGGCCAGGGGCGTGAAGCAAAGGAAGGAGTCCGTGGCGGCACGGACTCCTGGGCTTGAAGATCAGGCCGTTTCGACCTGCAGGGCCACGCGTTCGCGGCAAGGGCACTCATCCATGTAGCGGTGGGCCTCGACGAATTGGTCGAACGGGAACACCCGGGTCTTGAGCGGCACCAGCACGCGGTCGGCGGTGAACTGGTTGATGTCGCGCAGGGCCCGCTGCAGCGCGTCGCCGTCCTGCTTGATGCCCAGCTCAGGCTTGCCGGTGAAGTTGCCGATGCAGTGCACGAAGAACTGGATGTTCTTCTGAAAGGCGGCACAGGCCGGGAACGGCGTCTGGTTGCCGCCCTGCAGGCCATACAGCACCAGGCTGCCGCGCGGCGCCAGCACATCGCCGAGCAACGACATCTGCGGACCGCCGAGGCCGTCGAACACCATCTCGACGCCACGGTTGTCGGTGATCTTGTTGACGCGGGTCAACAGGTCTTCCTCTTCGGTGACGATGACCTTCTCGGCCCCCAGCGACAACAGGTATTCACGCTCTTCGGCCGTCTTGGTCGCGGCGATCACCTTGACGCCCAGCGCCTTGCCCAGCTGGACAAAGGAAGGCCCCGCGCAGTGGCTGGCGTCGGTGACCAGGGCGAACTGCCCGGGCTTGACCCGCGCCAGGTCCATGTAGGCGAAATAGGCGATCAGCAGCGGCGTGTAGTGGACGCTGGCCTCGATCGGCGTGAGCACGTCCGGATAGCGGGTCAGCGCGGTGCGCGGCATCACGATCAGCTCACCGTAGACCGGGTAGTCGTTGGGGCTCTCGGCCGGGAAGCTTGCGACCTTGTCGCCCACCGCCAGGTCCTCGATGCCTTCGCCGACGGCCGTGACCACGCCGGCCATTTCATGGCCCAGGCCCGAAGGCAGGCGGGCCTGGGACGACGCCAGGTTCTGGCGCCACAAGGTGTCGTACCAACTGATGCCGATCGCCTCGACGCGCACCTGCACTTCGCCAGGACCTGGCTGAGCGGCCGCATGCTCTTCGCACTTGAGCACCTCGGCCGGACCAAACTTGTGAAAACGGATCGTGCGGGACATCGCAAACCTCGTCAAAGTAACCTCTAATGCCCTGAACTCTATCTGGGCTTTCCGGCCAAGACCATCAGCGGCCATTAATAGTCGACATGCCTGTCATTGATTCCGCAGCATGGGCGGCATTGGCAGAATCCATGAGCGTAAGACCGGAACCCGCTCAGTAAAGCTCAATTTTCCGGTGCAGAGTACCAGCCTTTCCCCGTACTATTCATGCCGGCCATTGTTCTCATATGGTCGCTCTCGTCAAGCTTGATGACTCTGCCAGGACTCCAGATGAATCGTAATGACCTGCGTCGTGTCGACCTGAACCTGTTGATCGTTTTCGAAACGCTGATGCACGAACGCAGCGTGACCCGCGCCGCGGAAAAACTGTTCCTCGGCCAGCCGGCCATCAGCGCCGCGCTCTCGCGCCTGCGTGGCCTGTTCGACGATCCGCTGTTCGTGCGCACCGGCCGGAGCATGGAACCGTCCGCCCGCGCCGTGGAAATCTTCGCCCTGCTCTCCCCGGCCCTGGACTCGATCTCCACGGCGGTCAGCCGTGCGGCCGAGTTCGATCCGGCCACCAGCACGTCGGTGTTCCGCATCGGGCTGTCGGACGACGTCGAATTCGCCCTGCTGCCCATGCTGCTCAAACGCCTGCGCGCCGAAGCACCGGGCATCGTGCTGGTGGTGCGCCGGGTCAACTACATCCTGATGCCGAGCCTGCTGGCGTCCGGCGAAATCTCCATCGGCGTCAGCTACACCACCGACCTGCCGGCCAACGCAAAACGCAAGGTGCTGCGCCGCAGCCAGCCGAAACTGCTGCGCGCCGACACCGTGCCGGGGCCGTTGAGCCTGGACGACTACTGCGCGCGCCCGCACGCATTGGTGTCGTTCGCCGGCGACCTCAGCGGCTTCATCGACGAGGAACTGGAAAAGCTCGGCCGCAAGCGCCACGTGGTGCTGGCCGTGCCGCAGTTCAACGGCCTGAGCACCCTGCTGGCCGGCACTGACATCGTCGCCACCGTGCCGGACTACACCGCCGACGCCCTCACCGCCGCCGGCGGCGTCCGGGCCGAAGACCCGCCACTGCCCACCCGCACCTTCGAACTGCACATGGCCTGGCGCGGCTCGCAGGACAACGACCCGGGCGAGCGTTGGTTGCGGTCGAGGATTCAGATGTTCTTCGGCGATCCGGACAGCCTCTGAACACCCTCCATCACTCCTCCCCAGCCTCCAGCCCCCTGGAGGCCGCCCACGTTTTCAAACCTCGCCAAAAACCGCCGGCCGCCACCGCGCAAGCTGGCGTTCAAGCAGCGCGGCCAGCGCCAAGAGGCGCTGTTCCTTCCAGTGAGGGCCGATGATCTGGAGGCCGATCGGCAGGCCCAGTTCCGGGTCGAGCCCCACCGGCAGCACCACCACGGGCGAACCGGAGAGGCTGAAGGGGAACACGTAGCCGTACCGTGAGCGGCCGTCCAGCGATTCGCCCGGCTTGAACGCGACGTCCGGGAAGACCGGGCAGATCAGCACGTCGTGGTCGCGGAAGAAACTGCTGAGGCCGCGGCGGAAGGTATTGATGTAGGCCAGGTCGACCTTGAACTGATCGACGCTCAGTTCCGTCTCCCTGCTCGCCTGCACCAGGCCCTCCAGGCATGCCGAGAATTTGTCGCGCCCAAGGCTGGGCAGGAATTTGTCCCAGGCCCGGGCGGCATCGCCACCGGAAAGGAAGATGTTCCACAGGCTATCGCAGGCCTGCTCCATGCCCGGCGGCGCGACCTGGCTCACTTGCCCGACCTGCGGCTCCAACAGGCCGGCGACCCGTTGCAGCGCATCGCGCACCGAAGCGCGCACCGTCACGCCCGGCAGCTCATGGAACAGCGCGACCCGTGCCTTGGCGAGGGGCAGGTCATCCTCGAACGGTACGTCGACGGTGTCCGGGTCATGGCCGTCCGCCCCGGCGATCAGTTGCCCCAGCAGCTTGATGTCATCCACGTAGCGCCCCATGACGCCATAGGCCGATGTCATGTGGATCAGGCCGGTACGCTCCACCGGGTATTGACCGGTCAGGGGGACACGGCCCTGGGTCAGCTTGAACCCGCACACGCCGTTGAAATGCGCCGGGATGCGCAGGCTGCCCCCGGCATCCGAACCCAATCCTGCCGGGCTGCAACCTGCGGCGATGCCGGCGGCTTCCCCACCGCTGCTGCCGCCGGGGCTTCTGGACAGGTCGAAGGGGTTGAGGGTGCGTCCGTACAGGAAGTTTTCCGTCTCGAAGGACATGCACAGCTCCGGGACATTGGTGATCCCCAGGATCAGCGCCCCGGCCTCGCGCAGCCGCCGCACCACGGTGGCATCGGCCGGGCTCGGTGCGCCGTGCCATTCGGGCATGCCGCAGGACATCTTGAAGCCCTCGACATGACAGACGTCCTTGATGGTGATGGGCACGCCATGCAACGGCCCCAGCGCCTCTCCCGCCGCGACCCTGCGGTCCGCCGCCTGCGCCTGTTCGAGCAACCGGGCCGGATCGGCCGGCTGGACGATGGCGTTGATCGATCCGTTGCGCTCGGCGATGCGGCGCAGATAGAACTCGACAAGCTGTCGGCTGGTGACGTGTCCCTCACGAATGGCCCGTGCCATCTGGGCAATACTCAGCGCGTCAAAGTCCGTCATGAATGGCTTCCGTAAAAACACTGTTTGAAGGGTGCGGCGGGCATCGCCGGTGCCGCCATGGCGCCCGCACGGCGGGTCGGATGGGGCGAGCGTGCGCAAGAATAGGGGAAAAACCGGCCGTCACAAAAACCGGGCCACCCAGCCGACCGAACGTCGCGCATCGGGCAAATGCCCGTGTTTGCTGGGCGAGAAAACCGAACTGATTTTTTTCTCTTTTTTGTCCGCCAAAAGAGAAATAAAAATCCCGAAGCCTTTGTCATGACGGCAAAAAAAGCAAAAAACCTCTCACGCGGATTCAGATAATAGAGCTACAACACTTGCCGCCGGCAGCGGTTCACATGTCGGCGGCTCATAAATACCCAGGGCTCGCCTTAACGGACCGTGCCCCTGCCAGGATGGAACCTCTTCTCGCAACTTCTGCCCTTCTTCGATCATGCCGCTGCCTCATCAGCGAACGGCATCGGGCAACGTTGTCTCGCGAAAAGGCGCCACACAAGGAGTGGACATGCTTCAAAGTAAAGTCTTCAGGTACTCGTACTGGGATCTTGCATGCTGCCTGGTGATTCCGTTCCAGATCGCCGTCTATTGGCTGCTGGCCCTGAACTACGAACACCTTTCCCTGATCGCGCTGCTGGCCATGGTGCCTGTGCTGTTCGCCTTGTCCTTGCAGAATGCCGGCGCCAACCATAACCACTACCACACCCCGTTCTTTCGCATCCGCTGGATGAACACCCTGGTGCGGATGGGCTTTTCCATGACGGAAGCGCCCAAGACGCCCTACAACATCGGGCACGGCATTCACCATGTCACCCACCAGTCGTGGAACGACACGTCCATCCTGCGCATCCTCGGCCTCAAGCGCTCATTGCCCGGGCAACTCGTCAACTTCGGCCTGTTCGTTCTCGAATCGGTGGGCCTTAAGTATTTCGTCCTGCTGATCCTGCTCAAGCACTGGCCCCTGGAACGCGTCGCGGCGCTGGCCTCGCCCGACGACCCTGAACTGGGTGTCCGGGCGCTGAAGAAACTGCTGGAGCCGTCGAAGCTGAAAGCGGCGAAGTACGACCTGGCGGCCTGGTTCCTGTTCCGTCTGGTGCTGTGCCTGACCGACTGGCAGTTCTTCTTCTTTTATTTCATCCCGGTCACCTACCTGATCGACAGCCTGCGCCAGGGCGAGAACTACTTCCAGCACTGGGGCGCCACCGACCCCTTCGACCCCAAGCGCGACTCGGTCAGCTGCTACGGCAAGCTCTACAACTGGCTGACCTTCAATCTCGGCTACCACCAGGAACATCACTACAAGCCGGGCGTGCATTGGCTGAAGCTGCCCGAGCTGACCAAGGATCTGCCCAGCGACCGCCACACCGTGCCGTACTCGCACTACCTCAATGCACCTTTGATGTTTCCGCAACGCTCGGCCCAACTGAGGGCAGAGCGCGCCGCCCAGGCGCCTCAATGAGCTGAAGGCGGCCGTGCGCCGCCGTACCACGCTCCTCAACGAAACCGCGAATTCTTCAGAGCCGTGACATGGACAAGTCCCCGATGCACACCTTCGCCACCCTCCTCGATGTCGTCCGGTTCAGGGCCTCGCCAGGCGAGCCGAGCGCCGAACGCCTGGCGTTCACCTACCTGGATGACGGGGATTCGGTCAGCGGCTCGCTGACCTACGCCCAACTGGACCACAAGGCCCGCAGCCTGGCGGCGCACCTGCAGCGCCTGACCCGCCCGGGCGACCGGGTGCTGCTGGTGTATCCGCCGTGCCTGGAATACATCATCGCGTTCTATGCCTGCGTCTATGCCGGTGTCATCGCGGTGCCGGCCCTGTCGCCGGCCAACGCCAAGACCCTGCCGCGCCTGCAACTGCTGGCGGTCGACTCGCAACCTGCCCTCGCCCTGACCCTCGACAAGGTGTCCGGCGCCCTTGACCGCATGACGGCGGACAGCGAGGCGGACTGCCCGCTGACCGGCCTCACGTGGCTGGCCAGCGACACCCTGGACGATGCCAGCGAGCACTGGCAGCACCCGCCGACCGTGGCGAGCGACATTGTGTTCCTGCAATACACTTCCGGTTCGACCGGCGCCCCGAAAGGCGTGATGGTCAGCAACGCGAACCTGTTGGCCAACGTCGAACTGTCGAAGCGCACCTACGGGATCCGCGAGCAGGATGTCTTCGTTTCATGGCTGCCCCCGCATCACGACTTCGGCCTGATCGGCGCCATCATCCTGCCGGTCTACCTGGCCAGCCACTGCGTGCAGTTCCCGCCGGCGGCGTTCGTGATGCGCCCGTTCCGCTGGCTGAAACTGATCGCCGACTACCGTGCCCGGGTCACCGGCGGGCCCAACTTCGCCTTCCAGCTGTGCGTGCAGCGCATCAGCGCGGCGCAGAAGCAGTCCATCGACCTGAGTTGCCTGGACATCGCGGTCAACGGCGCCGAACGCATCCGTCCGGCGACCTTGCGCTCGTTCGTGGAAGCGTTTGCCGAGTGCGGGCTGCAACCGCAGTCGATGATTCCCGCCTACGGCATGGCGGAGTCAGTGTTGCTGGTGAGCGCCAACACCCGCACTGCCGCCGGGCAACTGCCGAAGATCCGCAGCATCAGCAAAAGCGCCCTTGAAAGCGGCCGGGTGGAACCCCAGCCGCACGCCGCGGACGCCGTGGAAGTCGTCGCCACCGGCACCGTGGTCACCGCCGACCACCAACTGGCGATCTTCCATCCGCAGACCGCCGTCCGGCTCGGCCCGGAACAGGTGGGCGAAGTCTGGATCAGCGGGCCGTCGACCGCCCGGGGCTACTGGCGCCGCGAAGAAGAAAGCCGCGTGTTTCACACCCGCGCCACGGATGACGATGCGCGCTGGTTCCGCACCGGCGACCTGGGTTTCGTCAGCGAGGGCGAGCTGTACATCACCGGTCGCCTGAAGGAAGTGATGATCTTCAGCGGCCGCAACATCTACCCCCAGGACATCGAAATCACGGTCGAAGCCCTGGACCCGGCATTCCGCGCCAACGGTTGCGCGGCCTTCTCCATCGAGGACGGCGAGTCCACCCAGTTGGTGGTGGTGCAGGAGCTGGAAGCGCGACATCAGCCCGACACCGACACGCTGGTGGCCCGGTTGCAGGCGGAGCTGGCCGAGCGGCATGAGGTCTTCGACCTGTCGGCGCTGCTGCTGGTCAAGACCGGCGCCATTCCCCGCACGTCCAGCGGCAAGATCCAGCGCACCCGCTGCCGACAGCTGTTCCAGGATGCTGCCATCAAGACCGTTTGGGCCTGGCACCGGCAAGACCGGGCCGACGACCAGGAAGCCCAGGACGATCCGGCGCTGGCCGACATCGAGGCGGCGCTGTCGGCGATCTGGCAAGCCACGCTGGATCGGCCGGAGATTTCCAGCAGCGACAGCTTCTTTCAGTTGGGCGGACACTCCCTGCTGGCCACGCAGATGATGCTGGAGGTGCGCAAGCGGTTCGACGTCGAACTGCCGCTGAGCACGCTTTTCCACTCGCCCACCCTGCGCGCCATGGCCCGCGCCATCGCCAGCGCATCGGCGCATTCGGCCCCCGCCCTGCCCGCCATCGTCCGCGCAACGGGCAACGATCCGTTGCCGTTGTCCTATGCCCAGCAGCGCTTCTGGTTCCTCGACCAATACCAACCGGAAAACCCGTTCTACTCATTGCCCCTGGCGTTGGACATCGAGGGCCCGGTGGATCCGCAGATCGTCCAGCAGACGCTGGACACGCTGGTGGAGCGCCACATGCCGCTGCGCACCCTGTTCGACAGCGAAGGCGGTGTGCTGCGGCAACGGATCCTCCCGGCGCTGCACATTCCCCTTGAGCGGATCGACCTGAGCCGACCGGCCGACATCGACGACGCCATCCGCCGCGAAGCCCACCGCCCCTTCAACCTCTCCCAGGGGCCGCTGATCCGGGCGTGCCTGCTGCGCAGTGCGCCGCAACGGCATGTGCTGCTGCTGACCCTGCACCACATCATTTGCGATGGCTGGTCGAGCCAAGTGCTGGAGAGGGAGTTCCTGGCGATCTACGACGCGCTCGCGCGCGGCCATGCCGTCGCGTTGCCGCCGCAGGCCATCGACTATGCCGACTACGCCGTCTGGGAGCAGCAGCACCTGAGCGGCCAGTGGCTCGAACAACGCCTGGCGTTCTGGCGGGAGCACTTGTCGGGCGTCCCGACCGCGCTGGATCTGCCGACCGATTTTGCGCGTCAGGACGGCCACACCCAGGAAGGCGCGGTGAAAACGGTCGAGGTGCCGCCGGCGCTCGCCCGTCAGCTCGAAACCTTCGCGCAGCGCCATGACGCGACGCTGTTCATGGTCTTGCTCAGCGCCATGACGGTGCTGCTGCAGCGCATGACCGGGCAGGATGACCTGTGCCTCGGGGTGATGTCCGCGAACCGCCCGCAAGGCACCGAAGGCCTGGTGGGCAACTTCATCAACGTGGTTCCGCTGCGCAGCCGTGTGCCGGCCGACGTGTGTTTCGCCGCACTGCTGGAAAGCACCGCGCAGCGCTTGCTGAGCACCTACGACCAGCAGATTCCCTTCGAGCTGATCCTCAAGCATCTGGTGCCCTCCCGGCAGGCGACCGGCACGCCCTATGCCCAGGTGGTGATGAATTTCCACAGCGAACTGGCCCAGACCCCGCCACGCCAGGCCGGCCCGGAGGACCGCCGCATCAGCCTCACCGGTCATCACGCCGGCAGCATCCACCACGCCGCTTTCGAGCTGAAGATCGAAGTGCACAACGCGGGCGGCCGCCTGGAACTCGCGTGCGAGTACAACACCGGGCTCTACAGCGCGCAGAGCGTCGAGCGCCTGCTGGATCACTACCTCCTGTTGCTCGACGGCGCCACCACCCGGCCGCAGGTGCCGGTCGGCCACCTGCCCCTTTTGCGCGACAGCGAGAAGCAACGGCTGACGCAGCAATGGAACGACACCGCCAGGGACTACCCGACGGGGAAAACCCTGCACGCCCTGTTCGAGGCGCAGGCCGAACGCAGCCCCGACGCCATTGCCCTGGTCTTCGAGGGGCAACAGTTGAGTTACGCCCAGCTCAACGCCTCGGCCAACCAGTTGGCCCACCACCTGGTCGGCTGCGGGGTCACGCCTGATTCGTTGGTCGCTTTGTGCCTGGAGCGCGGCCCGCAAATGGTCATCGGCCTGCTGGCGATCCTCAAGGCCGGCGGCGCCTACGTCCCCCTCGACCCGCACTACCCGGCCGAACGCCTGGCCTACATGCTCGAAGACGCCAAGCCTGTGGTGCTGGTCTCCGAGGAAAGCCTACGGCACTGCCTGCCCGCGCATGCATTGCCGACCCTGTGGCTGGACACCGATCAGGCGCTGATCGCCCGCCAGCCCACCGGCAACCTGCAACGCGGCGACGCCCAATGCCTGGCGTACTGCATCTACACCTCGGGTTCGACGGGCCGTCCGAAAGGGGCGATGAACAGCCATGCCGCCGTGGTCAACCGCTTGCTGTGGATGCAGGAACAGTACGGCCTGTCCAGCGATGACCGGGTGCTGCAGAAGACCCCCTTCGCCTTCGATGTCTCGGTCTGGGAATTTTTCTGGACGCTGCTGCACGGTGCCCGGCTGGTCATCGCCAAGCCCGAGGGGCACAAGGATCCGGCCTACCTGATGGAGGTCATCCAGGCCCAGGGCGTGACCACCCTGCACTTCGTGCCCTCGATGCTGCAGGCCTTTCTCGCCGCCGGGAACGCCCCGCACGCCAGCCCGTTGCGTTTGGTGTTCAGCAGCGGCGAGGCGCTGCCCGTCACGGTGGCCAACCAGTTTCTCGCCCGCTACCCGCAAGCCCGGCTGCACAACCTGTACGGCCCCACCGAAGCGGCCGTGGACGTCACCTACTGGCAATGCCAGCCCGACTATCGCCACGCACTGGTGCCGATCGGCCGGCCGGTGGCCAACACGCGGATGTACATCCTGGACGAAGCCTTGGCGCCCGTGCCGGTCGGGGTCATCGGCGACCTCTACATCGCCGGGGTGCAGCTCGCCCGTGGCTACCTGGGGCGTCCCGACCTGACCGCCGAGCGCTTCCTGCCCGACCCGCACGGTGCCGACGGCGGGCGCATGTACCTCACCGGGGACCGCGGGCGCTACCTGCCTTCGGGTGATATCCAGTACCTGGGCCGCAGCGACCATCAGATCAAGATCCGCGGCTTCCGCATCGAGCTGGGGGAAATCGAAAACGCCCTGCTCGACTTCCCCGCCGTGCGCGAGGCCGTGGTCGTGCCCCGCGACGATGCCAGCGGCGCCCCCTGCCTGGTGGCGTTCGTCGCCGCCGACGCCAGCGAGGCCGACAGCGCCCGTTTGCGCCAGCACCTGGCCAAGACCTTGCCCGACTACATGGTGCCGAGTTTCTTCGTGGTGCTCGATGCCCTGCCGCTGAACGCCAACGGCAAGATCGACCGCCAGGCGCTGCCGGCCACGGACGTGCGCCTGGCCTCTTCGGACGAACGCTACGTCGCGCCCGGCACGGCCACCGAAACGGCACTGGCCGAGATCTGGCAAGACGTGCTGAAGGTTCCCCGGATCGGGGTCAACGACAGCTTCTTCGAGCTGGGCGGGCATTCGTTGCTGGCCACACAGATCCTCGCCAGAACCCAGGCGCTGTTCGCGCTGAGCCCGCCGCTGAAGGTGCTCTTCGAGTCGCCGACGGTGGCAGCCATGGCGGCCTGGCTCGACGCACAGAAACGCACGCCGCGCGCATCGGCACCGCCGATCAAGCGCCTGGCGCGCAACCAGGCCGTCGACTGAGCAATGCCTTGAACGCCGATCCGGGCCTTGGCCTCGCCCGCCAAGGCCCGGAGGTGCCCCAGGCACCGCAAACGCCCTGCACAAGAAACCAGATGAGAGTGTGAGTCATGTCGTCAGATCAATTCAGTACCTCCTTCGCTCAACAGCGTCTGTGGTTTCTTGAGCAATATGAGCCGGGCACTGGCCTGTACAACATACCGGCGGCCTGCCGGATCGAGGGCCCGCTGCGCCTCGACGCGCTCGAACACAGCCTCAATGCGGTCATCGCACGCCACGAGGCATTGCGCACCCGCTTTGACGTGGCCGACGACCTGCCGGTGCAGGTCATCGAGCACCACGCACCGGTGCGGATCGAGTGCATCGACCTGCAAGCGTTGCATGACCGGCACCTAACACTGCAGCAGTACATCGATGAAGAAGCGGCCAAGCCCTTCGACCTGGCCCAGGCCCCGCTGATCCGCGCCAGCGCGATCAGGGTCGGCCCCCACGAGCACATCTTGCTGCTGACCCTGCACCACATCGTCTCCGACGGGTGGTCCATGACGCTGCTGCTCAACGAGTTGAGCGCGCTCTACAACGCCCGGCTGCGCGGCGACGATCCCGTCCTGCCGGAACTTGAGGTGCACTACGCCGACTACGCCCACTGGCAACGGGACTGGCTGCAGGGCGAAACCCTCCAGGCCCAGCTCGACTACTGGGCGAGCCGGCTCGAAGGGGCGCCGGGCGTGCTGGAGCTGCCGAGCGACCGCCCTCGCCCGCCTCGCCTGGACCACGCCGGCGAGCGGGTGCATTTCGAGTTGCCCCGCGACCTGACGGAGCGCCTCCAGCAGCTCAGCCAGCGCCACCAGGCGACCCTGTTCGCCACGCTGCTCTGTGCGTTCAACAGCCTGCTGTTCCGCGTGAGCAACCAAGCCGACATCAGCGTCGGTTATCCGGTCGCCAACCGTAACGACGCGCAGACTCAGGCGCTGATCGGTTTCTTCGTCAACACCCTGGTGTTCCGTAGCCAGGTCGGTGCCGGACAACCCTTCGCCGACTACCTGAAACAGGCCCAATCGCGCCTGCTCGATGCCGACGAGCATCAGGACGTGCCGTTCGAGCGGCTGGTGGAAGCCTTGTGCCCTACCCGCGAGCTCAACCACTCACCGCTGTTCCAGGTGATGTTCTCCTTCTTCAACCAGGACATCGCCCAGGCGCTGACGCTCGACGCCACCACCGCGAGCGTGCTGCCCCAGAACAGCCGCTTCGCCAAGTTCGACCTGTCGCTGGAAATGCACATGCGCGACGGCGTGCTGGGCGGCTTCTTCGAGTACCGCACCGCGCTGTACGACCGGGACAGCATCGAGCGTCTGAGCAGCTACCTGCACGTCTTGCTGGCGTCCATCATCGCCGACCCGGGCCGCCCCATCGGTGACCTGGAACTGCTGCCGCCGGCGGAGCGCCTGTCCCGGCTGGCGCCCCAGCCCGACGCCGGATTCGCCCTGTCGGCCGAGCGCTGCGTACACGACCTGTTCCTCGATCAGGCACGGCTGACACCCGACGCCACGGCCATCGTCTGCGCCGGACAGCACGTGAGCTATCGCCAGCTCGAACAGCAGGCCCAAGCCATCGCCGCGCACCTGCTGGAGCTGGGCGCCGGGCCGGACAGCTGCGTGGCCGTGTGCCTGGACCGCTCCGTCGGCATGGTGGCGGCCTTGCTCGGCACCTGGATGGCCGGGGCCGCCTATGTCCCCATGGATCCTGCCTACCCGCACGCCCGCCTGCTGCACATGCTCCAGGACTCGCAGGCGCCGATCTTGCTGACCGAGCGCCAGCACGCCGAAGCCTTCGCCGGGCACGCGTCCGCCGTCGTGACCCTGGAGGACCTCGATCCGAACCGGGCCGCCGTCGTCACCCGTCCTCCCGTCGCGGCCCTGAACACCGCTTACGTGATCTACACCTCGGGCTCCACCGGCCTGCCCAAAGGCGTTCAGGTGCCCCATCGCGCGGTGGTCAATTTCCTCCGCTCGATGACGGCGAAGCCCGGCATCGGCGCAACGGATCGCTTGCTGGCGGTGACCTCCATTTCATTCGATATCAGTGTCCTGGAGCTGTTCTTGCCGCTGGTGAGCGGCGCCAGCATCGTTCTGGCCGAGCGCGAGGCGGCGGCGGACGGGCATGCGCTGATCAAGCTGGCGATGGCCCATGACGCGACGGTCATCCAGGCCACGCCCTCGACCTACTGGCTGATGCTCGAAGCCGGTTGGCCGAGCACGCTCAAGCTCAAGGCCCTGTGCGGCGGCGAGGCCCTGGCGCCGGAGCTGGCGGACAAACTGCTGCAACGCACCGAGTCGTTGTGGAACATGTACGGGCCGACCGAAACCACCATCTGGTCGGCCGTCGGCCGGGTGACCTCGACCCACTGCCCGATCGGCGAACCGATCGCCAACACGGTGCTGCGGATCCTCGATGAAAGCGGCCACCTGTGCGCCATCGGCAGCCCGGGCGAACTGCACATCGGTGGCGAAGGGGTCAGCCGCGGCTACCTGAACCGCGCCGAACTGACCGCCCAGAAGTTCGTCCCCGATCCGTACGCCAGCGAGCCGGGCGCACGGCTGTACAAGACCGGCGACCTGGTTCGCTGGCTGGCCAACGGTGACATCGAGTTCCTCGGACGGATCGACAACCAGGTCAAGGTGCGCGGGTTCCGCATCGAGCTGGGGGAAATCGAGCAGCAGCTGGATCGCCACCCCGCGGTGCTCCAGGCCGTGGTCGCCGTTCGGGAGGACGTGCCCGGCGAGCGGCAGATCGTGGCCTACCTGCGCCTTGCCGAGGGCCACACGCTGGATCCGGCGATCATGCGCCAGCACCTGGGGCTGACCTTGCCCGGCTACATGATCCCCAACCATTTCGTGGCGCTCGAACAGCTGCCGTTGACCCCCAACGGCAAGATCGACCGCAAGCGCCTCCCCGCACCGGAGCCGACCGCCCGGACGGCAGCGGGCCAGCCGCCCTCCACGCCCCTGGAAAAGGCCATCGCCGACATCTGGCAACAGGTCCTCAAGCGGCAGGACATCGCCGTCACCGACAACTTCTTCGAACTGGGCGGGCACTCGCTGCTCGCGACCCAGGTCATCTCCCGGATGCGCAAGCACCTGAAGATCGACATCCCGGTCCGCAGCCTGTTCGAAACGCCGACCATCGCCCAACTGGTCGACAACCTCGACGCGCAGGCGGGCCGAGAGAGCCCGCCGATCCTCGCCTACACGCTGCCGCAGACGCTGCAGCCGTTGTCCTTCGCCCAGGAACGCCTGTTCTTCCTCAGCCATTTCGAACCTGACAGCGCGGCCTACAACATCGCGCTGGCCCTGGAGCTGAACGGCCCGCTGGACGCAGCGGTGCTGCAGCGCTGTCTGGATACGCTCATCCAGCGTCACGCCAGCCTGCGCACCACGTTCATCCTCGACGAGAACGGCAAGGCCCAGGCGCAGGTCCATCCGGCCGCTCCCGCCGCGCTGGCCTGCCTCGATCTGCGCCAGCACGGGCAACCGCTCGAAGAGGCCCGCCGCCTGGCGGAGGCCGAGGCCCGGCAACTGTTCGCGCTCGAACAAGGGCCGTTGCTGCGCACCACCCTGCTGCAGCTCGGCGAGCAACGGCATGCCTTGCTGTTCACCTTGCACCACATCGTCGGCGACGGCTGGTCCATCGCCCTGCTGGCCCGGGAAGTCATGGCCCTGTACCGGGCCTTCGCCCAAGGCCAGCCATCCCCGCTGCCGGCGCTGGAGATCCAGTACAGCGACTACGCCTTCTGGCAGCGTCAATGGCAGGCCCCCATCGAGTTCGAACCCCAGACCGCCTTCTGGCGCGAGCACCTGGCCAACGCCCCCACCACCCTGGAGCTGCCCACCGACCGCGTGCGGCCGGCGATCCAGACCTACCGCGGGCACGTGATCCAGCGGTCGCTGGACGCGCAAGTGTCCGGGCAGATCGATGCCTTGGGCCAGCGCCACGGCGCCACGCCGTTCATGACCCTGCTGGCCCTGTTCAACCTGCTGCTGGCCCGCTACAGCGGCCAGCACGACATCGTCGTCGGCACCCCGATCGCCAACCGCACCCGGGCCGAGGTCGAGCCGCTGATCGGCCTGTTCGTCAACACCCTGGCCCTGCGCACCCGGCTGGAAGGCAACCCGAGCTTCAGCGCGTTGCTTGAGCAAGTCCGCCAGACCACCCTCGGCGCCTACGCCAATCAGGACGTGCCGTTCGAGAAAGTCGTCGAGGCCCTGGAACTGCCCCGGGACATGAGCCGCTCGCCGTTGTTCCAGGTGATGTTCGTGCTGCAGAACGCGCCGACCGAGGCGTTCACGTTGCCGGGCCTTGAGATCGCGCAGCTGGCGGTCGAGGCGACCACCGCCAAATTCGACCTGACCCTGGAGCTGACGCCGTCGGACCAGGGCTACCGCATGCGCTGGGAATACAACTGCGACCTCTTCGACGCCGCGACCGTGGAACGCATGGCCAGCCACTTCGAGACCCTGGCCCGTTCGGCCGTGGCGGCGCCAGACCAGCCGCTGCGGCGGATCGCGATGATCACCGAGGCGGACAAACAGCAGTTGCTCCACGGCTGGAACGCGACGCAGCAGGCTTTCCGTCCGCTGCCGGTGCACAGTCTGTTCACGGAAATGGCCGAGCGTTGCGCCGACCTGCCGGCGGCGGTCTTCGGCGACGAATCACTGAGCTACCGCCAACTGGAAGCGCGCTCCAACCAGTTCGCCCGCTACCTGCAACGCGCCGGTGTCACGCCTGACACCCTGGTGGGCATCTGCCTGGAGCGCTCGCTGCACGTACCGGTCGCGATTCTCGGCATCCTCAAGGCCGGTGCGGTGTGCGTGCCCATGGACCCAAGCTATCCGACCGAGCGCCTGCGCTTCATGGCCCAGGATGCCCGGGCCGACCTCATCGTCACCCTCACCAGCCTGCGCCACCGCGTCGAGGGCTGCTGCGAAACCCTGGTCTGCATGGACCGCTGCGACGACGCCTGGAACGAGCCGTCGGTCAACCCAAGCCAGCCGCAACACCTGCTGAGCCTGTGCTATGTGATCTACACCTCGGGCTCGACCGGCCAGCCCAAGGGCGCAGCATTGACCCACGAGATGCTGACCAACCTGGTGCAATGGCAACTCACCGAGTCGCAACTGGGCCAAGGCGACAACACGCTGCAATTCTCGCCCCTGAGTTTCGACGTCAGCTTCGACGAGTTCTTTTCCACCTGGGCCAGCGGCGGCACGCTGGTGATGGTCAGCGAAGAGACCCGCAAGGATCCGGTGCTGCTGCTCGAACTCATCGAGCGGCAACGCATTGCCCGGCTGTTCATCCCGTTCGTGGCCTTGCAAGGGATCGCCGACGCCGCCGCCGATCTCGATCAGTTGGCTTGCCTCCGGGAAATCGTCTGCGGCGGCGAGCAACTGCAGATCACCCAGGAAGTCGTCGAACTGTTCCAGAAGCTGCCCGCCGCGTTGCTGCACAACCAGTACGGCCCCACCGAGTCGCATTTCGTCACCGGCTACCGTCTCACCGGCGACCCGACGCAGTGGCCGGCGCTGCCCCCGATCGGCAAACCGCTGTTCAACTCCCAGATGTACGTGCTCGACGCCGACCTGGAGCCGGTGCCCGTGGGCGTGCGCGGTGACCTCTACATCGCCGGCATCCACCTGGCGCGCTGCTACTGGGAGCGCACGGACATCACCGCCGAACGCTTCATCCCCAACCCCCACAGCCCGGCGCCGGGGGCGCGGATGTACAAGACCGGCGACGTCGCACGCTATCTGCCGGACGGCAACATCGAGTACCTGGGACGCTCCGACCACCAGGTCAAGATCCGCGGTTTCCGCATCGAGCTGGCCGAAGTGGAACAGGCCCTGATGACCCTCGACGGCGTGGCCGCTGCGGCGGCCACGGTCAGGGAGGACCGTCCGGGCCTGAAGAAACTGGTGGGTTATCTGGTCGCCAAGGGTGGCGATACGCTGGACATCGCTGCGCTCCGGGAACAGCTCAAGCAACGCCTGCCGGACTACATGGTCCCCAGCGCCTTCGTCTGCCTCGACACCTTGCCGCTGACCCCCAGCGGCAAGGTCGACAAGCGTTCCTTGCCGCGTCCCCAGCACGAAGCGCTGGAAGACGACCACGTCGCCCCCCGCAATGACGGCGAGCGCCAACTGGCGCAGATCTGGGCCGATGTCCTGAACCTGCCGCGGGTCGGCGTCACCGATGACTTCTTCGCCCTCGGCGGACATTCGCTGCTGGCGACCCAAGTGGTGTCGCGCATCCGCCGGCAACTGCAAGTGGACCTGGCCCTGCGCACGCTGTTCGAGACCCCGACCATCGAACAACTGCTGCCGCGGCTGGGCCAAAGCCCGGCGGCCAACGGCCAGGCGATCCCCGCGGCCCATGCCGGCCCCGGTGCGAGGAGCGCGTCTTTCGCGCAGGAGCGCCTGTTCTTCCTGAACCGGCTCGAGCGCTCCAGCGCCGCCTACAACATCGCGCTGGCCCTGGAGCTCAACGGAGCGCTGGACCGAACGCTGCTGCAACGCTGCCTGACCGAGCTGACCGCGCGTCACGAACCGCTGCGCACCACCTTCGCCCTCGACAGCGACGGACAGGTGCTGGCGAAAGTTCATCCGGCCGGCCCGGCCGCGCTGACCTGCCTCGATCTGCGCCAGCACGGGCAACCGCTCGAAGAGGCCCGCCGCCTGGCCGAGGCCGAAGCCGGGCATCTGTTCTCTCTTGAGCTGGGCCCGTTGCTGCGCACCACCCTGCTGCAGCTCGGCGAGCAACGGCATGTCTTGCTGTTCACCCTGCATCACATCATCAGCGACGGCTGGTCCATCGCCGTGCTCAGCCGCGAGGTCATGGCGCTCTACCAAGACTTCGCCCAGGGACAGCCGGCGTCCTTGCCGCCGCTGGAGATCCAGTACGCCGACTACGCCGCCTGGCAGCGCCAGTGGCAGGCGCCCCGCGTGTTCGCGGCGCAGGCGGACTATTGGCGCAAACAGCTGGCCCACGCCCCCGCCAGCCTTGACCTGCCGACCGACCGGCCGCGCCCGGCGATCCAGACCTACCGCGGGCACGCGCTCAGCCTGTCGCTGGGCCGTCAGCTGTCCGGGCAGATCGACGCCTTGGGCCAACGGCACGGCGCCACGCCGTTCATGACCCTGCTGGCCCTGTTCAACCTGCTGCTGGCCCGCTACAGCGGCCAGCACGACATCGTCGTCGGCACCCCGATCGCCAACCGCACCCGGGCCGAGGTCGAGCCGCTGATCGGCCTGTTCGTCAACACCCTGGCCTTGCGCACCCGGCTGGAAGGCAACCCGAGCTTCAGCGCGTTGCTCGATCAGATCCGCCAGACCACCCTCGGCGCCTACGCCAACCAGGACCTGCCGTTCGAGAAAGTCGTCGAGGCCCTGGAGCTGCCTCGGGACCTGAGCCGCCCGCCGTTGTTCCAGGTGCTGTTCGTGCTGCAGAACACCGTCCCGCAGGCCCTGCAACTGCCGGGTGTGGAAGTCGCACCGTTCGACATCGGGACGACCACCGCCAAGTTCGACCTGAGCCTGGAACTGACGCCCTCGGACCAGGGCTACCAGATGCGCTGGGAATACAACCGCGACCTGTTCGACGCCGCCAGCATCGAGCGCATGGCCAGCCATTTGGTCAACCTGGCCTGCGCTGCGGTGGACGATCCGGAACAGACAATCGCCAGCCTCCCGCTGCTGTCTGCCGCGCAAAGGCACGAGATGCTTGAGCAGTGGAACGCCACCGAGGTGGATTACGAGCCCGTGGCCGCGCTGCATCAGCTGTTCGAGCGCCAGGTCGAGCGCACGCCCGACGCCGTAGCGCTCACCTTCGAAACGCAATCGCTCAGCTACCGCCAGCTCAACGAGCGGGCCAACCAACTGGCCCGCTACCTGATCGACCAGGGCGTGAAGAACGATGACCTGGTCGCGGTGCACGCCCACAGAAGCCTGGAGATGACCATCGGCTTGCTGGGCATCCTGAAGGCGGGGGCCGCCTACGTGCCGGTCGACCCGGACTACCCCGACGAGCGGGTCGCCTACCTGCTGGCCGATGCGGCGCCGGTGATCGTGCTGACCCAACAGGCCTTGCAGGCGCGCGCACCGCTGCGTGCCTACCGGCAGGTGTGCCTGGACGCAGACGCCGCGCGGCTGGCCGAGCTGCCGCGCAGCAATCCGCAGCGGACGGTCGATCCGTTGGGCCTGGCCTACTGCATCTATACCTCCGGTTCCACCGGCAAGCCGAAAGGTTCGCTGAACACCCATCAGGCGATCATCAACCGCATTCAGTGGATGCAGGCCCAATACCCGCTGGACGCTGCGGACAAGGTCCTGCAAAAGACGCCGTTCTCGTTCGATGTCTCGGTCTGGGAGTTCTTCTGGCCGCTGAGCGTCGGTGCCCGACTGCTGGTGGCCCGCCCCGATGGGCACAAAGACCCGCGCTACCTCGAAGCGTTCATCGAACGGCATGGGATCACCACGGCGCACTTCGTGCCTTCGATGCTCAGTGCCTACATGGCGTATACCCAGGCCGGCCATTGCCGCACGCTGCGCCAGGTGTTCAGCAGCGGCGAGGCTTTGTCCACGGCGGTGCAGAATGACTTCTTCGCACGCTTTCCGGCGACCGCGCTGCACAACCTGTACGGGCCGACCGAGGCGGCGATCGACGTCACCTTCTGGCCATGCAGCCCCGACGAAAGCCGCCATGCCGTGCCGATCGGCCGGCCAGTGGCCAATACCCGCACCTATCTGCTCGATGCCCGTCTGCAACCGGTGCCCGTCGGCGTGACCGGCGACCTGTACATCGCCGGCGTGCAGCTCTCGCGCGGCTACCTCAACCGGCCGGAACTGACCGCTGAGCGATTCATTCCCGACCCCTACGGCGCGCCGGGCAGCCGCATGTACCTGACCGGCGACAAGGCCCGTTACCTTGCCAGCGGCGACATCGAGTACCTGGGCCGCAACGACCAGCAGATCAAGCTGCGCGGCATGCGTATAGAGCTGGGCGAAATCGAAATGCAGCTGTGCGCGCACCCGCTCGTCAGCCAGGCCGTGGTCGGCGTGCAAACCCATGGCGGCGACGCTTGCGGCCTCACCGCCCACCTGGTGTGCGTCGCCGGCGCGCAGCCGAGCGCCGCCGAACTGCGGGACTTCCTGTCCCGCACCCTGCCCGGCCACATGGCGGACATGAGCTTCAGCTTCGTTGAGCGACTGCCGCTGCTGCACAACGGCAAAGTCGACCGGCAAGCACTGTCCGCCCTGGCGGGCACGCCCCGGCAGAGCGAGCCGTCGACGCAAGCGCCGGCCACGGCACTGGAAAAGAGCGTGGCCCACATCTGGAAGTCGACCCTCAAGCTCGACGCGATCGGCCTGAACGACAACTTCTTCGAGAAAGGCGGTCATTCGCTGCTGGCCATGAAGATGGTCGATCAGGTCAACCGGGAACTCGGCCTCGCGGCCGAGGTGCGACAGGTGTTCGAGTCGGCGGACCTGGGAGCCTTTGTGCGCAAGATCAGCCAGGGCGATGCCGAACGCAGCTCGACACGCATGCAGCTTAAGGAAGGCGGGAGCAAGCACCTGTTCCTGGTGCATGCCGTGGGCGGAACCGTGTCGCCCTACATCCGGCTGGCGCACCTGTTGCCCGACGACTTCACCGTCCATGCGTTCCAGTCCGCCGGGCTCGAAGAAGGCACCTCGCCCGGCGACAGCATCGAAGCGCTGGCCACGGCCTACATCGAGCAGATGCGCCGGGTGCAGCCGACCGGGCCGTACTACTTGGGCGGCTGGTCGATGGGCGGTGTGATCGCCTTCGAAATGGCGCGCCAGCTCGAAATGCACGACCAGCCCGTGCGCCGGTTGCTGCTGATCGACGCGCCTGCCCCGGGCCTGGCGTCGCCGGCCCAGGCGTGGCCGCTGGGCGCCTACCTGGTGGATCTGGCCCGTTCGCTGTCGATGGACCTGCCGTTCTCGGCCGAGCGCCTGAGCCAGCTCATGGCGCAACCGGACCGGGACGCGGCGACCGTCGCGGCGGCCCGCCGCACCGGCCTGATCCCGGACAGCCTGGACGACGCCCAACTGGAGCGGCGCCTGGCGGTCTTCGCGGCCAACCAACAGGCGCTGTCCACGTATGCCCCCCGGAACGGGGTCAACAGCCCCGTGAACCTGCTGCACACCCAGGACAACGCGGCCAGCGAGACGCATTGGCGCCGATGGTGCGGACAGTCGTTCGCCGGCCAGGCGCTGCAGGCCGACCACTACAGCATTCTCGAAGCCGCCACCCCCTGCATCTACAAGCTGCTCGGATAAAAAAAATGATCAAGATCGGTTCGATAAGGAGTGTCCATGACCAACTTCAACAATGATGCCTATCTCCAGGCAAAAGCAGCCGAGCCACAGCAGCCTTGCGACCTGCGTGCAAACCCGGCCCACTCGGGCGGCCTGTTCATGGAGGCGCCTCACAGCGAGCTCTGGAGCCGCAATTTCGGCGCGCCCGTCACCGGCCTCTGCCTCACGGCGGATGCCGCGTGGCTTGCCGTCGCCTGCCGCAACCGCACCCTCACGGTGCTGACCCGCGATTGCCGACCGTGCTGGTCGCAGCAGTTCGCGGATGAGCTCACGTGCCTGGCGATCAGCTCCACGCCTTGCGTCGCGGCGGGTACGCAACGGGCGGCAGACGGCAGCGGTACGGTCAGCCTCTTCGATGCCGACGGCCAAGCGCTGTTCAGCGTCCCCCTGGCGTCGGCGCCCTACGACATCAGCCTCTCGGCCGACGGCGAACGACTGGTCGTCCTCTGCCAAGACCAGACCCAGCACATCGTCACCCGCAGCGGCAGCGGCAGCGGCTACGAGCTGCGGCAAGCCGACGCCCGCCACCTTGAGCCGGCCGCTGCATCGGCGGCTTCGAGCCACAGCGCCAGCCTGCTGAAGGTCAAGGAGCGCCTGCTCAGCGTGCTGGACCGAGACGCCGGGATCGTGGCGCTGCACGAGCTGCCGCGCATGGCGGTCAAATGCGCGGTCTCCCACACTGGCCGCGCCGGCATCGTCGCCCTGGAAGACGGCTCGGCCCTGCTGCTTGAGGGCGACGGCCTGCGGCAGTGCAAAGCCACCGCAGTGGTGGCCGCGCCGGGCATCTGCAGCGTCGCGATCTCTGCGGGCGGCACAGCCGTCATCGGTTCGCCCGACGGCACCCTTCGCCTGCTCGATCGCCAAGGCAAGCCGCTCTGGGCCTGCAAGGCGGGCGGTGAGGTCTGGACCGCCGGCATTTCGCAAGACGGCTCGATCGTCGTGTCAGGCTGCACCGACGGCACGGTCAAGCTGCTGGTCAACCATGCCCACGACAGCCACAACCAGCACATCGGCCTGCTGCAACTGAACGCAGAACAACTGGCCGACGAGGCCGAACAGCGCAACGCGGCCGAAGCGCTGCTCGCCCAGCTCGGGCAAACGGGGCTGATCGAATATGCCGTGGACTGGCTGAACGGCGGATCGCTGCGACTGAGCCAGGCAGACCGGGAGGCACTGGCGATCAAACTGCTGGCCGAGGATGTGCGGCTGTTCCCCAGCCACTGCACCAGCCATTTCCTATTGGCGCAGGCCTACCAGCAGCGTCAGGAATGGCACCAGGCGGCGCGGCACTTCACTTGGGCGGGCCAGGACGACCGGATGAAGCTCAAGAGCTTCACCCAGGCCGGCGAGAGCTTCCTCATGGCCGGCCATCACTTCGCGGCGAAATCGGCCTTCCGCCGCGCCCGCGAACTGACCGTCAGCGAAGAGGCCAAGAAAACCCTCTACACCCTGGGGCGTATCCATCAGGAGCAGGGCTCCTTCGCCGAGGCCCAGAAATACTACGAAGTGGTGTTTACCCTCTGCCCCGACTACCTCGATACCGACACCCGACTGCAGCAGCTCAGCCGCCAGGCCGCGCAACCTGACGGCCTGCGCAGCGACGACAAGGACTGGTACGCCAGCCTGATCCTGGGGCTGCTCGACCCCGCCGCGCAACGCGGTTTCGCCCCGGGCACCGCACGGGCCACCCAACTGGCGGGCGTGGCCGAACAGCGCGGGCGGCTGCTCTCGGTGATCGATGGGTTCGCGCTGGACAAAGCCGACAAGGCCGCCGATGCCGCACTGGACTACGACGTGGCGGCCTACATGCGCTACGACTGCTCCGTGCCCGAGGACGAAGCCAAGAAATCCCTTGAGCTGGTCAACATGCTCGATTGCCTCAAGCATTACGGCCCGTTCCGCAAAAGCCTGGACATCGGCGCCGCGACCGGCCGCTACCCGACCCTGCTGGCCCAACAAGGCATCCAGGCATTCGGCGTCGACCTGGAACCGAGGGCCGTCGAGTATGCCCGGCAGAAAACCGGCGGCGCGCTCAATCCGGACTTCCGTCAGGGCGACGCCAGGGCGCTGCCGTTCGAAAGCACTCAGTTCGACCTCATCACCTGCATGATGGGCACGGCAGCGCACTTCCCGAGGCAGGACTTCTCCAAGGTCATGTCCGAAATCCATCGCTGCCTGGTGCCGGGCGGGTTCTGCGTGATCTCGACCTGGGACATCGAATGCCCGCACCTGACCTACCTCTCGATCTACTCCCACGAGCAGAAGGAACTGATGCGACAGAACGCCCTCAGCCGTGGCGAGGCCAGTGAGATCGCCCGGGCGCAGGGCTTCGCGGTCGAGGAGATCCGTCCGCTGGGGCTGCTCCCCGAATCGCTGGGCTACGAACTCGACCTGCAGCAGGACGGGCCTGCCCGGATCCGCAACCTGCTGGACATGGATCTTGCGCTGAAGGCCAAATTCCCGAGCCTGCACGGCCAGATGTACATGTTGATCATCCGCAAGACCTAAGCCTGGCCGATCGCAAAACACTAGCCTTCAACTTTTCAAGGACGTTCAACCATGACCACCGAAGAACAAGACACCGGCCTCTATCTCGTCGTGATCAACGACGAAGAGCAGTACTCCCTCTGGGCGGCCGAGCGCCCCCTGCCCGGCGGCTGGCACGCGACAGGGCAACAGGGCGACCGTTCGCAGTGCCTGGCCTACATCAAGGACACCTGGACCGACATGCGGCCGCTCAGCCTGCGCCAGCGCCTGCAACCCTAGCGCCGGACAAGGCTCGGGCTCACCCGGGCGGCGCCTTGTGCGTCGTCCGGGCGGGCGAGAGCCACCGGCTGGCGCCGCTTCTCTCTCTAAAGGAATAGCCTGATGTCTGTACGCAGTCGCTTCTCCAACAAGGCACCGGTCTCGCACGAGCGTGCCTCTCTATTGCTGTTGCTCATTGCCTTCGTCGATGCTTCCGGGCGTGGCCTCTTCCTCGCCGGCGCCACGTTCTTCTATACCCAGGTGGTCGGCCTGAGCACCGTCCAGGTGGGCATCGGCCTGGCCCTGGCGGGGCTTTGCGGGCTTGTCTGCACGGTGCCCATCGGCCGGATCGCCGACCGCTTCGGCGCTGCCCGGGTGCTGGCGGTGCTGCAGGTCTGGCGCATGCTGGGCTTCCTGATCTACCCGTTCGTCAACGACTTCTACGCGTTCCTGCTCATCGCCTGCTTCATCGGCTGCGTGGAACAGGCGGTGTGGCCGATCATCCAGACCCTGGTGGGGGCGGCGGTCAAGTCCGATGCCTACGTCAAGACCATGTCCAAGGTGGCCATCGTCAGGAACGTCGCCTACATGCTCGCCGCAGGCGTGTTCGCCATCGTCGTCGGCGTCGCCAGCAGCGCCAACGCCGTGATCGGCCTGCTGATCGCCAATGCGCTGGCGTTCCTCATCTCGGCCGTGCTCCTGGTGGTGGCCAAATTGCCTCAGGCCGCTGCCCGGGAACAGGTGGACAGCGCGCCGGCGGCCGCCGCTGCGCATCCGCTGAAAAACCTCAACTTCCTCTCGCTGTCGCTGTGCAACGGCATCCTTTCGCTGCACCAGGCCGTGATGACCATCGCCGTGCCTCTGTGGCTGCTGACCAAGACCCAGGCGCCCAAAGCCCTGATCGGCCTCATCCTGGTGGTCAACGGCATCATGGCCATCACCCTGCAACTGGCGTTCAGCAAACGCGGCAACGAAGTGGTGCACGCCGCGCGCAAGCACCTCTACGCCGGGATCACCTTGGCGCTCTCCTGCGCCATGGTCGCCATGACCACGGCCGATCAGTCGCCCTACCTCGCGGCAGGGATTCTTCTGTTGGGTTGCGTGGTGATGACCTTCGGCGAACTGTGGCAATGCGCGGGCGCCTGGGGGATTTCCTATTACCTGGCGCCGGCCGAGAACCGGGCCTACTACCTGAGCGTGTATGCCTTGGGGGCGAACCTGATGACCGTGGTCTTCCCCGCGATCTTGCCGATCGCCGTGGTGGAACGCGGAGCTGCCGGATGGATCGGGCTGGGGGCCGTGTTTGCGATTGCCGGCATCGCCACGCCCCTCCTCGCCCGCGCCGCCAGCCGCCAGCGCGCAGGAACCCGTGGCGATGACCTGCAGGCCCAAGGCGCGGAGGCCTGACACACGACGCTGACCAACCGGCCATTAAAGGACGCACTATCCAAACAGCTCATTAGTTGACCGGTTGTTTTGGCGCCATATGTAACCATCCCGTGACATTCAATATAAGCCACGGGAAGGACGGCCGTGCCCATTTCAAAATGTTGCGCACCCTATCCGTTGCTGGCACCATGGCAAAGTTATAAGGACTGCACTTGCTCATGGCACGCCAGAAAGGACTCTGATTTGAAAAAGAACTCTACGGTGCTCGATGCGATCGATCTGAAGATCCTGAACATCATGCAGACCGACTGCCTGACCACCACTTCAAAACTCGCGGAAGTTCTTTCCATGAGTGAAACGCCTTGCTGGCGCAGGCTCAAACGCCTTGAGGAAGAAGGCTTCATCCAGGGTTACCAGGCCATCCTGAACAAAGAGGCCCTGGGCTTCGAAGTCACCGCCTTCGTTCATCTCTCCGTCGATACACATACCGAAGACGTCACCCGAAAACTGGAAGAAAAGATTACTTCCTGCCCGGAAGTCGTCGCTCTTTACAATGTGACTGGGGACTATGACTTCTTGATAAAGATCGTCTGCAAAAGTATTTCCCTGTACACCGAGTTCATTGAAAAGACACTTCGCAAGATCCCCTGCATTACTCAAATCAAGACTTCCATCACACTTCGGGAGGTCTATGATTCCCGGCTGTTGCCTTTATCGGCACGTACATAACTTGCACACGCCACTGCTACGAACGCATACACGCCCAGGCGATCGCCCTGGCGACGACCCAGGCGCGGGCGAATCCCGTAACGATTGGCTACAGTGCATCTTCCGATGCCGCGAACGCACGGTCGCGGTCTGACCTCAGCAGTGATCCATCAACAGGATGTTCAAAGGAGCAGGATTTCATGGCAGCACTGGATACCGTTTTTCATGATCTTCATCGGCAAGGCCTGCTGATGCTCGCCAACGTGGGCGATGCCGGCGGCGCGCGCCTCGTCGAGCGCCTGGGCAGCAAGGCCGTGGCCACCAGCAGCGCAGCGATGGCCTGGTCCCATGGCTACCAGGACGGCAACAAACTCCCGCTGGAATTGCTGCGCTCCACCATCGCCTCGATGACCCGGGTGCTCAGCGTTCCCCTGACCGTGGACATCGAAGGGGGCTATTCGGATGAACCCGAACAAGTCGCCAACGTCATCGACGCCGTCCTCGCCGCCGGTGCGGTCGGGGTCAACATCGAAGACGGCGTGGGCGCTCCCGACCTGCTCATCCGCAAGGTCGACGCCGCCAAGAAAGTCGCCGACCGGCACGGGGTCAACCTGTTCGTGAACGTGCGCTGCGACGTCTACCTGAAGAACCTGCTGCCCGCCGAGCAGCGCCTGGAAGAACTGCTCAAGCGCGCCGCGCTGTATGCCAACGCAGGTGCAGACGGGCTGTTCGCCGCCGGCGTGGTCGAACCTCATGAAATCGCTGCGGTGTGCCGGGAATCGAAATTGCCGGTCAACCTGCTGTGGCGCGCTGGCCTGGCCGCTCCCGATGAACTGCAACGCCTCGGCGTCAGGCGCCTGAGCGCCGGCTCAGCCATCGCCGAGTTCCTGTATGGCGCCATGGGCGGGTTGGCCAGCAGCTTCCTGGAGCACGGGCATCTGGACACCCATGCCTTGAAGGCCCACACCTACGGCGAACTGAATTCGCTGATGGCTCCCCGGGCGCAGTGATCCAGTCCGGCTCGCTGACGCCGGCACAAGCCAAGGACATCGCCGGCAGCGAGCTGCCGGCCTACGTCACCGTGTTGTTCAATGCCGGCGAACGCGCTTCATGACGGGATGTGCCCGCTGCCTTTCGCGGCCCTGTTGCGCGAACGCAGCGCTTCGATGCCGCTGAAGAGCAACATGCCGCCGAGCATCGCGGCCACGAACAGCCAGGCCTGCCAATCCCCACCCGGCAGCAGCACCAGCGCCGGCCCCGGACAGAGGCCGGCCAGCCCCCACCCCACGCCGAACGTCAGGCTGCCGACGACGAGACGGCGGTCGATGTCGCGCCGGTCAGGCAAGTGCATCTTGGCGCCCAGCAAGGCCACCGGATGGCGGCGCGCCCAGGCCATGGGCAACGCCGCCGCCCCGATGGCCCCGACCATCACCAGCGCCAGCGACGGATCCCATTCTCCGGCAAGGTCGAGAAAGCCCAGCACCTTGGCGGGGTTCGCCATGCCGGCCAGCAACAGGCCCACGCCGAACAGCACGCCTGCGAAAAAACCGATGATCCGGGTCATGTCATCCTCCTTGCATCAGATGCCGGGCAACGAAGACGGTGATGAACCCCGCCGCCATGAAGCACAGCACCGCCACCGCCGAGCGCGGTGACAGCCGGGACAGGCCGCACACGCCATGACCGCTGGTGCAGCCGCTGCCATAGCGCGTACCCACGCCCACCAGCAGGCCCGCCGCCACAAGCGTCAAGGCGCCTGCGCCGAAACGGGCCGGCGGCACCGGCGCAAACAGCTGCCAGAACAGCGGCGCGGCGATCAGTCCGAGCAGGAAAGCGCCCTTGTCTCCCCGCCCCTCCCCGCCGCGCTGCAACAGCGAGCCGAGCAACCCGCTGATGCCGGCGATCCGACCGTTCGCAGCCACGAACAACCCGGCCGCCAACCCGATCATCACGCCTCCCGCCAATGCCGACCACGGCGTAAAAGCAGACATCGCAACCTCCTCCCCTCTATACAGAAAAACGGATGCGCCTGCGCCTCAGGGCTCGGCCCTGCGGCTCAGCCGGCCCACCCAGGCCCATGCGCTCACGCCGTGCAATATAACGCTGAGCACGACGCAGGCAATGGTGGCGGAAATGAGCGTGTCGCGCTCCTGTAACGGCACATCCAGCACCAATACCGCGAAGACAATGGAGGCCAGGCCCCGCGGCCCGAACCAACCGATGAACAAACGGCTCTGCGTCGCCAGGGCACTGCCCGCCAGGCTGACCCAGACGGGCAGCATCCGCACCAGCGACAGGCTCAACAAGGCGTAGAGCCACACGGAAGGCGACAGGATCTGCGTGGCCTTGGGCGCCACATAGGCGCCGAACACCACCCAGGTGATCAACGAAAGCGCCTCGCCGAGGGACTCCCCAGCCTGCAGCAACGCGTGGGTTTCCCGCCTGAACAGGCAGCCGGTCAGCAGCCCCGCGCAGAACGCGGCGATGAACCCGCTGCCGCCCAATGCCTGGGCGCAGGCGAAGCTCAGCAACGCCAGGCCCGGCATCACCAGTTGCTGCCATGACGCGATCGGCGCGATATCGCGGCGCGCCCAGCGCAGCACGCCCCCCGACACCAACGCCAGGCCGACGCCGGTCAGCAGGCCGATCCCCAGCTCTTCGAGAAAGAGGTGCCCGGCCAACGTGAACGGCAACGCGGTGTGCTTTTCCGCCACCAGCGCCATCAACAGGAGCATCAACGGCACGCAGATGCCGTCGTTCAGGCCGCTCTCGACGTTCAGGCTTTCCCGGATATCCGCCGGCACGGCGGGGTTGCTCACCACGGCCTTGCCGAGAGCGGCGTCCGTGGGCGCCAAGAGGGTCGACAGCAGGACCATCTCCAGCCATGGCATCGCCGGGAACAGCCACCGGGCGACCAGCCAGCCGGCGATCAGGGTCAGGGGCAAACCGATCAGCAGCAGACGCAACGGCAAGTTGCGGTGCAGGCGCAACTGGGCAAGGTCGGCATTGGCGGCATCGGTGAACAGCACGATGGCCAGGGTCAGCTCAGCCAACTGGCGCAGGTCGTGACGATCCATCGCCAGGTTGAGCAGGCCCAGCCCGGCAGGGCCGGCGGCGACACCGGCCAAGAGGAACAAAAGCGGCCCGTTGACGGGTTTGGCCTCAAGCGAACCGGCGAAGGCCGCATACAGCACCAGCAATGCGCTCAACACGGCCAGGTTCTGGTACATGGCAACGCTCCTTGATCGCAACGTCTGTGCCTGACGCTATCACCGGGGCCGCGGCGCGGCGAGGCGAAACCCGGCAGAAGTTATCTCAGGTCAAGGAATCGTCGAATAAACCGCTGCGCCCTTTGCGCGCCGACCGTCGGCCGCAACCGGGCGCTCAGGAACGGAAGATCTCGAAAGGCTCGACCCGCAGCACCTTGCCGATGCCCAGGTAGCTGGACACCCCGGCGATCAGCAGCACCAGGCCGAACGCCAGGCCCAGGTTCCAGAACGTGATGATCGCCGCATAGTTGGGCAAGTACGTTCGCCCCAGCGCAATCACCACGGTGACCAGGCCCACCCCCAGGCCATAACCGGTCAAGGCCGTGGAGAGCGCCATGTACAGGATCATCAGGAGCAGGTCCCGGGGGTTCGCCCCGATCGCCTTGAGCGCCGCGAACTTGTCCAGGTTCTCGAGGATGAAGCTGTAGAAGATTTGCCCTGAAATGGATAACCCGACCAGGAAGCTGATGGTCGTCATCAACAATATGTTGGTGCCGACCCCGGTCTGGTAGATGTAGAAGTCTGCGATGCGTTGGTTGAACTGCGCCCGGGTCAGCGCCACATAGCCCAGCCGGGCGACGCTTTCCTGAATGCGCGCCACCGCCTGCTCGTCCCTGGGCTTGACCAGGATGTAGGAGATCTTGAACCGGGCGGTCGGCACGTATTCGATCGCCCGCCGATAGGTGGTGTAGAGGGTCGGCACGCCGATCAGCCCGCCGGTCAGCACCTTGGCGATGCCGACCACGGTGCCGCGGTGGTCGTTGAGCTCGAAGTCGGTGCCGATGCCAGGGCTTCCGAGCTTTGCGTATTCGGCGTCATGCACGATGACAAAGCCGTTCTCGGCGTAGAGCGCCTCGATGGCGCCCTGCTCCAGGTCCGGGCGGCCGTACAGGCTGGTGTCGTCGAGGCCTACGACGCTGACGATCTGATAGGTGCCGTCGGCCAGGCGGGCCTGGGCATTGCCGACGAACAGCGGGACGGCATAGTCCACCTGATCCAGGCTGCGCACGGCGTCCAGCAGGTAGTCCGGTAGCGCAATGACCGCGGTGGGCGTGTTCACCGCCGGATCGATCACCCACATGGGCGCGCCGATATTGGTGACCGTCGAGTAGGCCCGGGTCAGGATGCCGGCGAACATCGCCGTCATCTGCATCATCAGGAAAACCGAAAAGGTCAGGCCCACCAGCAAGGCGGAGAACTTCGCCCGGTCGCTGACCAGCAGCTTGAACCCGATGCGCAGTATCCCGGTGTACTTCATGGCGTCTCCTTGCCGGCCTGCGCCGCCGGGCCGTTCCACCCGCCACCGCCCAGCGCCACGAACAGCGCCGCTGTCGCCTGGCGGCGCTGGGCCGTCGCCTCCAGCAACGCGATGTCAGCCTGTTGCAGTTGCACATCGGCCACCAGCACATCGATGTACGGCACCAGCCCCGCCCGGTAGCTGACCTGCAGCGCCTGCAACGCAGCGTCGGCCGCCTGCGCCGCCTCGCTGCGCTTCTGCAAGGCCAGCGCATCGAGCTGCAACGCGTCGAGCAGGTCCGCCACCTGCGAGAACGCGCTCAGCACCACTTGCCGATAGGCCGCGTCCGCCTGCCGGTAAGCCTCCAGCGCCGCCTTGCGTTCGAACCACAACCGCCCGCCTTGGAACAACGGTATGTCGACGGTGGGCCCGATGGACCAGAAGCGTCCCGAAAACAAGGAACCGAGCGAAGTGCCGCCGGTACCGTAGCTGCCCGTCAGTTCGATGCCGGGAAACAGGGCGGCGGTGGCGACCCCGATGGCGGCGCTGGCCTGATGCAGCTGCGCTTCGGCCATGCGGATGTCCGGGCGCTGGCGAACCAGCTGCGAAGGCAGGCTCACCGGCAGGTCGTGCGGCAGGCGCAAGCTGTCCAGGGGGATGTCGGGCAACGTCAGCTGGTTCGGCGCCACGCCCGCCAGGCTCGCCAGCAAGTGCCCCGACTCGATGAACCGGAGGCGGACATCGGCCAGTTGCGCCTCGTTGGTCGCGATCAGGCTTCGCAGGCCCGCCTGCGCCGAGTCCGCCAGGGTGCCGCCGCGCACTTGCGCATCGGCGACGCTCAACTGCTGTTGCAGCAATCCGATCAGCCGCTCCGTTGCCTGCACTTGCGCCCCGTAGGCGGCGCGGGCGATCGCCGTGTTGACCACATTGCCCGTCAGCGCCAGGTACGCCGCCTGCAAGCGGAAGGTCTGCAGATCGGCCTGCGCCTGCAGCCCTTCGACCGCCCGCCGCTGCCCTCCGGCCACGTCGAGCACATAACGGACGGTCGCCCCCAGCGTCACGACGCTGAAGACCGAATCCGCCACCGCCAGCCCCGGCTGCTCGGCGCTGCCGCGTTGCCGGCGGCCGGCAAGGCTGGCGACGACCTGCGGGTAGTAGACGCCCTGCCCGGCCTGCAGCAGGTCGTGGCTCTGGCGCAGGCTGGCCTGCGCCGCCTCCAGGGTCGGGTTGCGCTCGATGGCCTGGCGGACGAGGCCGTCGAGCGGCGGCGAACCGAACAGCGTCCACCAGTTCCACGCCAGGTCGCCGCCTGCGACGAACCGTTGGCCCTGCCCCTGCACCGTCTGCGGGTCGGCGAGGGTGCCCTGCCAGTAAGGCTGCCGCTCGGGGGCCTGGGGCGGTGTGAAGTCGGGCCCCACCGTGCAGGCGGCCAGCAGCGACAGCCCGCAGAGGATCGCGTACCGCAGGCCCAGGGCGCTCATGGCGTCTTCCGGCTGATGAACACGTCCACCAACTGGCCGGGATAGATGGTCGGCAGCCCTTTGCTTTCGAACCGGAACAGCACCGGCAGCACCCTCAGGTCCACCCGCTCCTGCCGCTGGTTGGACAGTTCGATCTTCGGAGTGACATAGGGCTGTATCCGCCAGAACTGCAACGGCACCCTGGTCTGGGTGCCGCGGATCGCCATTTGCGCCTCCATCTGGTCGGCCGGCGGCAACTTGTCGATCAGGATCTCGTCGACGTAACAGCGGACCACCAGGCGCTCCTGGCCGCCGGTCATGACCACCAGCGGCGTGAACCCCTGCGTGTGCAGGCTGTAGACCCCTTGCGGCGACACGTAGCTGCCCACGGCCCCGTTGAGGGTCACCACCGTTCCCTCGGCCGGCGCCTTGATCACGTAACGCGCCAGTTCGGCCGCCGATGCCTTGAGCGCCGCCCGGGCCTGCGCCGCCTGGTTCTTCGCCGTGTCCAGGGCGTCCACGCTGATCGACCGAGCATCCATGCGGTAGGCCGCCAGCCGCTTGGCGTATTGATCGGCGGCGACCGCCAGGTTGGCCTCGGCCAATTCGAGGTTCGCCCGCGGCACCGCGTCATCGAGCGCCACCAACGGCGTCCCGAGGCTCACGGGCTGTCCTTCGTGCACCAGGATCCGCGTCACGGGCGCCGCGACTTGGGGAAAGATCACGATGTCGCTGCCCCCGGCCTGTTCGCTCTCGACGATGCCGTTGGCGTAAATGGCCGCCCGCTCGCTGCTGGTCGGCGGGAAGACCGGGGGCAGCGGCTCGGGCGTGCGGCCGAACAGGTAGGCCGCGCCCAACCCGGCCAGCGCCCCCAGGAGCGCGACCGCCTGCAGCCATGGGCTTTTCATGGCATCGTCCGGTCGCGCTCGATGACCCGGCCGTCTTCCATATGCACGACGCGGTCGGCGAACATTTCGATGCGGGCATCGTGGGTGACGATCAGCACACAGCAGTGCGCCGTGAGGATCTGCTGCCTGACGAACGCGATGACCATTTTGCCGGTGTCGCCGTCGAGGGACGCGGTCGGCTCGTCCAGGATCAGCAGGCTCGGGCTGCCGACGATGGCCCGGGCGATGGCGACCCGCTGCTGCTCGCCGCCCGACAACTTGGCCGGAATGAGGTCGGCGCGGCCTTCCAGCCCGACCACCGCCAGGCATTGCCGGGCCGCCGCCAGCGCATCGTTCCAGGGCCGGTGCCGCAGGATCAGCGGAATCGCGACGTTCTCGGCGCAGGTCAGCCGCGTGAAGAGGTGGTAGTCCTGGAACACGAACCCGAAATGCGCCAGGCGCACCTGCGCCAAACGCTCGCCGTCGAGGCTCCAGATGTCCTGGCCGTTGATGGCGACGGTGCCGGCGTCGGGCCGCAGGATGCCGGACAGCATGCTCAACAGCGTGGTCTTGCCGCTGCCCGAGGGGCCCACCAGATAGACCATCTCGCCGAACCGCGCGGTGAAGTCGACACCGTCCACGGCCTTGACCCGCGCGGCGCCCTCCCCGAACCCTTTGCTCAGTCCGCGTGCGGCGATGGCGACCACGGCGTTGCGATCGACCGACAGGTTGCTCATGGGCCCTCCCGCGCAAGACCAGTGACGCAGCCATCAAGGTAGGCCCGCGGGATCCGCCACGTTTGACCTGGATCAGGTCCGCCCAAGGCAGGCCGGATAAGGTCAGGGCGAATACCGTCACGCCCCGGCAGGTGACCCATGAGCCTCTCCGTTCCCTCAAGGCTTCGTCTGTACGATGAAGAAGACCTCGACCGCATCCTGCGTGAAATGGCCTGCCAGGCCCTGGCCCGGATGCCCGCGTCGCGGATGGCGCTGATCGGCATACAGCGGCGCGGCGAACCCCTGGCCCGGCGTCTGCAGGCTCACTTGCAGTCAATGGCCGGCGGGCCGCCGTTGCCGCTCTACCCGGTCAAGGTCAAACGTTACGCGGATGACCTCAGCGTGCTGCATGCCCAGGCGCAGCTCACGGAGAACCCCGAACTGGCCCGGCTGAACCTGGCCGAGACGTCCTTGCTGGTGGTCGACGACGTGCTCTACGAGGGACACTCGCTGCTGCGCACCTGCGCCTACCTCGCCGGGCTGGGCGCACGGCATGTGCTCAGCGCCGTGCTCGTGGACCGCCATGTGTGCCGCCAGCCCGTGCACGCGGACATCGTCGGCATCCACCTGCAGGTCGCCGCGAAAGACATCGTCGAGTGCCACGTCCCGCCCTACGAGGCAGACTTCTGCGTGGAAGTGGTGCGCCACGGCCGACCTTGACAAATATCAAGGCCCGCCGGGCCCGTCGCGTCACGCTGGGGCCTGCCGCTGCGCGTGCACCGAGGCGGCCATCGCGGCGGAGGCCATCATGAATGAATTTTCGCGACTGTTACTGATCTGCCATCCGGACCTGCACCCCTCGCCCGCCCTGACGCGGGCTCAACTGCTGGCCAAGGCCACGGGCGCCACGCTGCACCTGGTGGCCCTGAGCCAACTGCCCTCACACCTGGCGACCCTGGACCGGATCCTGCGCAGCCACGCCCGCCAGCAGGACGCTGAGCACCGCGGCGCCTGGCTCGATGAACAGGTCCGGGCGCTGGCCAGGCAAGGCATCGACGCCTATGCCGAAACAGTGGATGACGAAGACCCGCTCAACGACCTGATCCGCCTGGCCCGGGAGCAACGGGTGCACATGGTGATCAAGGACATCCGCCACGAGACCGCCCTGAGCCGCGCCCTGCTCACACCGCTGGACTGGCACCTGCTGCGCGCCTGCCCGCTCCCGCTGCACTTGGTGGCCCAGGCCGCCCCGCGGCTGCCGGAGCGCGTGCTGGCTGCGGTGGACCTGGCCGAAGACGATCCGGCCGTCGAGACACTCAACGAACGCGTCCTGCAAGCGGCACAGGCACTGGCGCAGCGCTGCAAGGCGCCGCTGCACCTGCTGCAGGCCTATGAGCCCAGCAGCAGCTTCGTCGCCTATGCCGCCGCGCCGGTGGCCTGGACCCAAGAGCTGGTCGAGGATATCTCCGGGCGCGCCCGCGAACGCATGGCCCGGTTCGGCAGCCGCTGGGGCGTTGCACCCGAGCGCCAGCACCTGTTGCAGGGCCCTGCGCGCAGCGTCATCGGCGAATTCGCCGACCAACACAGCTTCGATGTGGTGGTGATGGGCACCCTCTACCACGAAGGGGTGGCCAAGATCATCGGCAGCACCACCGAACAGACCCTGTACAGGATCCGCTCCAGCCTTCTCGCGATCCCCGGCTGACCGCGCCGCAGCCCGCCGGCCACGGCCTTCGGGCCATGGCCGGCGGGCATCTTTCAGTCACGGTGCCAGTCGACGCTCAGGTACACCTCGCTGTCGCTGTAGCGGTAGCTGCAGGTGCCGTCATAGGCGGCCTTGAGCTCATGGCCGATGAGATTGGCCAGGTGGGTGCCGGTGGTGGTCGCCACCAGGGCGTCCGGCCGGCAGTCGATGTCGATCAGCCGTTCCAGCACGTGCGTCTGCCGCTCCTGCTGCTCGGCGTTGTGCATGAGCTGGCGGATCTCGGCCTCATGCCCGGCCAGGAAATGCCCCGTCACCCGGACCTGGCCGGCAGCGGCCCGGTCCTCGATGCGCCGGCATGCCGGACAGACCGTCGATTCCACCGCCCCGGCCTCGGCCGGTGCGTGCCAATGCCATTCGCCCTCATGGTAAACGGCGCCGCATTGCGGGCAACGCGCCTTGCCGCCGGGGCGAAGCGGCGTGGCGTAGGGGTCGAACCGCTGCGGCTTGAACAGTTTGTCCTTGCGGCTTTTCTGGAATTTATCCATGGGCGTGCTCGCTGTGCAGGTGATGAGGGGCGCAGGCCCAGGCCTGCGTCGTCCTGCCCAGTGTCCGTCCCGCAGGCAGGGCCGACTTGATAATCGTCAAACCGGGGCGCCGCACCGCGCCTATGTCGGGCGTGAACTTCTTGCGGAGCCGGCGCTGATGAAAGAACCGCTTGCGTTACTGTTCGCCCTGCACGGCAGCCAGGCCTACGGCGATGCCGTGGCGCGGCGCCGCGCACGGCTGAGCCGTTGCTGGCGCCTCACACCGCCAGGATGTTGCAGGGCACCTGGTACAGCACGTGTTCGGTGGTGCTGCCGAACAGGCGCTCAAGCCCCCGCGCCGCGGGCCGGCCCATGACGATCACGTCCACCGGGTGGGCCTCGATGTAGTCGTTCAGCACCGGCACCGGACGCCCGATGACGAAATGGCGGCGCTTGCCCGGCGCACCGTGGCGGTCGGCCAGTGCGTTGAAGTCGTCCTCAAGCTCTTCGCGCAAAGGCTCGGTGATGTCGTCGACGGCCCACGCGCCGTAGGCCATGTCGCCCATGTAGGCCACCGACAAGTCACAGGCATGCAGCAGGTCCAACTGCGCACCGGTCTGCAGGGCCAGGGCGTTGGCCTGCTGCACGATCGCCTCGTTGCGTGCCTCGCCTTCGGCGGTATTGTCGGCCACGTCCACCGCCGCCAGGACCTGATGCGGCAAGGCAGGCCCGGCGGCGCCCAGCAAGTAGACCGGAATCGGACAATGGCGCAGCAGTTTCCAGTCCAGCGGCGTGAAGAAGGCGCGCTTGAGCGCCGGTTCACGCTCGACTTGCTTGAGCAACAGATCCGGCTTCATTTCCAGGGCATGCGCCAGGATGTCCTCCTCCAGGTCATCGCTCCAGGCCACCTCGACGGTCACCTCCACGCCCTTGGCGCGCAACGCGCCCGCTTTTTTTTCGAGCTGCGCCTGCCTGACTTGCAGAAGCGCCTGGCGCTTGGCCTGGTGTTCTTCGGTGTCCAGCAATCTGGGCCGGTCGTGCGCCGCCAGCAGGCCGACGATGTGCAGATGGGCCGAACTGGATCGGGCCAGGGCACCGGCCTGTTCCAGGGCGTTGGATTGATGCAGTGCCGGATTCAGGATCAGCAGCAGGGTTTGATAGTGGCTCATGATGGACTCCCGTGATCGGGCGCGCCTGACCGTTCAGGCTGCGCGGTTGCATCCGCTTTGCGCCGGACAGGACACCGCCCGGCAGGCGGGTCAGGGGCAAAGGGCCGGTGCTGGCAGCGTCCCCCAGCGCGCGCCCTGACGCTTGATTTTTATCAACCGCGCGCAGGCGCTACTTGCGCAGGGCCTGGCGCAGTTGCCGCACCTGCGCCTGGGCGTCGTCCGCCCTGCGCAAGGCCTCGTCGGCGGTCCGCTCGACCCGGTCGAGGCGGTAGCACACCTGATCGGCGCGCAGCCGGGCGGTGGCCGCGTTGTCCTCCGCCGACTCCAGGCGCGCGTAGTATTCCTGCGCACGCCAAGGCGTGCATCCCGAGGCCGCCGCCAGCAGCAGCCCCGACAGTCCCACCCACAGCAAGCGTTGCATGGCCGTGTCTCCGTGCATGCCCAAGATGACCCGAGTATCGGCGCCGGCACCGGGCGGGGCCTGACATTTATCAATCGGCCCGGTGCCCGCGGAGTTTGACCTTTGTCAATCGCGCTGCCGCGCCCGGGCGTAAAAACAAAGTCCCCGGGCGACCCGGCCCGCCTTTGAACCCGATAGCGGAGACCCTCATGAACGACCTCGACTTGCGCGACCTGGTGCTCGAAGAGCTGCAGTTTCAACCCGACATCCACGCCGCGAGCATCGGCGTGACGGTACAGGATGGCGTCGTCACCCTGTCCGGCCATGTCGACAGCTACGCCCAGAAAGTCAGCGCCGAACGCACGGTCAAGGCCATGAAAGGCGTGCGCGGCCTGGCAGAGGAAATCGAAGTGCGGCTGAACAGGCTCGAAGGCACCGCGGACGACACGATTGCCGCCCGCGCCCTGAAAATCATCGCCTGGAGCTCGGACGCCAATGTGGAAGGCATCCAGGTCACCGTGCACAAGGGCACGGTGACCCTCGAAGGCGAACTGGACTGGCAATACCAGAAAGAAGTGATCGAGCAGGCGGTGTGGCACTTGTCCGGTGTGGTGCGCGTGCACAACCGCATCACCCTGAAGGCCCGCGCCGATGCGGTCGACATCAAGCGCCACATCGAGGATGCGCTCAAACGCAGCGCCGAAATCGAGGCCGACGGCATTCGCGTCACCGTCAACGGCAGCGTGGTCCGGCTCGAAGGCAAGGTGCACCTGATGCGCGAGCGCGAAGTGGTCGAGCGCGCGGCCTGGGCGGTGCCCGGCGTGAGCAAGGTCGAAGACTTCCTGCTGATCGCCTGATCCGGCAGGTCACCGGGAGGCCCGGCCATGAACAAGGATCAACCCTGGAAGCTTTATCTGGCGGTGATCGGGGTGTCGCTGCTCGTGGCCGTCCAGCTCGGCCTGTTCAACCGCCAGGCCGAGCAGGTCATTGCCTACAGCCAGTTCCTGCAGTTGCTGGATCTGCAGAAGGTCAGCGACTTGCGGATCGAGCGCGACCGCATCGTCGGGCGGTTGCAGGAACCCGTCGACGGGCGCACGCAGTTCTCCACGATCCGGGTGGATCCGGCGTTGAGCGGGCAGCTCGCGCACTCGGGCGTGGCCTTCAGCGGAGTGGCCGAGGACAGCGTCCTGTCCGCCCTGATCGGGCTGTTGCCGCTGCTGGTGATGTTGGTGCTGTGGTATTTCCTGCTGCGCGGGCCGGGCGAAAGGCGCGGCCTGGGCGGACTGATGAATGTCGGCAAATCCCGAGCGCGGGTGTACGTGGAGCGCGACATCAAGGTCACCTTCGCCGACGTGGCCGGCCTGGACGATGTCAAGGACGAGCTGACCGAGATCGTGTCGTTCCTCAAGGACCAGGCCTGGTATGGCCGCCTCGGCGCCCATGTGCCCAAAGGCACCTTGCTGGTCGGGCCGCCGGGCACCGGCAAGACCCTGGTCGCCAAGGCCATCGCCGGCGAAGCCGGGGTGCCCTTCTTCTCGATCTCCGGCTCGGAATTCGTGGAAATGTTCGTCGGCGTGGGCGCCGCGCGGGTCCGCGATCTCTTCGAACAAGCCAGGCTGGCGGCGCCCTGCATCATCTTCATCGACGAGCTGGACGCGCTGGGCAAGATGCGCGGGCTCGGCAACCTCGGCGGCAACGACGAGAAAGAGCAGACGCTGAACCAGTTGTTGGCCGAGCTCGACGGCTTCGATCCCCGCGAAGGCGTGGTGCTCCTGGCCGCGACCAACCGGCCCGAGGTGCTGGATCCGGCGCTGCTGCGCGCCGGTCGGTTCGACCGGCAGATCCTGATCGACCGGCCCGACCGCAAGGGTCGCCTGGCGATCCTGAAGGTCCACCTGAAAAAGATCCTCAGCCAGAACGGCCTCGACTGCGAACGCATCGCCGCGATCACCCCCGGCCTGACCGGCGCCGACCTGGCCAACCTGGTCAACGAGGCCGCCATCATCGCCACCCGCCGCAACAGCCAGCAGGTCGAACTGCCGGACTTCACTGCGGCGCTCGAACGCCTGGTCGCGGGCGTGGAGCGCAAGGGCAATGTCCTGCGCGAGGACGAGCGCCGGGTGGTCGCCTACCACGAAATGGGGCATGCCCTGGCGGCCAGCAGCCTGCCGGCGATGGATCCGGTGCACAAGGTGTCGATCATTCCCCGGGCCGCCGGCTCGCTGGGCTACACCCTGCAACGGCCCACGGACGACCGCTTCCTGATCAGCGCGCAGATGCTGCGCGACCGCATCGCCGTGCTGATGGCCGGGCGCGCCGCCGAAAGCCTGGCGTTCGGCCAGGTCTCGACCGGGGCCGCCGACGACCTGGGACGCGCCACCGACATCGCCCGGCAGTTGATCACCCGCTTCGGCATGAGCGCGGAACTGGGTCAGGCGGTGCTGGAGCGGCAATCGACCCGCTACCTCGGCGACGCGGTCATGCAGCAGGAGCACAAGGACTATTCCGAACAGACCGCCCGTGAAGTCGACCTGGGCATCCGCCACTTGCTCGATGAGGCCTACGGCCGCGCCCGTGCGCTGCTGGAGCAGCGGCGGCAGGATCTCGACGCCGGGGCCCGCCTGCTGCTCGCCCGGGAAACCATCACCCCCGAAGAGTTTCCGGCGCTGCTGCCCCAGGCCGGCGAACCGGCCGCCTGCACGCTGGTGAACGAAGCCAGATGACCGACCGATCCTGCCCGGGGCACCGACCATGCTGACCGTCACGCTGATCAACACGCTCGTGGTGATCCTGGTGGTGGTGATCCACTACGAATGCCTGCTGCGCCTGAACGACTGGCTGCCGCGCCTCAAGCTCTGGGCCCGGTTCCGGATCGTGGTGGGGGTGTTCGGCGCGTTGCTGGCCCATGCCATCGAAGTGTGGTGCTTCGCCCTGGTGTACTACCTGATGGCGCACGCCGAAGGCTGGGGCACGCTGAGCGGCAATTTCGACGGCAGCCTGCTCGACTGCGTGTACTTTTCCTTCACCACCTACACCACCATCGGCTTCGGCGACATCGCCCCCACCGGCCACCTCAAGTACCTGACCGGCCTGCAGGCACTGACGGGCCTGGTGCTGATCACCTGGACCGCCTCGTTCCTGTTCCTGGAAATGCAGAAGTACTGGAAGGCCAAGTAACGGCGGTTCACCGGCCTGGGCGTGCGCTCCAGCGCCACTGCGCGACCTCCGGCAGGTCCTCGCCGTGCCCGATCAAGTGCAGCTTGTGCCGCTCCATCATCGACCAGTAGCGGCTGCGCGCCTGTTCGGCCTGCGGCTGCAGGCGCGGCACGCGCTCGAACACGTCCAGCATCAGTTGGTAGCGGTCCAGGTTGTTGATGACCGCCATGTCGAAAGGCGTGGTGGTGGCGCCTTCCTCACGGAAGCCGCGCACATGGAACCGCTCCGGATTGGCGCGCCGGTAGATCATCCGGTGGATCAACGCCGGGTAGCCGTGGAAGGCGAAGATCACCGGACGGTCCGCGGTGAACAGCGCCTCGAACTCGCTGTCCGGCAAGCCGTGGGGATGCTGTTGCGCCGACTGCAAGGCCATCAGGTCGACCACGTTCACCACCCGGATCCGCAAGTCGGCGGCGCACTCGCGCAGCAGCGTCACCGCCGCCAGCGTCTCCAGCGTCGGCACGTCGCCGGCGCAGGCGAGGATCACCTCGGGATGGTCATCTTCATGGCCGGCCCAGGCCCAGCGGCCGATGCCGGCCTGGCAGTGCAAGGCCGCCGCCTCGCCGTCGAGCCATTGCCATTCGCGCTGCTTGCCGGCGACGACCACGTTGATGTAGCCGCGGCTGCGCAGGCAATGGTCCGCCACCGACAGCAGGCAGTTGGCGTCCGGCGGCAGGTAGATCCGCGCCACGTCGGCCTTCTTGTTGGCCAACAGGTCGAGAAAGCCCGGATCCTGGTGCGAGAAGCCGTTATGGTCCTGGCGCCACACGTGGGACGTCAACAGGATGTTCAGCGACGCGACCGGCTTGCGCCACGGCACCTCGGCGGCGGTCTTCAGCCACTTGGCGTGCTGGTTGATCATCGAATCGACGATATGGATGAACGCTTCGTAGCACGAGAACAGGCCATGGCGGCCGGTCAGCAGGTAGCCTTCGAGCCATCCCTCGCACAGGTGCTCGCTGAGAATCTCCATCACCCGGCCCTGCGCGCCGAGATGAGCGTCGTCGCTGCCGTGCGGGTCGAGCCAGACCTTGTCGGTGGCCTCGAACACCGCGTCCAGGCGGTTCGACGCCGTTTCGTCCGGCCCGAACAGGCGGAAGTTGCGCGACACGGCGCTGTTTTTCATGACATCGCGCAGGTAACCGCCCAGCACCCGGGTCGCTTCGGCCCGCACCTGGCCGGGGCCGTCCATCTGCACGCAATAATCGGTGTGGCACGGCAGATCCAGCGCGCGCAGCGTCAGGCCGCCATTGGCATGGGGGTTGGCGCTCATGCGCCGCCGCCCGGACGGAGCCAGCGCGGCCAGTTCGGGCAGCAGCGCGCCTTGGGCATCGAACAGTTCTTGCGGTCGGTAGCTTTCCAGCCATTGCTGCAGTTGCAGCAAGTGCAGCGGTTTGGCCAAGTCCGCCAGCGGCAGTTGATGGGCGCGGCAGGTGCCTTCGATCCGTTGCCCATCGACGAACGTCGGCCCGGTCCATCCCTTCGGGGTGCGCAATATCAGCGCCGGCCACAGCGGCCGTTCGACACCCTCCCCGGCCTCGGCCTGACGGGCCAGGCGCTGGATGCGGCAGATCTTGTCGTAGATCACCTCCAGGGTGCGGGACAACGCCCGGTGCACCTCCATGGGTTCGTCGCCTTCGACGAAATAAGGGTCGTAGCCATAGCCGCACATCAGGCTGGTGAGTTCGTCCTCGCTGATCCTGGAGAGCACGGTGGGGTTGGCGATCTTGTAGCCGTTGAGGTGCAGGATCGGCAGCACCGCCCCGTCGCCCGCCGGATTGAGGAACTTGTTGCAGTGCCAGCTCGCCGCCAGCGCACCGGTCTCCGCCTCGCCGTCGCCGATCACGCAGGCGACCAGCAACTGGGGGTTGTCCAGCGCGGCCCCGTAGGCGTGAACCAGGGAGTAGCCCAGTTCGCCGCCCTCATGGATCGAGCCGGGAACATGGGGGCCGACGTGGCTGCCGATGCCGTAGGGCCAAGAGAACTGGCGGAACAGCCGGGCCATCCCCTCGGCGTCCCGCGACACCGCGGGGTTGAGCTCGGTGTAGGTGCCGTCGAGGTAGGCCTGGGCCACCACGGCCGGCCCGCCATGGCCGGGGCCCGCGACGAACAGCACGTTGAGGTCGTGCTGACGGATGAGCCGGTTCAGGTGCGTGTAGATCAGGTTGAGGCCCGGCGAAGTCCCCCAATGACCCAACAGCCGGGGCTTGATGTCGGCCAGTTGCAGCGGGCTGGCCAGCAGCGGGTTGGCCTGCAGGTAGATCTGCCCCACCGTGAGGTAGTTGGCCGCCCGCCAGTAGGCATCCAGCCCCTCCAGTTCCTCGGTGCCCGGATAATCGCTCATGATCGCCCCCTCGGGTGATGGCCTCGGCGCGGCCGCGTTCAGATGTCTTCGGCGCGGATGTCTTCCTCTCGCAGGCTCTGTTGGCGGATCAGCAAGGTCAGTTCGTGCAGGCGGTCGGACAGCAAGGCCACCAGATCGTCCGCCGTGGCGATCCCCACCAGCAGGCCGAAGTCGTCCACCACGGGGATCCGCCGGATGTTGGCGCGGCGCATGTTCAGGATGACGTCGAACAGATCCTCGTTCTGGTTGGCCGTGATCAGCGACCGGGGCAGCACGTCGACCGCCCTCAGTTCGTCCTGGTCCGGCGGGTTGCGCGCCACGATCCGCAAGGCCAGGTCCCGGTCTGTGATCAGGCCGACCGGCCGGAAGACATCGTGCTCGCGGTCGACGGGCTCGACGAGCACCAGATCGCCGACGTGGTACTGGCTCATCATGCGCGCGGCGGCATAGATGGAAATGCCGGGCGGGGCCACGACCACATCCCGGTTGCAGTATTTGCCAATGGACATGAAGTTCACCTCGGGTTGAAGGGGCGGAGCCTCCCTGCTCCTGGAACGGTATGACGCGCCGGTCATTTGCCGCCTTTGATCGGGATCACTTTTTCCGGATGGATGGCCTCGGCGCGTTTGGGCAGGTGCACCAGCAACACCCCCTTGGCGAACTGGGCATTGATCTTCTCGGCGTCGACTTCGCGGGGCAGTTGGAAGACCCGTTCGAAGCTGCCGTAATGCCGCTCGGACAGGTGGTACTCCTTGCGCTTTTCGTCGACTTCTTCTTGCTTCTCGCCACGGATCACCAGGTTGCCGTTGGCGAGCTTGATTTCGATGTCCTTGTCGTCCACGCCAGGCAATTCGGCGCTGATGCGGTATTCCTCGGCCAGTTCGCTGATGTCCATCGCCGGCATGCCGTGGGAGAACAGGTCTCGCCGCCAGAAGGGTTCGAGATCGAACGGCGTATGGCTGAACGACATGCGCATCGGACGCCGCCCGAAATCATCGAACAGACTGTCGATCTGGCGCCGCAACTGCTGGAACGGCCGCCACAGGTCCGGGGCTTCGACGCCGGGCGGCGACGCTTTGGCTGGCTGGGCGGCAACGGGGGTGACAGGGACTTTTTTGGCTGCTTCGGACATGACGACCTCCTCGTTTGAGTGATGCCTCCCTGGGAGACGCTTCGATCTTGCGCGGCGCTCACCCACCCCGTTTGATCTTTATCAACCTGCGCAACGCTGCGCCCGCCCCGTAACTTGATCGCGATCAAAGTCAGGCCCAGGCATGCGCCTAGGCTGGACGAACCGTGGTCAACCCCCGGCGAGCGGCGAGGTGTCTATGGATCGGGAAGACAGCGGATCCGTCCGCGTGCTGCAGACGTCATCGGGGCCGGGCGTCCAGCAATGTCTGGGCCTGGCGCTTTGCGGCCCGCCCACCGCCGAACCGATGCCGGGGCAGTATTGCTTGCTGGGCGACGGCCGGCAGCGCTGGCCTTGCAGTTATGTGAGCCTGCCGGGCGCGACCGGACGGTTCATCGTGACCGTCCACGCGGCCCGACCGCTGGCGCGGCCGGGTGAGCGGCTGGCCTATTCCGGCCCGCTGGGCAGCGCCTGGCCGCTCCCCTTGCAGAGCACGCGGCTGTTGGCCATCGCCCGGGGCGAAGGGGTGCTGACGCTGCTCGGCGCGCTGGATGAGGTGCGCTGCTGGCTGCCTGCGCTGCAACTGCGGCTGCTGCACGATGGCTTCGCTCCCGGGAAACTGCCCGACGAATGCAAGACGTGGTTCTCGGCGCTGCCTCGCGTGCCGCGCACCAGCAGCAGCGGATGGCTGCAACTGATCCACCTGCTGGACACTTACAGGCCGGACACGGTGTTCTGCTGCGCGCCGTCGCAGGTGGCCCGCCAGGCCGCGCGCCTGTGTTGGCGAAAGGGGGTGTCGCCGCAGCGCATCTGGCTGCGGCCGGATCAGGTGCAGCGCCCCACGTGGGCCGGGCCGGTGCAGCGTTATGACCGGGTGCTGGCGATGCTCAAGTGGGCTCCTCCAGATGGCTGAGGTCGATCAGGCCCTGCTCGTCGACCAACGTCACTTCACGGCCGGCGCAGCGGATGAGCCCGGCCTGGACGAACCGGGTGAAGGCCCGGCTGACGGTTTCCAGGGTCAGGTCGAGGTAGTTGGCGATGTCGCCGCGCGACATGGGCAGGGTGAAGATGTCCGCCCGCAGCCCCCGGGCGTGGTAGCGCGTCGACATGCCCAACAGGAAGATCGACAGCCGTTGGTCGGCCCGTCCGTGGCAGCAGCGCAGGTGGTCGTCCTTGCCCTTGATCCCCAGGCTGAGCATGTGCAGCAGTTGGTAGCGCAGGCCGGGGATGTGGCCGGACAGGTCGACCAATTGATCCAGCCTGATCGAGCAGACCATCGAGATGTCCAGCGCCACGGCGTAGCTGCGGTAATGACTGGCGCCGATGGCGTCCAGCCCGAGCATTTCCCCCGGCAGGACGAAACCGGTGATGCGCTCGTTGCCTTCGGCATCGAGCAGGTAACTCTTGACGGCCCCTGAGCGCAGGGCGAACACGTGCTCCATGGGTTCATCGGCCTTGAACAGGTATTGCCCGCGCTTCAGGGGCCGGTTGCGGCGGACGATCCGCTCCAGCCTGTCCACTTCCTCGGCGCTGAGGCTGGCGGGCAGGCAGAGCCGGCTCAAGGAGCAGGCAAGGCACTTCACATGGGGCCTTGCACCCGTGTCGGAAATGCCTGACATGGCAATGCCTCCGCTTTGATGTGCGGGCGTTCTTTCACATTAGCCCCTCGGGCCCATGTTTCCGGGCATTCCGACCAAGGGTCAGGCCCGGCGCGCGAGGGTTTGACGAAGGTCAAGTCGGTGGGGGAACAGGCACCGAAACTGGCCCTGTTCATTCCGACACACGAGGACATTGCCATGGCTCCCGCCGATACCGGTCTTCAACCTTCCATCCCTGCGTTCCCGACGCCTGCGGGCGAACACTGGATCGAGTCCCTCGACAACGGCACCCACGTGCTGATCAGGCCCCTGCGGGCCGCGGACCGGCAACGGGAAAAGGCTTTCATCGAACGCCTGTCGCCGGAATCCCGGCACTTCCGCTTCCTGTGCCAGTTCAGGGAACCTGGCGAAGCGATGCTCGATCAACTGATGAAGGTCGACCAGGACCGCCAGGCGGCGTTCGTCGCCCTGGCCCATGTGAATGGTGAGCTGCAGGAAGTGGGGATCTCCCGCTACGCCGCCGGTGCCGGCAAGGATGAGTGCGAATGCGCGGTCACGGTGCTCGACAGCTGGCAGCACCACGGCCTCGGCCGCCTGCTGCTCAAGCACCTGACCGACCACGCCAGGGCCAAAGGTTTCCGGCAGATGTATTCGATCGATGCCGCCGCCAATCACCCGATGCGCGATCTGGCCAAGGCCGCCGGATTCACCACGGCCACCGACCCGGACAACCCCAGCCAGGTCATCCACCGCCTCGCGCTGGCCTGAACCCACACCTCGCCCTGGCGCGCTCCGGAGCGCTTGCCCTCCAGGACCGCGCCAGGGCGCATTCGCGCCCCCCCTGAAGGAGGATGCCCCATGATCGGTCCTTCGCAGAAGCTGAAAGGCCAGTTCAACATCGGCCAACTGTGCCGCAACGCCTTCGGCCGCGACGCCGTGCTGATCGGCATGGCCACCGACCGCGGCCAGGTGGCCGCCGCCGATGACTGGGACGGCGACATGCGGATCAAGGACATCCGGCCCGCCCGGCCCGACAGTTGGGAGCACCAGTTCCGCCTGGCCGGCGTGCCCGCCTCGCTCACCGACTGGCGCGACCCGCAGCGCCAGGAGCTGCGCCGGGCCTTGTCCACGACGCTGCTGGAGCGGGCGATCGGGGTGATCTACCGGCCGGACAGCGAACGCCTCAGCCACTATTTCGAAGCCGCGCTGGCCGAGCAGTTCGACGCCTTGGTCTGGTTCGAGCAGACCCGGCCTGTCGCCGCCCTGCCCCTGCCGCAACGGGAACAGATGGAACCCGAGGACGACACCTATCCGTTCGGCGTCTGACGCGACCGCCGGCCGGCCTCAAGGCCGCGAGGGCTTCAGGCCCCGGCCTGCTGCATCAACGCGACGACCTCCTCATCGGAGGTCTGGGGAAAGTCTTCATACCAGTAGCCGACCGAGACCATCCGTTCGGGCACCAACGGGCAGACCACCTCGTCCACCTCGTTGCGCAACGCTTCCAGGGTGTCCGGCGGCGCCACCGGCACCGCGACCACCAGGCGCGCAGGCCCTTGCCGGCGAACGGCCTCGACGGCCGCCAGCATCGAGGCGCCGGTCGCCAGGCCGTCATCGATGAGGATCACCACCTGGTCCTTGAGGTTCAGCGGCGGGCGGCCTGCGCGGTAGGCCTGCTCCCGGCGGGCCAGCTCGCGGGTCTCCCGGTTCAGCACGGCGGCGAACGCGTCCCGGTCGACCTTGAAGGTGCGCAGTGCATCGTCGTTGAGGATCTGCACGCCGCCCCCGGCGATGGCGCCCATGGCGTATTCGGGATGGCCCGGTGCGCCGAGCTTGCGCACCACCAGCACGTCCAGGCGCACCTGGAGGGCGGACGCGACTTCGCAGGCGACGGGCACGCCGCCGCGGGGCAACCCCAGCACGATCACGTCGGGCCTTGCGCCATAGCGGCTCAGCGGCTCGACCAGGCGCCGCCCGGCCTCGCTGCGGTCGAGAAACCGGTTTTTCAACACGGGGATCTGTGACATGGGAACACCTCCTGCGCACCGACGGGAGCGCATCGTTCAACGGACGGTCAGGCGTGCCGAGCCCTTCACGGTTCGTCCGCGCCGGACTCTTCCAGCAGCAGGTCGTACTGCGTCAGGCAACGCCGCTCATCCGCCGGCATCAGGGCCTTGAAGCCGCTGACCTCACGCAGCGGCGTGCCGAACAGCGCCAGGCGCAGCACCCCGTTGCGGTCGAGGAACGTCTGCGCAAGGCAGGTGCACACCGGTTTGCCGACCAGCGCGGTGAGCTGGCCGTCGACGGGGGTCTGCACCTGGGCCTGCAGATTGGCCTCGCAGTTGTCCACGATACGCGCCACCGAGCGGCCTGCCAGCCACAGGGTGCCCCCGCCGACCACCGCCAGCAGCACCAGCACACCCAACGCGATGTTCGACTCCCGGGTGACCGACCGGATGAAGCCAAGCCTGGCCTGCCAGCCGCTGCCCTGCCCGTCGAAGATCGTCCGTGCCACGGTGCGCTTCACCCCACGCTGCACCGCCCAGCCCAGGGCGACGCTCAAGGCCAGCAAGGACAGCAGCACCGCCGGATCCTGCATGGGCAAGCGCCATGTCGGGCTGAGCGCCCGGTAGGCGGCGGCCGCGACAAGCAAGGCGACGATGGCCACGATCCATCCCAGGCTGCCCTTGGGCCGGTGCCTCCAGGCCCGCAGTTTGGCCCTTGCCTGCGTTTCCATGTGAACCTCCCGCGCCCTTCTAGCGCATAGGGTCTAATGAGACGGTTTCCTGATGCTCGGGCACGCAGACCTGCCAACCCAGTTCCAGGCTGATGCGCCGGCGCAGGGTGTCGGCGGCATGCGGCTCGCCATGGATCACATAGGTCTGGCGCGGCGGCCGGGTGAACCCGCGCAGCCACGCCATGATCTCGTCGGCGTCGGCATGGGCCGACAGGGTGTCCATGGCATGCACCTGTGCCCTGATCGGCACGTCTTCGCCCTGCAGCCGCACGCTGCGGGCGCCGGCGACGATATCGGCGCCGCGGGTGCCGCCGGCCTGGAAGCCGGAAAACAGGATGCTGTTGCGCGGATTGGGCGCCAGCGCCTTGAGGTGGTGCAGCACCCGCCCTCCCGTGGCCATGCCGCTGGCGGCGATGATCACCGCCGGTTCGCGCAACTGGTCCAGGTGCCGGGACTCGTCGACCGTGCGCACGATACGCGTGCCCTTGCACATCGCCACGCATTCGTCCGGGGTCAGCCGGTGTTCGTTCCGAAATTGCAGGTACAGGCTGGTGGCATCGGTGGCCATCGGGCTGTTGAGGTACACCGGAACATCAGGTATCAGCCCGTCGCGCTTGAGTTTGTACAGGTAATACATGAGCAACTGGGCACGGCCGACGGCGAACGACGGCACCAGGGTGATGCCGTGGCGCAGGAGCGTCTGGGTGATGACCTGGGCCAGGTACTGCTCGGTCGACTCCGTCGGGTGCCGACGGTCGCCGTAGGTGGACTCGACCAGCAGCACGTCCGCCGCCGACACCGGTTCCGGCGCGCGCATGATCGGATCCTGCGGGCGACCCAGGTCGCCGGAGAACAGCAAAGTCTGGCCGTCGACGCCGAGCTGCACCGTCGCCGCCCCCAGGATGTGCCCGGCCGTGCGCAACAGCAGTTCAATGCCGGGCGCGATCGGGGTGGCCTGATGCAGTTCGACCGGACGGAACAGCGTCAGCGCCCGCTTCGCGTCCTCTTCGGTGTAGAGCGGCCGTGCGGGCGAGTGCTTGGAGTAGCCGTGCCGGTTGGCATGCTCGGCCTGCTCCTCCTGCAGCCGGGCGCTGTCGAGCAAGAGGATCTGCGCCAGGGCGCAGGTCGCCGGGGTGGCGTAGATCGGCCCGCTGTAGCCTTCCCGCGCCAGCACCGGCAAATAGCCGCTGTGGTCGAGGTGGGCATGGGTCAGCACCACCGCATCGAGTTGACGCAGCGCCGGCGGCAACGGTTCCCAGTTGCGCAGGCGCAGTTGCTTGTAGCCCTGGAACAGTCCGCAGTCCACGAGAACCCGGGTGCTGTCGCGGGTCAGCAGGAATTTGCTGCCGGTCACGGTGCCGGTGCCGCCGAGAAAAGTCAGTTGCATGGCCAGGGCTCCCAAATGTCGGTCGCGTGAGGATGAACCGCCAGCACGCTGCAAGGCGGATGGCTGATGATGCGTTCGGTGGTGTCGCCCAGCAGCTTGTCCAGGCCCTTGGGCTGCACGACGCCCATGACCGCCACATCGATGTGCAGCGCCGCGACCTGGTCGCGGATCACCTGCGCAGGGTCGCCTTCGATGAAGTGCCGGCACGCCGGCGCGACGCCTTCCGCGTCCGCCAGGCGGTCGAAGGGTTCTTGCAGGACAACGCGCATTTCATCGATCCACGCCTGGGTGACGTTCATGTCGGAGGCGAAGACCCCGATCAAGTCGTAGGCCGAGAGCAGGTGCAATTGAGCGTCGCATTGCAGCGCCAGGGCCTGGGCGGCCCGCACCAGTGCGCGGTTGAAGCGCGCCTGGGCATCCGGCGCATCGACCGCCGACGTGTCCACGGCCACCAGGATGCGCTGCGGCAGCGACACCGCGCCCGCCGGCACAAGGTGCGTGAGCCCCTTGAGGCCGCGCATCAGCGCGCAGTCCAGCGGCGTGCTGAACAGCCGCGCCAGGGCCGACGCCCCTTCGCTGTCCTTGATGACCATGTCGGGCTGCAGTTCGCCGATGTAATCGATGGCCTGGCCGCGCAGATCCTCCGCCCGCAGGCTGTCGACCGTCAGTGCGCAACCGCTGCCGCGGTGCCGTTCGACCAGGCTGGCCAGCCGTGCACGGTAATCCTCGAACTGGCGCTGGATCTCGGTCTCGTTCAGGCGCTCCTCGCTGAGCAGGTGCGCCTCGGACGGTTCGAACAGCCCGAGCACGTGCACCCCGGCACCGCTGGCATGCGCCAGGGCCAGAGCCCTGCGCAACGCGGCCGAATGCGGATCCACCTCGGTGAGCAGCACCAGCAGTTGTCGATATTGACCCATGGCGGACCTCCGGGCCTGCGCGGCAGGCGTGTCGATGCCTGCGATTGTCGGAACCCGGTCGTGCGTCGGCTTGACGAAGATCAGAAAATGGCCACCTGCGCCGCAACTTGACGATTGTCAGAAACGGGCCGCTGCGCCACGGTACAACGGCTTCACCCCTATCGGGCCGAGGGCCGGGAGGCGACATGGCGAGGCAGCGGATTGAACAGCCAGAGGCTGGCGAACACTGGGTGGAACAACTGGCGGACGGCGCGACCGTGCTCATCCGCCCGCTGCGGGAGGAAGACCGCGAGCGGGACAAGCGCTTTCGCAGCACCCTCGCCTACGAATCCCGGCGCTTCCGTTTCATGACCGGGCTCAGCGGCGGCCTGGCGGGGCTGGAGATGCAGCGCACGGCGCACGACCTTCCGCCCGGCCTGGCCTACGTAGCGCTGGCCCATGCCGATGGCCAGCTCCGGCAGGTCGGCGTCTGCCGTTGCGCCGCCATCCCCGGTGGCCGCCATTGCGAATGCGCGGTCGCGGTCAGCGAAGACTGGCAACGCAAGGGGCTGGGCCGTCTCCTGCTGCAACGCCTGGTCGCGGCGGCGCAACGCAACGGCTTCGAATGCATGGTCTCGATGGATCTGGCGAACAACTACGCCATGCACCATCTGGCCAAGGCGCTGGGGTTCACGTCCCGCTACGTACGGGGCGACGTCAGCGAAATTTTCCACGAACTCGATCTGCGCCCCTGAAACACCGGGCTGACGAGCGGCACGTCACGGCAGCGCGCAAATTTGACGCGGATCAAAGATCGGGGGCATCGACGGCGCACAGTAGCCCCACATCACGCCCGATCACCGTCCCCGGAGGCGAGCCATGGCACAGAAGATGAAAGCGGCAGTCTTCGTCGAGAGGCACCGCATCGTACTGGAGGAAAAGTCCGTCCCTGACATCGGCCCGCTGGATGCCTTGGTGCGCATCACCACCACGACCCTTTGCGGCACCGATGTGCACATCCTGCGGGGCGAATACCCGGTGGCCAAGGGCCTGACCGTGGGGCACGAGCCGGTGGGCGTCATCGAAAAGCTGGGTTCGCAGGTGCAAGGCTTCCATGAAGGGCAACGGGTAATCGCCGGCGCCATCACGCCCAGCGGCCACAGCAACGCCTGCCTGTGCGGGTGCGCGTCCCAGGACGGTGCCGGCACGCCGCACGGTTTCAAGGCCATCGGCGGCTGGAAGTTCGGCAACATCATCGACGGCTGTCAGGCCGAGTACGTCCGCGTTCCGGACGCCATGGCCAACCTCTGCGCGATCCCCGACCACCTGAGCGACGAGCAGGTGCTGATGTGCCCCGACATCATGTCCACCGGATTCTCCGGCGCAGAACGGGGCGGCGTGACCGTCGGCGACACGGTGGCCGTGTTCGCCCTGGGGCCCATCGGCCTGTGCGCCGTCGCCGGTGCCCGGCTGCTCGGCGCCACCACTGTCATCGGCGTCGATACGGTGGCCGCGCGTATGAGTGTGGCCCGCCGGCTCGGCGCCGATCATGTGATCGACTTCCGGCAAGGCGACGTGGTCGATCAGGTCATGGCCCTGACCCACGGCCGCGGCGTGGATGTGGCCATCGAGGCCCTGGGCACCCAAGGCACCTTCGAATCGGCCCTGCGCGTGCTGCGACCCGGCGGCACCCTGTCCAGCCTCGGCGTGTACAGCGCCGACCTGCGCATCCCCCTGGGCGCCTTCGCCGCGGGCCTGGGCGACTACCGCATCGTCACCACCCTGTGCCCCGGCGGCAAGGAACGCATGCGCAGGCTGATGGAGGTGGTCGCCAGCGGCCGGGTCGACGTGTCGCCCCTGGTCACCCACCGTTTCCGGCTCGATGACATCGAAGCCGCCTACGAACTGTTCGCCAACCAGCGCGACGGCGTGATGAAGGTGGCGATCACACCCTGACCTGTCCCGCCGGCGGCAGGGATGCCCTCGCTTTGCACCGCTTTGCAGTTGTCATGCTCATGCACGCTCAGGAGGCTCCCATGAAGGTCTACGTCGAAAAGAACACCGAACAGAACGGCTGGTGGGTCCGCCTGGACGACTGGCGGGTACGCTTCAACACCGCCGCCGAGGCCGAATCGTTCGTCGAACGCCTGACTGCCCGGCTCGATGCGCCGCATAGCCGGGACATGCTGGCCGGCGGATCACCGCTGGCCGACGCGGCGAACACCTCGCTGCCGGCAGCCCTGCGATGCGTGCAGGAGGCCTGACCATGACCCGCCAAACGACCGCCGCCCGGCTTGTCCACCCCGTACCGGATCACGGCGCTGCACCGATCCGTCTGCAACCCTTGCCCCCTGCCTGCGCAGCCTGCCGGGTCAGCGGCCTGTGCCTGCCGACCGGACTGCCGGTGGACGACAGCCAATGCCTCGGCGCGCTGATCGGCCCGCGCATCCGTATCCACAAGGGCGCCCCGCTGTTCAACGCCAATGACCCGCTGACCACCCTGTACGCCGTGCGCTGCGGCAGCTTCAAGACGAACCTGAACAACGCCGAAGGCCAGGGCGTGGTGATCAATTTCTGGATGCCCGGCGACGTGCTGGGGCTCGATGCCATCGCCACCGAACACCATGTGTGCGACGCCATCGCACTGGAAGACAGCGAGGTCTGTCCGATCCCCTATCGCCGGTTGCAGGCCCTGGCCCGCGACTTCCCGGTCCTGCAGCAAAGCCTGAACCGCCTGATGAGCCGGGAAATCGTGCGCGAGCACGAGCGGGTGCTGATGCTCTGCAACCTCACCGCCGAAGAGCGTCTGGCCAATTTCCTGATCGACCTGTCGCGCTGCTTCGTGGATCGCGGCTACTCGGCCCAGAGCTTCATCCTGCGCATGTCCCGCGAGGACATGGCGTCGTACCTGGGGCTGCGCCTGGAAACTGTGTGCCGTTCTGTCGCCCGCCTGCGTGCCCAGGGCATCGTCAACCTGCAGGGCCGGCTCGTGGAAATCCTCGACATGACCGCGCTGCGGGCGCTCGAACAGGGCGTGGGCGACATTGACCGCAAAAGCGGCCCCAAACACCCCGACCACCTGCCCCCCGGATAGGCTCTCGCACGGCAGGGGCACCGGACGGTTGCCCCCCCGTTGCGCGCCACGCAAGACTGTATTGCCGCCGGAACGATTGATAGCCACCTAACGAAAGGCGCATGCTAGAGGGCTTGCGCGCTGCTTATATCATTCCGAATGATAGTTACCTTCGCGCCATTCGATTCGTTTGCCATTACCCTGCCGATCATCATCCGCCCATCTTCAATACTTTGGCGGATGTATCCATGGAACAATCACTCAAACATTTGCGCTTCCCCTTGGCCCTCCTGGCCGTGCTCGTGATGAGCGCCTGCGGCAAGGCGCCGCAGACCGCCGCCAACATGCCGGCCGCCAAGGTCAGCGTGGCCAAGGTGCTGGAGCAGCCGGTCAACGAGTGGGACGAGTTCACGGGGCGCCTGGAGGCGCCGGAAACCGTCGAAATCCGTCCGCGGGTCTCCGGCCAGATCGACGAAGTCGCCTTCACCGAAGGCGCGCTGGTCAAGAAAGGCGACTTGCTGTTCCAGATCGACCCTCGCCCGTTCCAGGCCGAAGTGCGCCGCCTCGAAGCCCTGGTCGCCCAGGCCCGCGCCAACGCCACCCGCAGCGAAAACGAAGCCGTGCGCGGCGAACGCCTGCGTACCAGCAACGCCATTTCCGCTGAACTGGCCGACTCGCGCACCAGCGCCGCCCAGGAAGCCCGCGCCGCCGTCGGTGCCCTGCAGGCGCAACTGGACCTGGCCAAGCTGAACCTGAGCTTCACCCGCGTCACCGCACCGATCAGCGGCCGCGTCAGCCGTGCCGAAATCACCGCCGGCAACCTGGTGACCGCCGACACCACGGCGCTGACCAGCGTGGTCTCCACCGACAAGGTCTACGCCTACTTCGACGCCGACGAGCGCGTGTTCCTCAAGTACACCCAGCTCGCCCGCCAGGGCCAGCGCGGCGCCACCACGCCGGTGTACATGGGCCTGTCCAACGAAGACGGCAACCCGCACCTGGGCCAGATGAACTTCGTCGACAACCAGGTCAACCCCAAGACCGGCACCATCCGCGGCCGGGCGGTGTTCGACAATACCGACGGCACCTACACCCCCGGCCTGTACGCCCGCCTGAAGCTGGTCGGCAGCGGCACCTACAACGCCATGCTGATCAACGACGAAGCGGTCGGCACCGACCTTGGCAAGAAGTTCGTGCTGGTGATGGATGCGGACAACAAGACCGCCTACCGCCCCGTCGAACTGGGGCCGAAGATCGAAGGCCTGCGCATCGTGCGCAACGGCCTGAACAAGGACGACACGATCATCGTCAAGGGGCTGCAACGGGTGCGTCCGGGTTCGCCGGTCTCCCCTGAAGTGGTTCCGATGGCCAGCGAGCAGACCCTCGCGGCCCTCGCTCAACAACGACAAGCGCTGGAAGCCAGCAACCTGCCCAAAGTCGCACCCGCCAAGGGCGCGCAGGGTTCGGTTGTGAAACTGGCTGCTGCGACCCCACGCGGTTAAGGGACAACAACTCCGATGAATTTCTCCAGATTCTTCATTTCACGGCCGATCTTCGCAGCGGTGCTGTCGCTGCTGATCCTGATCGCCGGTGCGATCTCGCTGTTCCAGCTGCCGATCAGCGAATACCCGGAAGTCGTGCCGCCGACCGTGGTGGTGCGGGCCAACTTCCCGGGCGCCAACCCCAAAGTCATCGGCGAGACCGTGGCCGCTCCGCTGGAGCAGGCCATCACCGGCGTCGAGAACATGCTGTACATGTCCTCGCAGTCCACCGCCGACGGCAAGATCACCCTGACCATCACCTTCGCCCTGGGCACCGACCTGGACAACGCGCAGGTGCAGGTGCAGAACCGGGTGACCCGCACCGAGCCCAAGCTTCCCGAGGAAGTGACGCGCATCGGCATCACCGTCGACAAGGCCTCGCCCGACCTGACAATGGTTGTGCACTTGACCTCGCCGGACAAGCGCTACGACATGCTCTATCTGTCCAACTACGCGATCCTGAACATCAAGGACGAACTCGCCCGCCTGGGCGGCGTCGGCGACGTGCAGCTGTTCGGCATGGGCGACTACTCCCTGCGGGTGTGGCTGGATCCGAACAAGACCGCTTCGCGCAACCTGACCGCCACCGACGTGGTGACGGCCATCCGTGAGCAGAACCGCCAGGTGGCCGCCGGCCAACTGGGCGCGCCGCCCGCGCCGAACGCGCAAAGCTTCCAGCTGTCGATCAACACCCAGGGCCGTCTGGTCTCTGAGGAAGAGTTCGAGAACATCATCATCCGCGCCGGCGAAAACGGCGAGATCACCCGCCTCAAGGACATCGCCCGCGTCGAGCTGGGCTCCAGCCAGTACGCCCTGCGCTCGCTGCTGAACAACCAGCCGGCGGTGGCGATCCCGATCTTCCAGCGTCCGGGCTCCAACGCCATCGAGATCTCCAACGAGGTGCGGGCGAAGATGGAAGAGCTGAAGAAAGGCTTCCCGCAAGGCATGGACTACAGCATCGTCTATGACCCGACGATCTTCGTGCGCGGCTCCATCGAAGCGGTGGTTCACACCCTGTTCGAAGCGCTGATCCTCGTGGTGCTGGTGGTGATCCTGTTCCTGCAGACCTGGCGCGCCTCGATCATCCCGTTGGTGGCGGTGCCGGTGTCGCTGATCGGTACGTTCGCCGTGATGCACCTGTTCGGCTTCTCGCTCAACGCCCTGTCGCTGTTCGGCCTGGTGCTGGCCATCGGTATCGTGGTGGACGACGCCATCGTGGTGGTGGAGAACGTCGAACGTAACATCGAACTGGGGCTCAACCCGTTCGAGGCGACCCAACGCGCCATGGGCGAAGTGACCGGCCCGATCATCGCCACCGCGCTGGTGCTGTGCGCCGTGTTCGTACCGGCGGCGTTCATCTCCGGCCTCACCGGTCAGTTCTACAAGCAGTTCGCCCTGACCATCGCGATCTCCACCGTGATCTCGGCGTTCAACTCGCTGACCCTGTCGCCGGCGCTGGCTGCCGTGCTGCTCAAGGGCCACGACGCGCCGAAGGACCGCTTCTCGCGCATCCTCGACAAGCTGCTGGGCGGCTGGCTGTTCCGTCCGTTCAACCGCTTCTTCGTGCGGGCCAGCCATGGCTACGTGGGTACCGTGCGCCGGGTCATCCGCAGCAGCGGCATCGCCCTGCTGCTCTACGCCGGCCTGATGGTGCTGACCTTCTTCGGTTTCTCCAGCACGCCGACCGGTTTCGTGCCCGGCCAGGACAAGCAGTACCTGGTGGCCTTCGCCCAACTGCCGGACGCCGCCAGCCTGGACCGCACCGAAGACGTGATCAAGCGCATGTCCGACCTGGCCCTGAAACAGCCGGGCGTGGAAAGCGCCGTGGCCTTCCCGGGCCTGTCGATCAACGGTTTCACCAACAGCCCGAACGCCGGCATCGTGTTCGTGACCCTCAAACCGTTCGACGAGCGTAAGGATCCGAGCATGTCCGCCGGCGCCATCGCCGGGGCCCTGAACGGCCAGTACGCGGGGATCCAGGAAGCCTACATGGCGATCTTCCCGCCGCCACCGGTACAGGGACTGGGCACCATCGGCGGTTTCCGCCTGCAGATCGAAGACCGGGGCAACCTGGGCTACGAAGAGCTGTACAAGGAAACCATGAACATCATCGCCAAGAGCCACAACGTGCCGGAGCTGGCCAACCTGTTCACCAGCTACACCGTGAACGTGCCGCAGGTCGATGCCGCCATCGACCGCGAGAAGGCCAAGACCCACGGCGTAGCCGTCAGCGACATCTTCGACACCCTGCAGATCTACCTGGGTTCGCTGTATGCCAACGACTTCAACCGCTTCGGGCGCACCTATCAGGTCAACGTTCAGGCCGAGCAGCAGTTCCGCCTCGAATCCGACCAGATCGGCCAGCTCAAGGTACGCAACAACAAGGGCGAAATGATCCCGCTGGCGACCTTCATCAAGGTCAGCGACACCTCGGGGCCGGACCGCGTGATGCACTACAACGGCTTCATCACCGCTGAAATCAACGGCGCGGCAGCCCCGGGCTACAGCTCCGGCCAGGCCCAGGCCGCCATCGAGAAGCTGCTCAAGGACGAACTGCCCAACGGCATGACCTACGAGTGGACCGACCTGACCTACCAGCAGATCCTGGCCGGCAACACCGCGCTGTTCGTGTTCCCGCTCTGCGTATTGCTGGCGTTCCTGGTGCTCGCGGCGCAGTACGAAAGCTGGAGCCTGCCGCTGGCGGTGATCCTGATCGTACCGATGACCTTGCTGTCGGCCATCACCGGTGTCATCGCCTCCGGCGGCGACAACAACATCTTCACCCAGATCGGCCTGATCGTACTGGTGGGCCTGGCGTGCAAGAACGCGATCCTGATCGTCGAGTTCGCCAAGGACAAGCAGCAGGAAGGCCTCGATCCGCTGGCTGCGGTGCTGGAAGCGTGCCGTCTGCGTCTGCGGCCGATCCTGATGACCTCCTTCGCGTTCATCATGGGTGTGGTGCCGCTGGTGATCTCCACCGGCGCCGGCGCCGAGATGCGTCACGCCATGGGTGTGGCGGTGTTCTCCGGGATGCTCGGGGTGACCTTCTTCGGTCTGCTGCTGACGCCGGTCTTCTATGTACTGATCCGCAACTTCGTGGAGCGCGGTGAAGCCCGCAAAGCGGCCAAAGCCCTGCAATTGGAGGCGCAACAATGAGTCTGAAAGTCTTCCTGCCGAGTCTGCTGGTGCTGGCCTTGAGTGCCTGCGCCGTCGGCCCCGACTACAAGACCCCAGCCACGGAGGCGGCCAACATCACGGCCGCCACCGATGGCGCCGCCGGCCAGAAGAACTTCGACCGTTCGAAGTTCGAAGGCATCTGGTGGCAGCAGTTCGACGACCCGACCCTCAACCAGTTGGTGACCCAGTCGCTGCAAGGCAACCGCCAGCTGCGCGTAGCGTTCGCCCGCTGGAAGGCTGCCCGGGCGATCCGCGACGACGTCAGCAACGACGCCATGCCGACCATCACCAGCCGCGCCAGCAGCGACCTGGCCAAGGGACAGATTCCCGGCCAGACCACCCGCCGGGTCAACAGCGAGCGCTATGACCTGGGGCTGGACATGGCCTGGGAAGTGGACCTGTTCGGCCGCATCCAGCGCAACCTGGAAGCCAGCGAGGCCGACCAGCAGGCGGCCGAAGCCGACCTGTACCAGTTGCAGGTGACCATGATCGCCGAACTGGTGGACGCCTACGGCCAACTGCGCGGCGCGCAACTGCGCGAGAAGATCGCGCTGGCCAACCTGGAGAACCAGCAGGAGTCGCGCAAGATCACCATCAGCCTGCGCGATGCCGGCGTGGGCGATCAGCTCGACGTGGAACGCGCCGATGCCCGCCTCGCCTCCGTGGAAGCCAGCGTGCCGCAACTGCAGGCCGAGCAGGTTCGCCAGAAGAACCGCATCGCCACGCTGTTGGGCGAGCGTCCGGACAAGCTGACCGTCGACCTGAGCCCCAAAGACCTGCCGGCGATCGCCAAGGCGCTGCCGATCGGCGATCCGGGCGAACTGCTGCAACGCCGTCCGGACATCCTCAGCGCCGAACGCAAACTGGCATCCGCCACGGCGCGCATCGGTGTGGCCAAGGCCGACCTGTTCCCTCGGGTCAGCCTCAGCGGTTTCCTCGGCTGGACGGCCGGGCGCGGCTCGCAGATCGGCTCATCGGCGGCCAACGCCTGGGCGCTCGGCCCGAGCATCACCTGGGCAGCGTTTGACCTGGGCAGCGTGCGGGCCCGCCTGCGCGGCGCCGATGCCGACGCCGAAGGCGCCCTGGCGACCTACGAGCAGCAAGTGCTGCTGGCCCTCGAGGAATCGGAGAACGCCTTCAGCGACTACGGCAAGCGCCAACAGCGCCTGATCTCGCTGATCCGTCAAAGCGAGTCGAGCCGCAAGGCCGCCGACCTCGCCGAGATCCGCTACCGCGAAGGCACCGCCGATTTCCTGGTGCTGCTCGACGCCCAGCGTGAGCGCCTGGCCGCCGAAGACAGCCAGGCCCAGGCCGAAGTCGACCTGTACCGCGGCATCGTCGCGATCTACAAGGCCCTGGGTGGCGGCTGGCAGCCGGAGACCGTCGCCAGCAAGTAATTCCGTTTTTTTAAAGAGCTCCTTTGGTTGGCCGCAACCAACCAATTCTTTGCCCCGCGTATCATTCGGTCGCGGGGCTTTTTTGTTTCTGAGGGTTCGGTTTTGGGTGATGCCCTTTGCGGCGCCAGGTCAGCCTGCGGTGTCGTTTGGACGGACCTCATCGCTGGCAAGCCAGCTCCCACAGGGGGCCGTGGGTACATGCAGAAACTGCGGCTACCGCAATAACTGTGGGAGCCGGCTTGCCGGCGATGGCGGTGGATCAGGCAATACAGATATCAGCAGTGCCGGCCTCATCGCTTGCAGGCAAGCTCCTACAGTTTTTGTGGTGTGCCTGGATATTGCGGCCACCGATGATCCCCTGTGGGAGCCAGCCTGCTGGCGATGGCGGTGGATCAGACAGCGGCAATGCCGTCTCACCAAGTTCACTTGTGCTCCAGCACCGTCACCGTCGCAGTCGTCCCCGCCCGCAGCCGATCCTTGCCGGCATAGCCACCATCGATCGCAATCCGCACCGGCACCCGCTGCGCCAGCTTCACCCAGGTGTAACTGGGGTTGATGTTGGCCAGCAGCCGGCTGCCCGGTGCGTTCTCACGGTCGGCGATGGCAAAGGCGATGCTCTGCACGGTGCCCTCGAACCGCTCACCGCTCATCAACTCGACCCGTACCCGGTCGCCCTCGCTGATCCTGGGCAGTTTGGTTTCCTCGAAATAGCCGCTGACATAGAACGATTCGCTGTCCACCAACGCGACCAGTGCGCCGCCCGTCACGGCATAGTCGCCTTCGCGGGTCAGCAGGTTGGTGACGTAACCGCTGACCGGCGCCTCCACCCGGGTGCGCTGCAGATCCAGCTCCGCCTGGGTCAGCGCCGCCACCGCCAGTTGCACATTGGCCTCGGCCAGGCCGAGATTGGCCTGGTTGCGCAACAGGTCGGCCTGGGCGACGGCCACTTCGGTGCTGGACTTCTCCCATTCCTCCCCCGAGATGGCGAAGCCTTGCTTGAGGGTGCGCCGTCGCCGCTCTTCGCTTTCGCGCTGCTTGAGCAGCGCCCCGCTGGCGACGATGGCCGCCTGGGACTGCCCCAGCGCTGCCTTGGCCACCTCCACCGAGCGCCGGGCATGCTCCACCGCCAGGCTGTAGCGTGCCGGGTCGATCTCCAGCAGCAGTTGACCCTTCTGCACATGCTGGTTGTCCTGCACGGCCAATTTGACGATGCGGCCCGACACGTCCGCCGACAGCGTCACCACATCCGCCCTCACCCTCGCGTCACGGGTCCACGGGGCGCGGGTGTAATGCTCCCAGGCGAACCAGCCGAGCACGATGGCCAGCGCCACCACCGCCAATGTCGTCAATCGGGCAAGCAATGTCTTCAAGGCCTCAGGCTCCCATCAGCAGAATCAACGTCGCGCAGACGCAGGCGTACAGCGCACCCTCGAACAGCGCCTCGTGCCAGACCCGACGCAGCACGCCCAGCCGGCGCAGCACCCGGTCCAACAGGAGAAAGACAGGGATGGCCAGCAACAGCGCCTGGGCAATCGGCGGCAGGTAGACCCCGCCTATCTCGAAATCAATGGGCAAGGGCCGGCTCTCCTTCAGGGACAGGGTGTTGCAGGCGCTCACCGTGCCGTTCCAGGAACGAGACGACGATCAACAGCGCCACGCGCATGCGAAACACCGACCACACGTGTTCATGGCTGGCGACATGCAGGTCGTCGAGACCGTCGCCCAACGCGTGCAGTTCGACCAGCAACGGCTTGAGCTGCACATCCGGGCGGCCCACGACAAATCGCCCGGCTTGCCGCACCGCCGCCGTCAAACGACGGCTGAAGGTTTCCGACAGCAACGTATTGCCCTGCGCCTGCTGCCTGAGCTGATGCATCGCCACCCCCGCCGCCACGCAGGCCAGGCTGGTTTCGTACAACGCCTGCATGGCCCGGTCATTGGCCGCCGGCAGCAGCCCCAGCATCGTGGTCAACCGATCCACCATGCGGCTTTCGAACTCAAATTGTTGTTCGTCGGTGGCCGCCCCCTTCGTCAGGGCATAGACCTGCTCCCGCGCCTCGTTGTAGAAGCGACGAATCCGCAGCACCGGCCGGAACGGAAAGATCCAGGCATAGACCATGAGTGCGAGCATGGCCGCACTGACGTAGGCGCCGGCGAATTCGAACCATTGGATGGCCGAGTTCTGCCCGGTCCCGACGTTCTGCGGGCCGAGCATCAGGAAGCTCGACAGCCCCAGCCCCATGCCGATGCCGGCCGTCGCCGGGCTGGCGAGGCCGACCGCGATCACATAGAGCAACGGCGCCAGCAGCAACGCCAGCGGTTCGAAATCGCTGACCGCCGGCACCAGCATGAATTGGTAGAACGCCGACACCACCAGGGCCAGGCCCAACCCGCGGGCATAGCTCTGCGCGGCGATCAGAGGGCGCGGAAAGGTCGCCATCAGCGAACACAGGATCCCCACCAGAATCATTCCGCCGCGGGCACCGTCCCAGGCCGTCTCGATCCAGATCAGCCCCGCGATCATCAAGGCGCTGAAGGCCCGGATGGCGTTCATCGTGGCCAGCGTGAAATCCAGGTGCAGGGGGTTGGCCTGACCGCGGAACACGCAACTGGCCTCCCTTCCCTCCTGGATCGCGTCGCTCAGTTCCAGGATCTGTTCCAGTTGCTGCAACAGGCGCGCCTGTTCCCAGCGCAACGCCCAGGCCAGCGAACGCAGGGTCGCGCTCATGTCTTCGGTCAGTTGCTCGGCCTTATAGGCCAGTTCGTCGAACTGCTGTTGCAGGGTCACGAAGTGGTGACGCGCCTGGGCCGGCAGCGCACGCCCCTGCTGCGCCAGTTGGTCGAGAAAGGCCAGTTCCTCGGCGCGCAGACGCTGGATATCCGGCGGCAGTTCCCCCTCCCAGCGCGCCGTGAGCAATTCGCGCTGGTGACGTAACGCGGTCAGGCGTGAGGTCAGCAGCATCAGTTGGTTGCCGAGCAGCAGCACCAGACCGTCCGCGCTGCGCAGTCTCGGGGCATCGAAATAGAGGTGGCGGCGCAACCCTTCCAGGGCACTGATCTCCCCCAGCAGGCGCATCTGCCGCTGCTGGAAGGCGGCCTCGTCCTCTTCGGTGCGCAGCACCGCCGCCGAATGCAGGGCCGCAAGCTTGATGACCTGATCGACCTTGTCGAAATAGCCCCGGGTGACCGCCTCGGGACGGGCCGTCAACAGGCTGACCACGCAGACGCAGGCCACCGCCAGCAAGGTTTCGGTGACGCGGGTGACCGCCAGCAGAAAGGTGCCGTCCTGATCCGGAATCGCCAGCAAGGCCACCACCACGGCGGTGTATCCGCTGAGCACGAAGGCCTGTGAACTGGTGTAGCGCAGCAGCGTACCGCCGGCGGTGCACAGGGCCAGCCACAGCGCCAGGGTGGCGATGAACGGCAAGGGCGCCTGGGGGAAGATCGCCATGATCAGCACCGCCACCACCGCGCCGAGCGTCGTGCCGATGACCTGGCCGAAGCTGCGGGCCAGGGCCATGCCGGCCAACGGCTGGCTGATGATGACCACCGCCATGATCGACCACTTGGGCTGGTCCAGATCGAACAGGAACGCCAGGTACAGCGTCAGCAGCCCGGCGGCGACGGTACGCAGGCCGAACAGCAGCACCGCCCGACCGGGATGGAGCACCGAATTGAAGTAATTGACCAAGGCTTGCATGGACACGCTCATCCAGACGACTCCTGTAAGCGTAGACACTGCATCGAAGGCTCGACAGGTAACGTGGTCGACGCAGTCTGTAGGCCGATTCGTGCGAAGTGAAATGCCGATCCGTCGGCATAAACGGCCACAGGGTTTGACTCATGGCGCGCACTGACCGAAGCTTGCCCCTCGCCCGTCTCCGGATCCCTGCATGCCACCGTCTCGCCGCTACCTGCTCATCAGCCTCGGTCTCGTGCTGGCGCTCGGCGTTGCCTGGCTGTCCCTGCGCAGCACCGCACCGGTCATCCCCGAAGCGATCAAGCACGGCTACAGCGAAGCCTTGTCCGCCGCCCGCGCCGGCAAGCCCGGCGCCGCCCGGGTGCTTTACCAGCAGTTGGCGCGTCCGGACCTGACGGTCAAGCGGCGCGTCTGGCTGCACGCCGAGCTGCCCAACTATCCGAGCCCCCAGGCGCTGAAGCTGGCGGATGCGGACCTTCAGAACGAGTCGCCGGACGTGCGGCTGGCGGCGATCAAGAGCATCGTCGGCCTGGTGCCCGGCGGCCAACGCAGCCTGTTGCTCGGCCCGTTGCTGGACGACGAAGACCAGACGGTGCGCTTTGCGACGATCAACGCCCTGCTCGGCCTGACCCCGGACGAACTGGGCCTGTATTTCGCCCCGCTGCAGCAAGGCATCGACAGTTGGGAACAGGCCCTCAAGCTTGAGCCCGAAAGCGCCGACCGCTACGCGCAGCTGGCCCGCCTGCACCTGCACAATGCGGAACTGAAGCAGGCGCAGGAGGCGCTGGAGCAGACATTGCGCCTGGATCCGGCCAACCTGCCCGCGCTGGTGATGCAGATCGAAGTGCTGGACCGCCAGGGCCAGAGTGACGCGGCCCGGCAATTGCTGGCCAAACAGTTGAAGGCCCAGCCCGACTCCGCCTACCTGCAACATGCCCTGGGCCTGTGGCTGCTGCATCACGACCAACGCGAATACGCGCTGCTGGGCCTGTCCAGGGCGGTGGAGCTTGAGCCCGACAACAAGGATTACCGCTACGACCTGGCCACCACCCTGCACGGGGCCGAGGAACTGGAGGCGGCGCAGAAGCAGTTGCAGGAAGTCGTCCAGCGCCATCCCGCCGACCGCAAGGCCCGGGTGCTGCTGATCAGTTACTGGAAGGAAAGCGGCCAACTGCAGAACGTCCAGATCCTGCTGGCCCAGCTGGAGCAGATGAATCCGGACGACCCGTCGTTGCAGCAAGGGCTCTGAGCCCGCCGTCAGCCCTTACGCCAGCAGCTCGCGGATCTTTTCCTGCAGCACGTCCAGGTCGAACGGTTTTTCCAGGATCGGCGCCTTGCGCGTGATCGGGCTGTCGGTCTCGCGGATCTCCTGCGGGTAGCCGCTGATGAAGATCACCTTCAGGTCCGGCCTCAGCTTGACGGCCGGCTCTGCGATCTGCACGCCGTTGATGCCGCCGGGCAGACGGAAATCGCTGATCAGCAGGTCCAGATGCGGCTTGCTCGCCAGGATCTCGAAGGCCTGCTCGCCGTTTTCCGCCTCCAGGACGTGATAACCCTCGCCCCTCAGGTAGTCGGTGAGGATCATCAAGATAATGGGTTCGTCCTCGACGACGAGTACTACATCTTGTGCATCTGTGCTCATGGAAAGCCTTTGTTCGGTCAATAGCTGCTGAGTACGACCGTGCGGTCACTCAGAGGTTGCGTCCGGTTCGCCGTTTTCGCCCAGCGGCAGGCAGACGCGAAACAGCGCGCCTTCGTTGATCCGGCTCTGGACGGTGATCGAACCGCCATGGGCCGCGACGATCTGTTCGGAGATGAACAGCCCCAGGCCCAATCCGGCCACCACGGTCTTGGCCGACACCCTTTCGAACTGCTGGAAGATCCGCTTCTGGTTTTCCTCGCTGATGCCGATGCCGTGGTCGGCGACCTCGACCCGCGCCTCGTCGCCTTCGCGGTACACCCGCACCTGGATCGGGCTCTTGCCGCCGTAGCGCAAGGCGTTGGTCAACAGGTTGGAGACCACCTGCTCGATGCGGAACTCGTCCCAGTACCCTTCCACCGGCTCCGGTGCGCTGAAGCTGACCTCGGTTTCCGCCGCTTCGATCTGCTGCGCGAAGTTCTGCAGCAGGTTGCCCACCAATTGCGCCAGGTCGAAACGGCTCGGCCGGATCGACAGCTTGCCGGTGCGGATGCGCGACACGTCGAGCATGTCTTCGATCAGGCGGATCAGGCTCTGGATCTGCCGCTCGTCGCGCTCGACCATGGCGTTCATCTTGTCCAGGGTGAACGCGGCGGCGTTGTCCCGGGCCAGGTGCATCTTGCGCAACTGCGTTTCGAGGATAAGGCCATTGAGCGGCGTGCGCACTTCATGGGCGACGATCGACATGAAGTCGTCGCGCATGCGCACCGCTTGCTGCAGTTCCGCCTGGGTGCTCTGCAACTGCTCCAGCAGCACCTGCTGTTCGCGCCGGCTCTGCTCCAGCGCTTCGAGCTGCTGCTTGAGGGCCTTGCTCTGGCGGTACAGGTCGACGAACACGTTGACCTTGCTCTTGACCGCCTGCACGTCCAGCGGCTTGTGCAGGAAATCCACCGCGCCGCTTTCGTAGCCCTTGAACGCGTAGTTCAGTTCACGGCCGGCGGCGCTGACGAAGATGATCGGGATGTTCTTGGTCTTTTCGGTGCTGCGCATCATCTCGGCCAGTTCAAAGCCGTTCATGCCGGGCATCTGCACGTCCAGGATGGCCATGGCGAATTCGTGCTGCAGCAGCAGCGACAACGCCTCGTCCGCCGACAACGCCTTGTGGACGATGCGGTCTTCACGCTTGATCAGCGCTTCCAGGGCCAGCAGGTTTTCCGGCAGATCGTCGACGATCAGCAGTTTTGCCTGGATATTACTCAGCATGCGATTCGTTCCAGCTCGACAAGCAAACGGCTGATGCCGTGCAGGGGGAGAATGTGGTCGGGTTGATGAAGGCTCAGCGCGGCCAGGGGCATGGTGGCCACGTGTGCCTCCTGCGGATCCTGGACGACGGTCAGCCCGCCGTGGCGCTTGACCTGGGCCAGGCCCTGGGCGCCGTCGTGGTTGGCGCCAGTCAGCAGGACGGCGGCCAGCGCCGCGCCGTAGACGTCGGCGGCGGACTCGAACAGGTAATCGATGGAGGGCCGGGAATGGTGCACCCGGTCCTCCAGGCTCAGCGAAAGGCTGCGGTCCTGCTCCACCGACAGGTGATAGCCGGGCGTGGCGAAGTACACGGTGCCGGGGGCGATCTGCTGCTTGTCGATGGCTTCGACCGCCGGCAGCGACATCCGCCTGGCGAAGACTTCGGCCAGTTGGCTGCGCCGCTCTTCCGGCAGGTGCAGCACGACAATGATCGGCAGCCTGAACCCCTGGCGCAGCGGCGCCAGCAACGTCAGCAAGGCTTCGACGCCTCCGGCGGAAGCGCCCACCGCGATGGCCTCGATCCGGGGCAAGCCCGTGGCGCCGTTCATGATTTGCGGTAGATCCGTTCTTGTTTCACCAACGGGTCGAACCGGTTGGCGTAACTGGAGAAATCCAGCGTCTCTTTGCTGCCCAGCACCAGAAAGCCCCGGTGGCACAGCGACTCGTGGAACAGGCTGAAGGCCCGGTCCTGCAGCTTCTTGTTGAAATAGATCAGCACGTTGCGGCAGGAGATCAATTGGGTCTCGGAGAACACGCTGTCGGTCGCCAGGCTGTGGTCGGCGAACGTCACGTTCTCGCACAGGCTCTTGTCGAAGATCGCGTAGCCGTAGGCCGCCGTGTAGTAGTCGGCGAACGACCGCTGGCCGCCCGCCTGCTGATAGTTGGCGGTGTAGGCACGCACGTTTTCCATGGAGAAGATGCCCTGCTTGGCCTTGTCCAGCGAATGCGGATTGATGTCGGTCGCATAGATGATCGTGCGCTCCAGCAACCCTTCCTCACGCAGCAGGATCGCCATCGAATACACCTCTTCGCCGGTGCTGCACCCGGCGATCCAGATCTTGATCGACGGATAGGTCTTGAGCAGCGGCACCACTTCGCGCCGGATCGCGAGAAAGTGCGACGGGTCGCGGAACATCTCGCTGACCGGGATCGTCAGCAACTGCAGCAGCTGCATGAACGCGGTCGGGTCGTGCAGCACCTTTTCCTGCAGGGCGGAAATGGTGCTGCACTCGAACTGGCTCAGCGCGTGCAGCACCCGGCGCTTGATCGAAGCGCCGGAGTAATCGCGAAAATCATAGCTGTACTTGAGGTAGATAGCCTCGATCAACAGCCGAAGCTCAATCTCACTGTTGCGCTCGACTGAATAATGTCGTTCCACTAAATGCGTTCCATCTTCGGCAACCACACCCGAATCAACGAGAACAGGCGATCCAGGTCGATGGGCTTGGCCAGGTAGTCGTTGGCACCCGCCTGCAGGCAGCGCTCCTGATCGTCCTTCATGGCCTTGGCCGTCACCGCGATGATCGGCAGCTTGCGCCAGCGCGGATCCTTGCGGATTTCCATGGTGGCTTCGAAGCCGTCCATTTCCGGCATCATCACGTCCATCAGCACCAGATCGATGTCCTCGATTTCATTGAGCCGTTCAATCGCTTCACGGCCGTTACGGCCGATCACCACCACGGCGCCCTTGTGCTCCAGCGCGCTGGTCAGGGCGAAGATGTTGCGCACATCGTCGTCCACCAGCAGCACCTTGCGGCCCTCGAAGACCTTGTCGCGGCTGCGGGCGGTCTTGAGCATCTTCTGCCGCTCATGGGACAACTGCGATTCGACTTTGTGCAAAAAGAGTGTGACCTCATCCAGCAGGCGTTCCGGGGAGCGAGCGCCCTTGATGATGATCGAGCGCGAATACTTGCGCAGGTCGGCCTCTTCGTCGCGGGTCAGGTTGCGCCCGGTGTAGACGATCACCGGCGGGAACGAGCGGATGTCTTCGGTGGACATCCGCTTGAGCAGATCGTTGCCGAGCATGTCCGGCAGCTTCAGGTCGATGACCATGCAATCGAACACGGTGGTGCGCAGCAGCTCCAGCGCATCCTGGGCCAGCCCCACGGCGGTGATCTCGATGTCTTCGTCGCCGATCAGGCGGGCGATGCTTTCGCGCTGCAGGTCGTCGTCCTCGACCAGCAGCACGTGCTTGACCTTCTGCGTCAGCTTGGCTTCCAGGCGCGCGAACACGTCCTTGAGTTCGTCGCGGGTGGTCGGCTTGACCGCATAACCGATGGCGCCCATGTGCATCGCCGCTTCGACCCGGTCCTCGACCGAGATCACGTGCACCGGGATGTGCCGGGTTTCGGGGTGTTCCTTCAAGCGCTGCAGCACGGTCAGCCCCGAGTGATCCGGCAGGCGCATGTCCAGCAGGATCGCGTCCGGCAGGAACTCGCGGGCCAGGTCGTAGCCTTCGTCGGCGCCGTGGGCGACCAGGCAGCGGTAACCCAGTTCGTGGGCCAGGTCGTACAGGATGTTGGCGAAGTTCGGCTCATCCTCCACCACCAGGATGCTGCGGCTGTCGAACGGGGCCTTGTCGCGGTCGTCGTTGAACCGCGGCAGGTCCATCGACGGCGGTGACGCCGGCTCGGGCGCCGCCTCGGCCGGTTCGATGGAGACGGGATTGAAGTTCACCGGCACGGCCGGCGTCTCGCTGTTCTGGCGGTAGTGCTGCGGCACCACCAGGGTGAACACGCTGCCGCGACCCGGCGCGCTGCTGACGCTGATGAAGCCGCCGAGCAGGGCCGCCAGGTCGCGGGAGATCGACAGGCCGAGCCCGGTGCCGCCGTATTTGCGGTTGGTGGTGCCGTCGGCTTGGTGGAACGCCTCGAAGATGCTTTCCTGCTGGTTGGCCGCGATGCCGATCCCGGTGTCGCGGACGATGAACGCCACGCCGTCGTTCGGCTGGCCGGCGATGGTCAGGCTGACCGAGCCCTGCTCGGTGAACTTCACGGCGTTGGACAGCAGGTTCTTGACCACCTGCTCCAACCGCTGCCGGTCGGTGAACAGGGTCTGCGGCGCATCGGGCTGCACCACGACGTCGAACGCCAGGCGCTTGTCCGCCGCCAGCGGCTCGAACACCCCGCGCAGGCCCTCGGCCAGGCGCTCCACGCTGGTGCTGTCGGCCACCACTTCAAGCTTGCCGGCCTCGACCTTGGCGATGTCGAGGATGTCGTTGATCAGGTTGAGCAAGTCGTTGCCGGCCGAATAGATCGACTCGGCGAACTTGACCTGCTCGGCCGACAGGTTCTCCTGGGGGTTCTCCGCCAGCAGCTTGGCCAGGATCAGCGAGCTGTTCAGCGGCGTGCGCAGTTCGTGGGACATGTTGGCCAGGAACTCGGACTTGTACTTGCTGGAGCGCTGCAACTCTTCGGCGCGTTCTTCCAACTGCGCCTGGGCCTGGTTGAGTTCGGTGTTCTTCAGGTCCATGGCGTCGCGCTGCTCGGCCAGGATCTGGGTCTGCTCGGCGAGCTGTTCGTTGGTCTGCTCCAGCTCGACCTGCTGGGTCTCCAGATGCGCCTGGGACTCCTTGAGGATCCGTGACTGTTCCTCCAGCTCCTCGTTGGCGGTCTTGAGCTCTTCCTGCTGCACCTGCAGCTCTTCGTTGAGCTGCTGGGTCTCGGCGAGCACCTCCTGCAGGCGCTGACGGTAACGGGCCGCTTCGATGGAGATGCCGATGTTGCCGGCGATCAGCTCCAGCAGCTCGACGTCGCGCTCGTTGAGCGGGCGCAGGAAGCCCAGTTCGACCACACCGTTGACCCGGTCATCGTCGCTGGTCGGCACCACCAACACGCTGCTCGGCACGCCCTCTCCCAGGCCCGAACTGACCTTGAAGTAGTCGGAGGGCACCGGTTCCAGACGGATCAGGCGCCCCTGCTGCGCGGCCTGGCCGACAATGCCTTCGTCGCTGTAGATCGACTGTTCCTGCGCTTCCTGGTCGCGGGAGAAACCGTAGGTGGCCACACGCTTGAGGCCGCCGTGCTCTTCGCGCACATACAGCGCCGCCACCGCGACGCCCAAATACTGGGCACAGAACTGCAGGATGTTGCGGCCCAACAGGTTGAGGGTGAGTTGCCCCAACACCTGCTCGGCCAGCTCCGACTGCCCGCTGCGCAGCCAGGCCTGCCGCTCCAGGCGCTGGGCGCTGGCCTGCTGGGCGTCGAGGTTGGCGCCGTAGTTCTGCGACAGGTTGAGCAAGTCCCGGCGGCCGACATAGGCCAGCAGGCCGCTGATGGCCGCGACGAACAGGATGTACAGGCTGATGCTCCAGATCGTGGTGCGGCGCACGTCTTCGTTGCGCGCGGTGCGCAGTTGCTGCTCGGTGTCGATCACGTCCTCGAACTGCTTGCGGATCTCGTCGGTCAGGCGCTTGCCGCGCCCGGCCTTGACGGCGGCGCGGTAGTCGCCGCTGCTGCGCTGCAGGTCGATCATCGATTGCGCGTAGGTCGCCCACTCGGCCTGCAACGCTTGCAGGCGGCGTATGCGGTCGGTCTGCACCGGGTTGTCGGCGGTGAGTTCGAGCAAGGTGCCGAGCGCCACGGCGATCCGCGGCTTGGCCGTCTCGTAGGGATCCAGGAAGTGCTCGTCGCCGCTGAGCAGGAAGCCGCGCATCCCGGTCTCCAGGTCGACCGTGAGCTTCACCGCTTCATTGGCGTTGTTGATCACCCGGTCGGTGTGCTCCACCCACTTGATCACCGAGAGCAGATACGTGATCAGCACCACGAAGAACACCGCGCTGAGCGCGCCGACCGCCAGCGGCAGGCTGACGTTGCGGGTCAGGAGTTTACGGAACCGTAGTTCATCGACCGAAGACGTAGAGGTCATTGGACAGCCTTGTCGAACTGTTGAAATTCAGGGAGTTTGCCCGAAAACGGCAACATGGATCCATTTTTCTCTCAGCTTTAGCAGCAATTGTCCCGGTTTGCCTGCGCGATTTCGCAAATCAGCCGTTATCCTTGACGGCCGACCCGCATTCGCACCTTTTTGAGCGATGCCGGGGAACTTGTGGCATTGCGCCATTTACTCATGCTAAAGCGCGGTTGTTTCGCGAGACCGCGCTCCCCTGTCCAGTCCTTGAGAGCTTAGATTATGCCCACCATCCTAGTAGTAGAAGACGACGCCATCGTGCGCATGCTGATCGTCGATGTGTTGGCGGAACTGGACTTCCGCGTGGAGGAAGCGGACGGCGGCGAACAGGCGCTGGACATCCTCCAGGATTCCGGCCGCCGGGTGGACCTGATGATGACCGACGTCGGCCTGCCGGACATGGACGGCCGGATCCTCGCGGAGCAGGCCCGTCTGCTGCGCCCTGACTTGCCGATCCTGTTCGCCAGCGGCTACGCCGAGACCCTCGAAGTGCCGCCCGACATGCACGTCATCGGCAAGCCGTTTTCCATCGATCAACTGCGGGACAAGATCAAGTCGATTCTCCCGGACACCTGCCGGGAACGACTCCCGGACAGCCTCAATCCCGGTTGATCGGCGCTTCTTTCTCATGTTCGGGAAGCAATGCCTCGGCCCCCTCTCCAACCTGCTTGCCGATCTCGCGGCCCAACCCTTTTCCCGGCTCGCCGCTGGCCTCGATCGCCAATCGCAGGGCTGAGGGGTTGGGTATGAACCTGCCGGCGCTGTCGTAGGCGCCGAGAATCAGGCGCGGCGAAATGTCGACGGCGTAGTTGATTTCCAGAGGCGGCAGCTGCCTCAGGCCCGATTCGGGACGGAACATCAGTTCAGTGTTGGCGTACAGATGAAAGCCTTCCAACTGCCTGGCGTCGATGAAGTAGGTGAAGCCGCCCTTGGCGCCACCGTAGACATAGGCGCCCGCACCGTCCTTTTTGTAGAACGCGGACGTGGAGATGCCGGCGCCGTCCGGCGCCAGGGCATCGTGCGCCCCGCCGTAGCCGCCCTTGAACCCGTTGACCTGATTCAGATCGGTGATGACCGTGCGCTGCCGGAAGCCTTCCTTGAACACCACGGACGTGTCACGTGTGTCGCCCCTGAAGGTGAACCCTTGATAGACAAAGCCTTTTTCCGGCCCCGCGTACCGCACCAGTTGCGTGTCCGAGGCGATTGTCTGGGCGACGCCGGGCCCGCCCGCCAGCTCATGGAGTCGACCTGCCACCAAGGCGCCTTTCGCCGACTCCGGTATTTCCTTGCCTACGGTACTGGCCAATTGATGAGAGATACTGCCCGATGGCCGACGCAACGATGAAGGGTGATTGATCAGGTTCATTGCCTGGACGACGCGCTGCCCCAATCGTTTCTTGGTTGCCACCGACAACGCCTTGCCGAGCAGCCGTTCCCCGATCGGGCCGGCGAGTTCCGCCAGCGCGCCGATTGCGGCGGCGATGCGCAGCCGGTCTGTTTCGGCGGGGTCATCGGAGAGTTCCGCGCGGATCAGATCCGTCGCCGAGGCGCCCAGCCCCAGCAACATGGAAGCCAGGATCTTCAAGGAGGCCGACGCGAGCACCCCGCTCCCGCCCCACGGCAATGATGCGGCGAACGCCAGACATTGCAGCAGATAACCGGTTGCTTCCAGGGCCGTGTCGGTGAGCCGCTCCTCAGCGGTCGAGACCAGCGTGTCGATGTCAGCCAGCGCTCGGTCGATCTGCAAGGTCAAGAGGGTATCGGCGATGTCATTGCTGGCGAAGAAGGCGATTTGCCGACGCACCGGGCGCGTAGCGAACAGAGGGAACTCCAGACCGCGATACTTGAAGTCACGGACATGGGGCTTTTGCTGCTCACTGAGCGGCACCCGCTTGAGCAGCCTTTTCTGTAGGTCCGGGTTGTTTTCCACGAACCTCCCTCTTTCGTCGGGCCCCTCCGGATACTCGATCGCTGCCTTGTCCTCTCCCAAAAAGAAGAGAATGCCCCGGCTCAGGTTGTTGGCGCCGATGAAAACGGCGTTATCGACCTTGAGCTCCGGGCGGCTGTGCAGAATCATCGTGCGTGCAGGCACCAGCCCCCTGAGGTAGTCGAAGGCCAGTTGCCGGTCCTCCATGTCCCGGGACTCGTCCTTGATGAACCGGATGACCAGATCGTGCAGCTCCGCCCTTTTCAGAAGCTTGCCGAACAGCTTGGCCGACTTGGGCTTCAGGCCATCGGTGAGATGGTCCTTGAAGCCACGCTGATAATCCGCATCGGTGAACGCCTGAACCAGATCCCGAGGATACGACGAGGGCCAGAGTATCTGTTTGTATCCCACGTCCTTGAGCACCCGCAGGTGGTGATCCGTGCAGATCTCCGCCAGGGTGAACGGCTTGGTGACCCACTGCTTCGCCGGCGCCTCACCGTTGCGCCAGTCACTGGGCCTGGCCGATTCATTGGCCACGTACTTGATGCCGATGGTGGCGTCATGGGTGATCTGCGCCAGAAGCTTCTGCGACGTCACATGCCGGCGCGCCGTCTTTTCGATCTGCGCCCGAATGAAGAGGATCGGATCGAACGTCCCGGGATCCATCATGGCGGCGCAACCTGCGGCAATTTCACTGCTCAACGCCTTGAGGTCGATGCCGTCGACGATTTCGTCGGATGTATCCTTTGCGGTGGTCAAGGCCCCCGTCCGCGGCAACCGGTTGTCGGAACTGATGCCCAGAGGATCCAGCAATACAGACAAAGAGGGGTTCTCAACACTGGCATCCGCCAGATCAAATACAGGTAACTTCATGCAATAGCTCTTATTCATTGAAAATGTCGAATACATGCACTCGCAGATAAATCGCGTCGCGCCAAACAAACACTACTCGACATTCAAGAACGCCCACACTCATCAAATGTTGAATATGTTTTCCTCGTCACCAGCAGAGACAAACAATACACAAACTTACAACTCACCCACGAACAGCAATAACGCATCGACCGAAAGTTGACGTGAGTTTCCAACGTTTGAAGCAGTCCCGCCGTTCCATGAGTTCCGGGATCCATCCAGAGTCGGCTGTGGTTTAATGACGCGCTTATTCGCACCCACCTGCCTCAAGGAATGCCCGTCCATGCATCAATCCCGCACCACTCAGGTTCTGGTCATAGGCTATGTCTGGCCCGAACCCCGTTCCTCGGCGGCCAGCGGGCATGTCATGCAGATCCTCGAGGCATTCCTGCAAGAAGGCTGGGACATCACCTTCGCCAGCCCCGCCGGCCCCGGCGAACACAAGGCGGACCTCACGGCCATGGGCATCCGCGAGGTGCCGATCGAACTCAACAGCGAAAGCTTCGATACGTTCGTCCGTGAACTGGCGCCGGACATTGTCCTGTTCGACCAGTTCATGATGGAGGAGCAGTTCGGCTGGCGCGTCGAGAAGCAGTGCCCGGACGCTCTGCGGATGCTGGAGACCTCCGACCTGCAAAGCCTGCGTCACGCCCGCCATCAGCGCCTCAAGGAGCGTTTGAAGGCCAGCGACGACGCCAACGATTTCACCGGACTGTTCGCGCCAGCCCTGCGCGAGGAGTTCGAACGGATGGCCGATACCGATCTGGCCCGCCGTGAGATCGCCGCGCTGTACCGCTGCGATCTGAACCTGATGGTGTCCGAGGTTGAGATCGAGTTGCTGGTGGAACAGTTCCACCTGCCGCGGGAGGCGCTGCACTGGTGCCCGTTGATGGTGGACGCACCCGCCGAACCGGCAAGACCGTTCGGCGAGCGGGCGCACTTCCTGAGCATCGGCAACTTTCGCCACGCACCGAACTGGGATGCGGTGCTCTGGATGAAAAACACGCTCTGGCCGCTCATCCGCGCCCGGTTGCCGAGCGCTCAACTGCATGTCTACGGGGCCTACACCCCGCCGAAAGCGACCGCGCTGCACAATGCGGCGCAGGGCTTTCATGTCATGAACTGGGCCGAGGATGCCTTGCAGGTCATGTCCGCCGCCCGGGTCTGCCTGGCGCCGCTGCGCTTCGGCGCCGGCATCAAGGGCAAACTGGTGGACGCCATGCTTTGCGGCACGCCGAGCGTGACGACCCCGATCGGCGCCGAGGCCATGCATGGCGAACGTCCCTGGCCCGGCGCCATTGCCTGCACCGCTGAGGATCTTGCCGAGCAGGCGGTGCAACTCTATTCGGATGAGTCACGCTGGCAGAACGCTCAGGCACACGGCAACACGCTACTGGCGGAACATTACCGGCGCTCGACGCATGCGGCCGCACTGATCGAGAAGATCGCTCAATGCCGGCAAAACCTGGCAAAACTAAGAAGTCACAATTTCATTGGCGGCATGTTGCGCCATCACACATTGAAGAGCACCCAGTACATGGCGCAATGGATCGAAGAAAAGAACCGCAACAAGTTACATGCCGAACAATAAGCCAACAACTTGAATCAACAACTCAATTGGCATGCCTCCCCAACCAACTTATAAATCCCTGCAAGCGCCGAAAGACAAATCGGCGCATTCATCAAACCATGAATTGCAGGAGTCGCTTCATGAGCACCCCCTACACAAACAACGCCTGGATGGCGGCCACCCCCCGCCTCGACATTCTGTCGCTCAATGAACTTTCGCTGCCCGGCACCCACAATGCCGGCAGTGACTGGAGGGCTTCCTACCCATTCTTCGGCCCGCCCGCCCACTGGCTGGCGTGCCAGCACGACAGGTTCTACCGGCAACTGCACAACGGCGCGCGGGTGCTGGACATTCGCCTGATGGCCGACAGCAAGGAGTCGGGCCTTGAGCGGTTCCGAATCCACCACAATGGCTTCCCCAACTCTCGCCGGCTCGGCGACCTGATCACTGACGTCAAAAACTTTCTGAACGAAAACCCGGATGAGTTCGTCATCCTGGACTTTCACAAGACCGATGGCGACAGCTTCGACTATGCGTACTTCAACAAGATGATGATCCAGTTGCTGGGTCATCGGTTGATTCCGGCCACTAACGCCAACCTCAGCCTGGGCACCCTGAAACGCCTCAGCGACAAACAACGCGTGCTGGCCGCGGTCCGCCGGCATCCGGACATCGACCATTCCGTGTTCATTGATGAAATCCGCCACGAATGGAGCGGAAGCGGCACCACCAACACCCAGGAACTGTATCAGCACATCACCAACGTGCTGCGCAATCCGCCCGGCAACTGGCGCCCCTGGTCCTTGTCCGCCACCAGCTACAGCGCGCTGGGCGGGCCGGTGGACATCCATGACAAGCTCAACGAATGGTTCGACCCGGACACCAGCGACTGGGCCCGGCAGTGCAACATCATCAATGTCGATTTCATCGAGGAAACGAGGATCGTCGACTATTGCCGGACGATGAACCTGATCAAGGCCGACCAGCGCCAGCGGCAGTTTGCGCGCGAGCGCGCTGGCGCAACCGCTGTCTGACGGGGCATGATCCGCGGGCAATGACCACAAAGGCGTCCAGCCATGACCCGAACCGCTCGCGTGACCGACCCTTCCTATGAGCTGATGGATGACCACAACGGGTTGTCCATCATCTACCGCCAGCACGGGTTCCCGTGTCCGCTGGTGCGCTGGCACTTTCACAAGGAATACGAGCTGCACCTGATCGTCGCCAGTTCGGGCAAGGTGTTCATCGGCGACTACATCGGCAACTTCCACCCCCAGACCCTGTTCCTCACCGGACCCAACCTGCCGCACAACTGGATCAGCCAGGTCGCCGAGGACGAGGTGGTTGAGAAGCGCGACATGCTGGTCAACTTCACCGACGAGCTGTTCGAAAGCGGCTTTCAGGTGTTCGCCGAACTCAAGAGCCTCACCCCGTTGCTGGAACGGGCGCAGTACGGCATCGAGTTCCGCTGCCCGCACACGATCCGCCAGGCCATGCCGCTGATGCAGAAGATCGCCGACAGCCGCGGCACCACCCGCCTCGGCCATTTCTTCATCTTGATGGAGCTGCTGGCGACCTGCGACGACTACCAGCTGCTGTCCGGCGCCACCACCCCGCAACTGGCGGACGAGCACAACATCGACCGCACCAACCGCGCCGTGGACTACATCTTCGCCCACTACGCCCGGGAACTGACGCTGGAGGAAGTCGCCGACCATCTGGGCCTCAAGCCGACCTACTTCAGCCGGGTGTTCAAGCAGGCCACGGGGCGCAACTTCATCGAGTTCGTCAACCGGCTGCGGATCAGCAAGTCCTGCGAACTGCTGGCCGACGGAGACAAACCGGTGACCGAGGTGTGCTTCGAGTCGGGCTTCAACAACATCTCCAACTTCAACCGGCGCTTCCAGCAGCTCAAGGGCATGACGCCTTCGCACTACCGCCGGCTGGTGGTGCAGCGCCTGACCGAGCAGAACCTGGGCTGATTCCCGCAGGTTCAATCTTTGGCGCATCCCGGCCTCAACCGCCAGTGCAAAAAAGTATCGGTCAGAGTGCTAGGGATGATTTGTCTGCCCTGCGTTTGAAGGTTGTAATCAGTGCACATTCTTCCTGCCTTCGGAAGACACAAAAACAATAACCGTCCTTCTGCCGTCCGCCGGACGCAGAAAAGGAGTGCACGATGCAACCCACCGCAAAAGCCCTGCTGGCCCTCACCTGCCTGACCCTGAGCGGCGTCAGCCTCGGCGCCCAGACCCTCACCATCGCCACCGTCAACAACAGCGACATGATCCGCATGCAGCGGCTGTCGAAAACCTTCGAGGCCGAGCACCCGGACATCAAGCTCAATTGGGTGGTGCTGGAGGAAAACGTCCTGCGCCAACGCCTGACCACCGACATCGCCACTCAGGGTGGCCAGTTCGACGTGTTGACCATCGGCATGTACGAAGCCGCACTCTGGGGGGCCAAGGGCTGGCTGGAGCCGATGAAGGACCTGCCGGCCAGCTACGCCCTCGACGATGTGTTCCCGTCGGTGCGCGAGGGGCTGTCGGTCAAGGGTTCGCTGTACGCCTTGCCGTTCTACGCCGAAAGCTCGATGACCTACTACCGCACCGACCTGTTCAAGGACGCCGGCCTGACCATGCCCGAACGCCCGACCTGGGAGCAGATCGCCGAGTTCGCCGGCAAGCTCAACCACCCGGACAAGGAGCAGTACGGCCTGTGCCTGCGGGGCAAGGCCGGCTGGGGCGAGAACATCGCGTTGATCACCACCGTCGCCAACGCCTACGGCGCGCGCTGGTTCGATGAGCAGTGGAAGCCCGAATTCAGCGGCCCGGAATGGAAGAACGCGCTGAACTTCTACGTCGACACCATGAAGAAATCCGGCCCGCCGGGGGCCTCCAGCAACGGCTTCAACGAGAACCTGGCACTCTTCAACAGCGGCAAATGCGCGATCTGGGTCGACGCCAGCGTCGCCGGCTCGTTCGTCACCGACAAGTCCCAGAGCAAGGTCGCCGACCACGTCGGCTTCACGTTTGCGCCGCACCAGGTCACCGACAAGGGTTCGGCGTGGCTGTATTCCTGGGCGCTGGCGATCCCGACCAGTTCCAAGGCCAAGGACGCGGCCAAGGCCTTCAGCGCCTGGGCCACCTCCAAGGAGTACGGCGCGCTGGTCGCCGAGAAGGACGGGATCGCCAACGTGCCGCCGGGCACCCGCGCCTCCACCTACAGCGACGCCTACATGAGCGCCGCGCCGTTCGCCAAGGTCACGCTGGAGTCGCTCAAGGCCGCCGATCCCGGCAAGCCGACCCTCAAGCCGGTGCCGTACATCGGCATCCAGTTGGTGACCATCCCTGAGTTCCAGGCCGTGGGCACCCAGGTCGGCAAGCTGTTCTCGGCGGCGCTGATCGGCCAGAGCACGGTCGACCAGGCGCTGGCCGCCGCCCAGCAAACCACCGAACGCGAAATGAAGCGCGCCGGGTATCCCAAATAGCCCGCGCCACCCGTTTCTGCCTCCTGTGGGAGCAACTGTCTTGCCCGGCGGACTGACGCCATCGCCGGCAGGCCGGCTCCCACAAGATTCTCCATAGGTCTGTATGACTCGGTTCCCGATGCCATGAATACTTCAACCGCCAAAGCCCATCTCGAGCTGTCCCGCCCCACGCGCAAACCGCGGGTGGCCAACCCCGGCTGGTTCCTCGTCAGCCCGTCGGTGGCCCTGTTGCTGCTGTGGATGATCGTGCCGCTGGGCATGACCCTGTACTTTTCGATGATCCGCTACAACCTGCTCTACCCCGGTGAAAACGAATTCACGGGGCTGGAGAACTTCACCTACTTCCTGACCGATTCGGGCTTCATGCCGGGCGCCGCCAACACGCTGTTGCTGGTGGGCAGCGTGCTGCTGATCAGCGTGGTGTTCGGCGTGCTGATCAGCGCCCTGCTGGAGGCCAGCGAGTTCTTCGGCCGGGGCCTGGTGCGGGTGCTGCTGATCTCGCCGTTCTTCATCATGCCCACGGTCGGCGCACTAATCTGGAAGAACCTGATCTTCCACCCGGTGTCCGGGATCCTCGCTTACATCTGGAAGCTGTTCGGCGCGCAGCCGGTGGATTGGCTGGCCCACTACCCGCTGCTGTCGATCATCATCATTGTCTCGTGGCAATGGCTGCCCTTCGCGATCCTGATCCTGATGACCGCCATGCAGTCCCTGGACCAGGAACAGAAGGAAGCCGCCCGCCTGGACGGCGCCGGCCCCGTCGCGATCTTCTGGCACCTGACCCTGCCGCACCTGGCGCGGCCGATCGCGGTGGTGGTGATGATCGAGACCATTTTCCTGCTGTCGGTGTTCGCCGAGATCTTCACCACCACCAACGGCGGCCCCGGCTACGCCTCGACCAACCTCGCCTACCTGATCTACAACCAGGCGCTGGTGCAGTTCGACGTCGGCATGGCCTCGGCGGGCGGCCTGATCGCCGTGGTCATCGCCAACATCGCCGCGATCGTCCTGGTGCGGATGATCGGCAAAAACCTGACCGACAACGCCTGAGGCCCGCCATGACCCTACAACAGTCCCGTCGCCTGCAAAGCCTGCTGCTCGGCACCCTGGCCTGGGCCATCGCCATCGTGATTTTCTTCCCGATCCTCTGGATGGCGCTGACCAGCTTCAAGACCGAAATCGACGCGTTCGCCACGCCGCCGCAGTTCCTCTTCAGCCCGACCCTGGAGAACTACCTGCACATCAACGAGCGCAGCGACTACTTCAGCTTCGCCTGGAACTCTGTGGTGATCTCGTTCAGCGCCACCGCCCTGTGCCTGCTGATCGCGGTGCCGGCGGCCTACTCCATGGCGTTCTACGAGACCCAGCGCACCAAGGGCACGCTGCTGTGGATGCTCTCCACCAAGATGCTGCCGCCGGTGGGCGTGCTGATGCCGGTCTACCTGCTGGCCAAGAGCTTCGGCCTGCTCGACACGCGGATCGCGCTGATCGCCATCTACACCCTGATCAACCTGCCGATCGTGATCTGGATGGTTTACACCTACTTCAAGGACATCCCCCGGGACATCCTCGAAGCCGCGCGCCTGGACGGCGCCACCCTGCCCCAGGAAATGCTCCGCGTGCTGCTGCCCATCGCCAAGGGCGGCCTGGCCTCCACCGTGCTGCTGTCGCTGATCCTGTGCTGGAACGAAGCGTTCTGGTCGCTGAACCTGACCTCCTCGAAAGCCGCGCCGCTGACCGCGCTGATCGCCTCCTATTCCAGCCCCGAAGGGCTGTTCTGGGCCAAGTTGTCGGCGGTCTCGACCCTGGCCTGCGCGCCGATCCTGATCTTCGGCTGGATCAGCCAGAAGCAGTTGGTGCGCGGCCTGTCGTTCGGCGCCGTGAAATGAATCCGGCCCCTACCCACTTCCACACAAAAGCCAAGACATAGCGGAGGCCCATCCTCATGGCCAACCTGAAAATCAAGAATCTGCAAAAAGGCTTCGAAGGCTTTTCCATCATCAAGGGCATCGACCTTGAAGTGAACGACCGCGAGTTCGTGGTGTTCGTCGGCCCGTCGGGCTGCGGCAAGTCCACCCTGCTGCGGCTGATCGCCGGCCTTGAAGAAGTCAGCGGCGGCACCCTCGAACTGGACGGGCGCGACATCACCGAAGTCAGCCCGGCCAAGCGTGACCTGGCGATGGTGTTCCAAACCTACGCCCTGTACCCGCACATGAGCGTGCGCAAGAACATGTCGTTCGCCCTGGACCTGGCCGGCGTGCCGAAGGCCGAAGTCGAGAAGAAAGTCGCCGAGGCGGCGCGCATCCTCGAACTGGGGCCGATGCTGGAGCGCAAGCCCAAGCAACTCTCCGGCGGCCAGCGCCAGCGTGTGGCCATCGGCCGGGCCATCGTGCGCAACCCGAAGATCTTCCTGTTCGACGAGCCGCTGTCCAACCTCGACGCCGCCCTGCGCGTGCAGATGCGCCTGGAGCTGCTGCGCCTGCACAAGGACCTGAAGGCCACGATGATCTACGTGACCCACGATCAGGTCGAAGCCATGACCATGGCCGACAAGGTCGTGGTGCTCAACGGCGGCAGGATCGAACAGGTCGGCTCGCCGCTGGACCTGTACCACCATCCGGTCAACCTGTTCGTCGCCGGTTTCCTCGGCACACCGAAGATGGGTTTCCTCAAGGGCACGGTGGCGCGCATCGATGCGCAGGGCTGCGAAGTCTCGCTGGACGCCGGCACCCGCATCAGCCTGCCGCTCGATGCCGCCAACCTGAGCGTGGGCGGCGCCGTGACCCTGGGCATCCGCCCCGAGCACCTGGAGCTGGCCCAGCCCGGCGACTGCACCCTGACCGTCACCGCCGACGTCAGCGAACGCCTGGGCAGCGACACCTATTGCCATGTCCGCACGGCCTGCGGCGAACCCCTCACCCTGCGGGTGCGCGGCGACCTGGCCAGCCGTTACGGCGAGACCCTGAACCTGCACCTTAACGCCAGCCACTGCCACCTGTTCGACGCCGACGGCGTGGCGCTCACCCGCGCCCTGCGCGCGGCCGCCTGACTGCGAGACCGATCCGATGAAACTCAACCGCCAGAACCTCAACCGCCTCGCCGCCGACGTGAACGTGCCGGCCTACGGCCTCGGCGACCTGCGCCAGGGCATCGCCCACATCGGCGTCGGCGGCTTCCACCGCGCCCATCAGGCGTATTACACCGATGCGCTGATGAACGCCGGGCAAGCGCTGGACTGGGCCATCTGCGGCATCGGCCTGCGCGCCGAAGACCGCCGCGCCCGCGATGACCTCAAGGAGCAGGACTACCTGTTCACCCTGTTCGAACTCGGCGACGGCGACGACACGCAGGTGCGCGTCATCGGCGCGATCCGCGACATGCTCCTGGCCGAAGATGGCGCGCAAGCCCTGATCGCCCGACTGGCCGATCCGCAGATCCGCATCGTCTCGCTGACCATCACCGAAGGCGGCTATTGCATCGACGACAGCACCGGCGAGTTCATGGCGCACCTGCCTTCGATCCAGCACGACCTGGCGAATCCGGAACAGCCGACGACCGTGTTCGGCTTCCTCTGCGCGGCGCTGGCCCGGCGGCGCGCGGCGGGTACGGCGGCGTTCACCGTGATGTCCTGCGATAACCTGCCGCACAACGGCGCGGTCACCCGCAAGGCGTTGCTGGCCTATGCGGCGCTGCATGACGCAGGGCTGCACGACTGGATCGCCGCTCACGTCAGCTTCCCCAACGCCATGGTCGATCGCATCACGCCCATGACCAGCACCGCGCACCGTCTGCAACTGGCGGACAAGCACGCGGTGGACGACGCCTGGCCGGTGGTCTGCGAGCCCTTCGTGCAATGGGTGCTGGAGGACAAGTTCGTCAACGGCCGCCCGGCCTGGGAACAGGTCGGCGTGCAGTTCACCGACGACGTCACGCCCTATGAAGAAATGAAGATCAAGCTGCTCAACGGCAGTCACCTGGCCCTGACCTACCTGGGGTTCCTCAAGGGCTACCGCTTCGTGCACGAGACCATGGCCGATCCGTTGTTCGTGCGCTACATGCGCGCCTACATGGACCTGGACGTCACCCCGCAACTGGCGCCGGTGCCGGGCATCGACCTGGGCGAATACAAGGACACGCTGGTGGCGCGGTTCTCCAACCGGGCGATTGCCGACCAACTGGAGCGGGTGTGTTCGGACGGCTCGTCGAAGCTGCCCAAGTTCACCGTGCCGACCCTCAACCGCTTGATCGCCGACGGCCGGGAGACCCAACGGGCGGCGCTGGTGGTGGCGGCGTGGGCGATGTACCTCAAAGGGGTGGACGAGCAAGGCCGGACCTACTCGATACCCGATCCCCGGGCGGCGTTCTGCCAGGCGCTGGTGGCCGATGACCGGTTGATCGCCGAACGGCTGTTGGGCGTGGAGGAGATCTTCGGCCCGGCGGTCGCCCAATCGCCTGAGTTCGTGGCGGCGTTCCAGTGGTGCTGCGACAGCTTGCGGGAGGTGGGGGTTTCGCGGACGCTGGAGCGGGTGTTGGGTTGAGTCTTGCGGTGCGGCGACTGACGTCATCGCGGGCAAGCCCGCTCCCACAGTGTTCTGCGGCGACCATAGCATCTGCATTCACCTAAGATCCCTGTGGGAGCCAGCCTGCTGGCGAAAGCTTCGGCCCAAGTAGCGCGCAGTTGCTCCCGCACCATTCTGAAGTGAACGCTGACTCTGCATTCGCAGCAAATCCCTGTGGGAGCTGCGGTGCGACGATTCGACTTGCCAGCGATGGCGTCAGCCCAGGCACCGCAGGGCATGATCAACACAACGGCTCCCACACCCTGAGGATCTTTCCGTGACCCACCCGCAACTTTTCCTCGGCATCGACTGCGGCACCCAGGGCACCAAGGCCCTCATCCTCGACGCCGCCAGCGGCGCCGTGCTGGGCCAGGGCGCCACCGGACACACAATGATCAGCGGCGCCAACGGCCGCCGCGAGCAAGACACCGGCCAATGGCTGGACGCCTTCGCCCAAGCCACCCGCCAGGCGTTGCGGGCGGCCGGCGTGGACGGCCAGGCGATCCTCGGCATCGGCGTCTCCGGCCAACAGCACGGCCTGGTGTTGCTGGACGACACCGGCCAGCCGCTGCGCCCGGCCAAGCTGTGGTGCGACACCGAAACCACGGCGGAAAACGACCGCCTGCTCGCCCACCTGGGCGGCGAACAGGGTTCGCTGGAACGCCTGGGTCTCGTCATCGCGCCGGGCTACACCGTGTCGAAACTGTTGTGGACCTGCGAGCAGCACCCGGCCGTGTTCTCACGCATCGCCCGGATCCTGCTGCCCCACGACTACCTCAACTTCTGGCTCACCGGCCGCGCCTGCAGCGAGTACGGCGACGCGTCCGGCACCGGCTACTTCAACGTGCGCACCCGGCAATGGGACCTGCAACTGCTGCGCGACATCGACCCCAGCGGTCGCCTGCAAGCGGCGCTGCCGGAACTGATCGACGCCCATCAACCGGTCGGCACGCTCCTGCCGGCAATCGCCGAGCATCTGGGCATCAACCCCAACGCCCTCGTGTCCAGCGGCGGCGGCGACAACATGATGGGCGCCATCGGCACCGGCAACATCCGGCCCGGGACGATCACCATGAGCCTCGGCTCCTCCGGCACGGTCTGCGCCTACGCCGACCAGCCGCAGGTCAGCCCGGACGCTTCGGTCGCCACGTTCTGCTCCTCCAGCGGCGGTTGGCTGCCGCTGATCTGCACCATGAACCTGACCAACGCCACCGGCGCCATCCGTGAACTGCTCGGCCTCGACCTCGAACGGTTCAACGCCCTCGTGGCCCAGGCCCCCATCGGCGCGGACGGCGTGAGCCTGCTGCCGTTCTTCAACGGCGAGCGCGTGCCCGCCCTGCCCCACGCCACCGGCAGCCTGCACGGCCTGACCCTGGACAACCTGACGCCGGCCAACCTGTGCCGGGCCGTCGTCGAAGGCACCACCTTCGGTTTGCGCTACGGACTGGATCTGCTGCGCCGCAATGGTTTACAAAGCCGCAGCATTTGCCTGATCGGCGGCGGATCGAACAGCGCCGTGTGGCGGCAGGTCGTCGCCGACATCATGGACACCCCGGTGATCTGCCCCGAACACAGCGAAGCCGCCGCCCTGGGCGCAGCGATCCAGGCGGCGTGGTGCGCCTCGTGGAGCAACGGCCGCGAGCAGTCGCTGGCGGACTTGTGCGAGCGCTGCGTGACCTTCGACCCAAACAGTGAAACCCTACCGGTCGCCGCCAACGTCGCGGCGTTCCAACAGGCCTATGAACGCTATCGACAGCATGTCGCAACCTTATAGAGAGCAAACAACTATGTACCTGGTGTGTGGCGAAGCGCTGTTCGATTTCTTCAGCGAAGACGATGCCGGCGGGCAGGCATCGAAAGTCAATTTCAAGGCGATTGCCGGTGGCTCGCCGTTCAACGTGGCGGTGGGCTTGCGCCGCCTCGGCGTGGACTCGGCGCTGTTCGCCGGGCTGTCCACCGACTACCTCGGCAGGCGCTTGCGGCAGGTGCTGCAGGACGAAGGCGTACGCCCGGATTATCTGGTGGATTTCGCCGCGCCGACCACACTGGCCATGGTCGCGGTGGGCGCCAATGGCTCGCCGCATTACAGCTTCCGTGGCGAAGGCTGCGCGGACCGGCAACTGAGCCTGGCCCACCTGCCGACGCTCGGCCCCCAAGTGCGCGGGCTGCACATCGGCTCGTTCTCGCTGGTGGTGCAGCCGGTGGCCGACACCCTGCTCGCGCTGGTGCAGCGCGAAAGCGGCCGACGCCTGATCACCCTCGACCCCAACGTGCGCCTCAATCCCGAGCCGAACATCGACCTGTGGCGCGAGCGGATCGCGACGCTGATGCAGTACGCCGACCTGATCAAGGTCAGCGACGAGGATCTGCGCCTGCTCTATCCGGAGCAGGATCCGCAGCAGGTGATCGAAGGCTGGCTCACGCACCGTTGCCAGGTGGTGTTCCTCACCCGGGGCGGTGAAGGCGCGACGGTGTTCAGCCGTGCCCACGGTTCATGGTCGGTGCCGGCGAGTCCGGTGCAGATCGCCGATACCGTCGGCGCAGGCGATACCTTCCAGGCCGCGTTGATCACCTGGCTGACCGAACATGAACTGGATTCGGTGGACGGCGTACGGCACCTGCAACGCGACCAGATCGACGCCATGCTCAGGTTTGCCGTACAGGCAGCCGCCCTGACGTGCAGCAAGACCGGTCCAGATTTGCCTTATCGCCATCAGTTGACCTGACCGCGTAGACTGGCGCCCTTTTTTTCACGACGGGATGACGGCTTTTGAATTCGGGGCGCACGGCTGGACTTTTGGTATTGGCGGCACTGCTGACCGGTTGCGGAACATCGCCGCCGCGTTCGCCGGACAACCTCTGCGAGATCTTCCGCGAGAAAAGCGATTGGTACGACGCCGCCCAAGTCACGCAGAAGCGTTGGGGCGTGCCGATCCAGGTGCCGTTCGCGATCATGTATCAGGAGTCCGGCTATCGCTACGACGCCAAGACCCCGCGCAAATACCTGTTGTGGGTGATCCCGTGGGGCCGCGTCACAACGGCATCGGGTTATGCGCAGGCCAAGGACGAGGTCTGGTCCGATTACCAGAAAAGCACCGGCCGCCATGGCGCCGACCGTGAAGACTTCGACGATGCCATCGACTTCGTCGGCTGGTACATGGACAAGACCACGTCGGTCAACGGCGTGTACAAGTACGACGCCTACAACCAGTACCTCAATTACCACGAAGGCTGGGGCGGTTTTCGCCAGAAGACGTATGCCGGCAAGGCGTGGCTGCCGCCGGTGGCGCGCAAGGTGCAGAACCGCTCGGACATGTACGGCCAGCAATACGCGGCGTGCAAGGACGATTTGAATCGCGGGTTCTGGAGCCGGTTCTGGCATTGGCTCTGATCGCAGGCAATAAAAAACCATCGCGAGCGAACTCGCGATGGTCATTGGCCTGAACGGTTTTACAACACCGAAAAGTTGTAGCTCACGATCAACCGGGTCTCGTCCACGTCCCGGGCGAACTTCTCGTAGTTGGTGCGGTACGTCGCATTGCGCAGACGCAGGCTGACGTCCTTGAACATGCCGGTCTGGATCACGTACTTGAGCTCGCTGTCGCGTTCCCACTCTTTGCCTTCCTGATCGCTGCCCGGCACCTTGATGTGGTCGCCGTTGACGTAACGGGTCAGGAAGCTCAGGCCGTTGATGCCGATGGCCTTGAAGTCGTAGTCGTAGCGCAATTGCCAGGAACGCTCCTGGGCGGCGGCGAAGTCGTTGACCTGCACGTAGTTGACCAGGTACGGGTTGCTGCCGTCGAGGTACGGCATCGAATTGTCGCCGTTCATGCGCTGCCAACCGGCGCTGAAGGTGTGACCGCTGATGCCGTAGGACAGCATGCCGCTCAACGCGCGGTTGTCGATGGAACCGGCTTTCGCGTCACCGCTGTCGGCGCTCTTGAGCACGCGCAGATCGGCCTTCAGCACGCCGTCACCCAGCGGCTGGTTGGCCAACAGCCCCACGAAATGCTGGCGGTAGATGTCTTCCAGCTCGGCGTAGTGATACTGCGCGGTCAGGCGGTCGTTGATCTTGTAGTCCAGGCCGTACATGTCGAAATGATCGGCGGTGACGTTGCACGCATAGCGCTTGTTCTTGCAGTGCACGCGGATGTCCTGGGAATCGGTGGAGTCCCGGGCGGTGTACTTGTCCAGGCGTGCGGCCATGAAGGTCAGGTCCTTCACCTCTTTGGAGGTGAGCATCGCGCCGTTGAACATGGTCGGCAGCAGGCGGCCGTCGTTGTACTTGAGCAGCGGCAGATCCGGCAGCAATGCGCCGTATTTCAGCACGGTATCCGAGACCTTCACCTTGGCGGTCAGGCCCATTTTCGCGTACTGATCCTTCGACCCCCGCGGGTTTTCGCCGCTGGACGGCAGCAAGCCGCTGTTGCTGCGGTCGGGGCTGGTGTCGAGCGCGAAGCCGACCATGCCCAACGCGTCGAGGCCGAAGCCGACGGTGCCTTCGGTGTAGCCCGATTGCAGGTTGAGGATGAAGCCCTGGGCCGACTCTTCGCGCTTGGATGCGCCCTGATCGTTGGCGGTGTGCCCATCACGGAAATCGCGGTTGAAGTACACCGTGCGCGATTCGATCTTCGCCGTGGTGTCTTCGAAGAACCCGGCGGCCTGGGCCTGTGCGGAAAAACCTGCGCACAGCGCCAGGGCGCCGAAGCCGAAGGACTGGCGGGCAGTGATGAGGGGAAATGGGGGACGCATGAAAAAGCTCCAACAGTACAGCGTTTGCGCGACGGCGCAATTTGCCAGAAAAATAGCTCCCGTCCCGAGGCAACGAAGCGCCGGGAGGCAGTGGACACGCAGGGGTGTGCGGCAATGATGGCAGATGGCTTTGACGTGCCACAGGCGACTTTAGTCTGAAACCGACCGGCCACCCACAAACGGCCGCAGTGGTCCGGCTCGGCGTGGCCCCTTCAGCAAATCCCCGGATCCATTGGGCGAAACAGCCTCTCTCAGGGTTTTCCCTAGACCGTGCACAGGGATTGCCTGCAGCACTTTCGGGTTGTACGAGGTCGGCGAATCCTGCACCATCTGTACCCTGCTTATCCAAAGGACGGAATTGAAGGCATGCTGGACGCCAACGCTACGCACATCACCCTCACCCTCGAAGGCGCCAACGCGGACTTCCAGGTGCTCAGCTTCACCGGCCGCGAAGCCCTCAACCAACCGTTCCGCTTCGATCTCGAACTGGTCAGCGCCCGCCCCGACCTCGCCCTCGAAGAGCTGCTGCACAAGCCCGGCGTCCTCACCTTCGGCGCCACCGGCGAGGGCAAGATCCACG
>NZ_NEIU01000012.1:0-209751 GCF_002113595.1 Pseudomonas sp. B3(2017)
CAGCGCATAACGCACCGGCACGACGAACAGCTCGGCCTGGCTCGCCGGGCACGGCATCACCGGGCTGTTGATGTCCACATGGGGCTGGGCTCTGGCCGCACGCTCGGCCTGAGCAGCCTGGTCAACCATGGCCAGTTTTTCGGCGCTCATGGGGCGAGGCCCTTGTCAGTCAGTAACCGCTGCGTCAATGCGCTGTTGAGGCGATCCAGGCGCTGACGGGGTGTGAAGCCGGGCTCAACGTGGATGCGGCAGGAGGTGCCGAGGGCTTCGGTGCTGCTGAAGGCCAGCACCCTGGAGTCGTGACGGAAAGGGGGAATCCGCAACGCGAAGTGCGCCGCGTCGGACGGCCGATACATACGCTTATCCTTGCGCAATGAGGAAAGGAGCGCGATGTCCAAACCCTCCATGGTTCGTGCTCGCGAGAATGGGCGGGCACGCTACCAAGGCCAAAAACGGATAGATGTAGGGATAATCTCCAAGTTTTGAAGGACGCTTCCGGTACGAGGATCCGCTGTTCAACAAGCGCAAAAAAAGCCGCGATCATGTCGCGGCTACTTTTCATGAACGCCCGTTCAGTCCCGGGCCAGCGCCTCGATGGGGTCGAGCCTGGACGCGTTGCGCGCCGGGACGAAGCCGAAGACGATGCCGATCAGGCTCGAACAGACCACGGCGGTGAGCACCGCCAAAGGCGAGAACACCATCTCCCATTCCTTGATGAACACCGAGAACAGGTGGCCGATGGCGTAGCTCAGGGCGATGCCGACGGCGCCGCCGAGCAGGCAGACCATCACCGCCTCCACCAGGAACTGCTGGCGGATGTCCGACTGCCGGGCGCCGACGGCCATGCGGATGCCGATCTCGCGGGTGCGCTCGGTGACCGACACCAGCATGATGTTCATCACGCCGATGCCGCCCACCACCAGGGAAATCACCGCGATCAGCGACAGCAGCAAGGCCAGCGAGCGGCTGGTCTTCTCCACGGTCTGCATGACGCTGTCGAGGTTGTTGGTGAAGAAGTCCTTGGTGCCGTGGCGCTGCAGCATCAGTTTGGTGACGTTGTCCTCCACCACTTTGCTCGGCTGGCCGTCCTTGATCCGCACGCTGATGCTGTCCAGGTAGCGCTGGCCCAGCAGGCGCCCGGCGGCGGTCTCGTAAGGCACCCAGACGTTGAGGGTCTTGCTGGCGAACAGGTTGCGGTTCTCCGCCGCCACGCCGATCACCGTGCACGGCAGGTTGCCGATCAGGATCACCTGCCCCAGCGGATCGACGCCTTCGCCGAACAGCCGGTGGCGGGTGTTGTAGTCGATCACCACCATCTGCGCCTGGCGCCGGGCATCGCTGTCGCTGAACGGGATGCCCGCCTCCATCTTGATCCCGCGCACCTGGAAGTACTGGTGGCTGACGCCGTTGACCTGGGCATCGACATCGATGTTGCGGTAGCGCAGCAACTGGTTGCGCCCCACCACCGGGGTGGCGCTGTCGACGTAGTACAGCCCGTTGAGCGCGGTCACGTCGGCGGGCACCAGGGTTTCGATGGCGCCTGAGCGGCTGTCGCCGAAACTGGCGCCGGGGTAGATGTCGATGGTGTTGCTGCCGATGGCCTGGATGTCGTTGAGCACATAGCGCTTGGCGCCCTCGCCGATGGCCGAGATCGACACCACCGAGGTGATGCCGATGACGATGCCGAGCATGGTCAGCAAGGTGCGCATGCGGTGCGAGATCAGCGCGACCCAGGCCATGTTGAACGCTTCCTTGAACAGCCCCAGGCTCGCCACCAGGCGCCTTGTGGTGCCGGGCCTGGGCGCGGCGGCGGTGTCGTTGGGCAGCGCGTCGGTGGCGCGTTCGTTGCGCCGGTCGCTGAGGATCTGGCCGTCGCTGACTTCGATGATCCGCTCGGCGTTGGCGGCGACCTTCGGGTCGTGGGTCACCAGGATCACCGTGTGCCCGGCGGCGTGCAGCTCCAGCAGGATGCGCATCACTTCCTTGCCGCTGGCGGTGTCGAGGGCACCGGTGGGTTCGTCGGCGAGGATCACTTCGCCGCCGTTCATCAAGGCGCGGGCGATGCTCACCCGCTGCTGCTGGCCGCCGGAGAGCTGGCTGGGCCGATGGGTCAGATGGCCGTCCAGCCCCAGCCGCGCCAGCAGCTCCTTGGCCCGGGCATGGCGCTGCGGTTCCGGGGTGCCGGCGTAGATCGCCGGCATCTCGACGTTGTGCACCGCGCTCAGGTGCGGCAGCAGGTGGTAGCGCTGGAAGATGAAACCGAAATGGTCGCGGCGCAGTTCGGCCAGGGCCTGGTTGTCCAGGTCGCGGGTTTCCTGGCCGTTGATCTTGTAGCTGCCGGCGGTGGCGTAGTCTAGGCAGCCGAGCAGGTTCATCAGGGTCGACTTGCCGGAGCCCGAGGCGCCGATGATCGCGACCATTTCCCCGGCCTCGATGGTCAGGCTGATGTCGTTCAGCGCCAGGAACTCGCGGTCGCCGGCGGTGAAGCTGCGGCGGATGCCGCTCAGTTGCAGCAACGGTTCGGTCATGCTCACGCCCCTGCCGTGCGGGTCACCGGATCGCCGATCACCACCCGGTCGCCTTCGGTCAGGCCCTGGTTGATCTGCACCTTGACGTTGTTGTTGATGCCGGTCTGCACGTTGCGCGCCTGGGCATGGCCCTTGGCGTCCAGCACCCGCACCGGGAAGCTGCCGTCGGCGTTGCGCGGCCCCAGCGCGGCCACCGGCACGGTCAGCACCGACTTGGCGGTGTCGAGCACCACCCGCACCTGGGCGGTCATGGCGATGCGCAGGCGGTGGTCGGGGTTGGGCACGTCGAACAGGGCGTTGTAGAACACCGCCGTGTTCTGCTTCGGCGTGCCGGCCGGCGGGGTTTCAAGGAAGTTCTGCGGCGCCGGCTCGGTGCCGCGCAGCTTGCCGTAATAGCGTTTGTCCTCGCCGAGGATGGTGAAATACACCTCCTGCCCCGGCGCGATGTGGATCACGTCGGCCTCCGACACCTGGGCCTTGACCGTCATGGTGTCCAGGTCCGCGAGCTTGAGCAGCACCGGCGCCAACTGGTTGGCGATCACGGTTTGGCCTTCCTGGGTGACGATGCCCACCACGTCGCCGTCGATGGGCGCGACGATCCGGGTGTAGGCCAGGTTGACCTTGGCCGTGTCGATCTGGATGTGCGCGCTCTTGATCTGCGCATCCAGCGCCAGCAGGTTGGCGGCCTGCACTTCGTAGTTCGACTGCGCGGTCTCGAAGTCCTGCCGCGAGATCGACGCGTCGTCCTGCAGGTCCCGGTAGCGCTCGTAGATCGCTTTGGTCTGCTTGAGCTGGGCCTGGGTCGCCCGGCGCTGGGCCTGCAGGTTCTCTTCATCGACCAGGGCCTGGCGCAGGGTGTTCTGCAGCACCAGCGGATCGATCTCCGCCAGCCACTGGCCCTTCTTCACCTTGTCGCCGACCTTGACCTTGAGCGACTTCAGTTGCCCCGAGACCTGGGCGCCGACGTCCACCTGGCGGATGCCCTCCAGCAGACCGGTGGCCAGCACCGCGTTTTCAATGTCACCGCGTTCCACCGTGGCGGTCAGGTACTGCGGCGCCTCGGCCGGTGCCTGCACCGTGTAGAACACCAGCCCGGCCACCAGCGTCAGCGCCACGGCCAGACCGACTTTGCGCAACTTCGACTGTTCCATAAATGACCACAATTCCGTTCAGGGTTGGGCCCGGTCGGTGACCGGGCCCGGTTGGAGAAACACCGCTCAGGACAGCACCTGCCCCGCCGGCACGGTCAGCCCGTCATGCCACCACGCCGCGAGACTGAAGACGTTGGGCGCCTTGAGGATCGTGAAGTGGTTGCCCGGCCCGTACCACACCGCCAGGTCCGTGGCCTGCCGCCGCCAGCCCTCGACCATCGCCGCCTGCTCGCGCTGGTTGCCCGCCGCGTCCAGGGTCGGGTCGTCCACCAGCGCCAGCCGCACCGGCCCGGTGTAGGCCAGCGCCGGTCGGTAGACCGTGCGCAGCGCCGTGGCGAAGGTGCGCACCGGGCCGTCCATGGCCTGGGGCGAGGAACGCTCGGAAAGAATTCCCGCGCGCACCATGCCCCTATGCAACAGGCGCATCTGGGTGTCCCCGTCGGCCTCGGCGAAGGCCGGCGGGTCGATGCCCAGGGACTTGCCGCTGGCCAACTGCAGCGACTCGACCAGCCGCTGCAACGCCGCCGTGGCGGTGTACGGTTTGCCCGCCACGCCGTTGCCGCCGGGGGACTCGCTGTCGATCAGGCTCAGGGACGCCACCTCGCGGCCCTGGGCTTGCAACAGCGCCGCCATGGCGTACGCCACCCAGCCGCCGAACGAGTGGCCGATCAGGTGTACCGGCCCCTGTGGGTAGAGCTGCCCGAGGGCCTGCACATAGAACGCGGCGGCCGCCTCGACCCGGCTGTGCGGCACCGTCACGCCGTCGAGGCCACGGGGCTGCAAGCCGAAGATCGGCCACTCCGGCCCCAGCGCCTCGGTGAGGTGGACGAAACCGATGACGTTGTCCCCCGCCCCCGGCACGCAGAAGATCGGCGCATGGCCGGGGTGGCCGCTCTGGATGGTGAGCAACGGCTGGTAGCTGGCCGGTTCCGGCGCGGCCGCCGCCTCCAGCGCCTGAGTGAGGGCATGCCCCATCGCCTGGACAAGGGGCGGTTTCATCAGAGTGCGGTGATCGCCGGGCACGTCGATGCAGCGCAGCAGGTCTTGCGGCACATGCCCGCCCCAACCGCGCAGCGGGTCGGGCTGTTCCTGCCCGGGCATCAAGTCCTGCGCCCGGAACAGGTGCACGGCCTGGCTGGCCGGGCTCACCCGGTAGTGCTCCAGCGCCTGCCCATGGGCCGCCTCACGGTCGAAGTAGTGCCAGGCGTCGGTGACCCCGGCCGCCGAAAGTTCAGGGTCCGACAACTGCTGATCGCGGCAACGCGCGAACAGCTCATTGAAGTCGAGCCGTTCGATCTCGGCCTCCAGCAACGCCACTTGCGCGAGCGCCGCTTCGCCCTCCTCGCCACGGTCCAGGGAATAGGCCCGGCAGTGTTGCAGCAACTGGTGCCTGTCCAGGTGTTCGCCGGTCCAGCGCGACTTGTCCTGGTGGGCGGGGTGCGGCGCGTAGGTGTCGATCAGGCCGACGAAGGCCACCGGCTCGTCCATGCCGATCAGTTGCTGGGCGATTTCGTACGACAGCAGCCCGCCGAACGACCAACCGGCCAAGCGGTACGGCCCATGGGGCTGAACCGAACGCATGATGCCGATCATCCTCGCCGCCATGCATTCCACTGTACGCAGCTGCGGTTGGCCGAGGGTGACGCCGGGCAGGCCGTAGACCGGGAAGTCGCCGCCGATGTGCAGGGCCAGCGCCGGGAAGTACATCTCCCGGCCGCTGAACTCGTGCACCAGGAACAGCGGCGTGCCCTGGTCGCCGGGACGCACCACGATCAGGCCGTCAGGCTGTTGCTCGCCCTCCTGGCGCCCGGCAAGCCGCGTGCACACCCCTTCCACGGTCGGGGACTGGAACAGCTCGGCCAGCGTCACCGCAAGGCCGGCTTGTTTCATCTGATTGATCAAACGGATCGCCAGCAGCGAATGCCCGCCCAGTTCGAAGAAGCTGTCGTGGCGGCCGACCCGGCCGATGTCGAGCAGCTCGGCCCAGATCTGCGCTACCGCCTGTTCGGTCTCGCCTTGCGGCGCGACGTAAGGACGGTCGCGCAGCACTTCGGCATCCGGCGCCGGCAGGGCCTGGCGGTCGACCTTGCCGTTGGGCGACAGCGGCAAGGCGTCCAGCGGCACGAAGGCCCCCGGTGCCATGTACTCCGGCAGCCGCTGCGTGATGTGCGCCCGCAGCGCCTCCGCGGTCGGCATTTCGCTGCCGGTGCGCAGGGTGAAATAGGCCACCAGCCGCTCGTCGCGCATCAGCACCACTGCCGTCCGCAGCGCGGGGTGCTCGATCAGCCGCGCTTCGATTTCGCCCAGTTCAAGGCGCAGGCCGTGCAGCTTGACCTGGAAGTCGTTGCGCCCCAGGAACTCCAGGTTGCCGTCGGTGCGGTAGCGCACCAGGTCCCCCGTGCGGTACAGGCGGTCGCCGGCCACGAACGGGCTGTCGATGAACCGCTCGGCCTGCAGCTGCGGCAGGTTCATGTAGCCTCGCGCGACCCCCACGCCGCCGATGTGCAGTTGACCGCTGACACCCAAGGGCACCGGCAAGTCATTGGCATCGAGGACATACAGGCGGGTGTTGCAGATGGCCTTGCCGATCGGCAGCTCGGACTCCGGCACCGGCCGGTCCGGCTCCAGCGTCCAGGCCGTGCTGTCGACCGTCGCCTCGGTCGGCCCGTAGACGTTGTGCAAGCGCACCCACGGCAGGCGCCGGCGCACCGCACGGGCCAGCGCGGCGGAGAGTTCCCCGCCGCCGCAGAACACGTCGGTGAGGCTGGTGCACTGGCCGGCCTCCTCCAGTTCGAGGAACTGCTCCAGCAACGCCGGCACGAACTTGACCACGGTGATCTGCCGCTCACGGATCACCCGCGCCAGATAGGCCGGATCCCGGTGGCCGTCGGGCCGCGCGAGCTCCAGCCGCACGCCGCTGGTGAGGGGCCAGAAGAACTCCCACACCGACCCGTCGAAACTGAACGGTGCCTTTTGCAGCAGCGCGGCGGACGCCGTCGGCGGGCAGATCTGCGAGCCCCAGTGCACCAGGTTGCACAGGCCTCGGTGTTGCAGCATGACGCCCTTCGGCGTACCGGTGGAGCCTGAGGTGTAGATCATGTAGGCCAGGTGGCCGGCACTCAGGCCCGGCACCGGAACGTCATGGGCCGGGGCATCCTGCCAAGTGCAGCGGTCGAAGTCGATCAACAGGCTGTCGGCCCCGTCGAACAGCGGCCGAGTGGCCGGGTGCACCAGCACCGCCACCGGCGCGCTGTCCTTGAGCATGTAGGCCAGCCGGTCCGCCGGGTACCCCGGATCCAGCGGCACATAGGCGCCGCCGGCCTTGAGGATGGCCAGCAAGCCCACCACCAGGTCCAGCCCGCGCTCGACGCAGATCGCCACCCGCGCATCCGGCTGCACGCCTTGGCTGCGCAGGTGATGGGCGAGGCGGTTGGCCTGGGCATTGAGCTCGCGGTAGGTCAGGCGCTGCGGCCCCGCCGCGACTGCCACCGCATCTGGCGTGCGCGACACTTGCGCCTGGAACAGCTCATGCACGGTTTGCTCCAGGTCATAAGCGGTTTCGGTGGCGTTGAACTCGCCGAGTACGCGTTGCCGTTCCTGCGGCCCCAACAGGTCCACCCGATCCAGCACGGCCTGGTCATCCTCGACCATGGCCTGCAACAGACGCTTGAAGTAGCCGACAAAGCGTTGCACCGTCGCTTCGTCGAACAGCGCCGTGGCGTAGGTCAACGCACCGCGGACGCCGTCCGGCGTCTCGCCCAGCCGCATCGACAGGTCGAACTTCACGAAGCGGCTCGGCTCGGCAATGCCTTCGAGGGTCAGCTCGCCCAACGCCAAGACCGGCGCCATGCTGCTGTCCCAGCCCAGCAAGGTCTGGAACAGCGGGCTGTGCGACAGACTGCGCACCGGCCGGCTGACCTCCACCACTTGCTCGAACGGCAAATCCTGGTGGGCCTGGGCCTCCAGCGTGCACGCCTTGACCCGCGCCAGCAGCGCAGCGCCGCTCAGGCCCCCGGAGGTGTCGATGCGCAGCGCCAGGGTGTTGACGAACATGCCGATCAAGCCTTCGATCTCGGCCCGGATGCGGTTGGCCACCGGTGAGCCCACCACCACCTCGGACTGGCCCGAGAGCCGGGTCATCAGCACCGCCCAGGTGCCCATCATCACCATGTACGGGGTCACGCCGTGGCGCTGGCACAGTGCCTTGAGCCCGGCGCTCAAGCCGGCGTCGAACCAGACCTCCACACTGCCGCCGGCATGGTCCTGACGGGCCGGGCGCGGCCGGTCGGTGGGCAGGGTCAGCAGGGTCGGCGCACCAGCCAGGGCTTGCTGCCAGTAGTCGCTCTGGCGCTGCAGCACCTCGCCGCTGAGCCAGCGCCGTTGCCACACCGCGTAGTCGCTGTATTGCAGCGCCAACGGCGGCAACGGGTCGGCCTCGCCGCGGCTGAAGGCCTGGTACAGCGCCGTCAGCTCGCGGGTCAGCACCCCCATGGACCAGCCGTCGGAGATGATGTGGTGCATCGTCAACAGCAGCACATGATGGTCGTCCGCCATGCGCAGCAACCGTCCGCGGATCAGCGGATCGTCCTGCAGGTTGAACGGCTCGCGCGCCTCTCTCTCGATCCGCACCTGCAGAACGTGTTCAGGCCGCTCGACCTGCAGCAACAGGCCGCTGTCGTCCGGCATGATCAGCACTTGAGGCCCGTCGTTGACGGCCGCGAAGCGGCTGCGCAAGGTCTCGTGGCGGGCGACGATCCGCGCCAATGAGCGCTGCAGCGCGTCTTCGTCGAAACGCCCGCGCAGGCGCAGGGCAAACGGAACGTTGTAGGCGGTGTTGCCCCCTTCCATCTGCGCCAGGAACCACAGCCGCTGCTGGGCGAACGACAGCGGCAGCGCCTGGTCGCGAGGCGCCGGCACGATGTCCGGCAGCGTGCTGCGGCCCGAACGGGACAGCACCTCGGCCACGGCGGCCAGTTCGGCGTTGGCGAACAGGTCGCTCAACGCCAGTTCCACGCCCAGGCGCTGACGCACCTGGGACACCATGCGCATCGCCAGCAGCGAATGCCCGCCCAGTTCGAAGAAGTGGTCGTGGCGCCCCACCCGCTCCACTTGCAGCACCTCGGCCCACACCTGCGCCAGGGTCTGCTCCAGCGCCGTGGCCGGCGCCTCGTAGGCGCGGGTCAGCAGCGCGTCCTGTTCGGGGGCCGGCAAGGCCTTACGGTCGACCTTGCCGTTGTTGTTCAGCGGCAAGGCGTCGAGCCGCACCCAGGCCGACGGCACCATGTAGTCCGGCAGCCGCGCCTGCAACTGCGCGCGCAGGCCGGCGCTGTCCACGGACGCGTCATCGGCCGAGTAGTACGCCACCAGGCGCAGCGGCTCCTGGCCGTCACGACGGGCCAGCACCACCGCTTCCTTGAGCCCGGCGCAACCGAGCAGGCGGTTTTCGATTTCCCCCAATTCAATGCGGAAGCCGCGCACCTTCACTTGATCGTCGTTGCGCCCCAGGCACTCCAGTTGACCCGGCGCGATCCAGCGCGCCAGGTCGCCGGTGCGGTAGAGCAAGGCGCCCGGGTGGTCGCAGAACGGATCCTTGAGGAACTTCTCGGCCGTCAGGTCGGGCCGGTTCAGGTACCCCATCGCCACGCCCTGCCCGCCGATGTACAGCTCGCCGGTCACGCCGAAAGGCACCGGCTGCTGCCGCGCATCGAGGACGTACACCTGGGTGTTGGAGATCGGCCCGCCGATGGACACGCTCTCGGCGTCGGTCGCCACCTCCTGCACCTCGAAGGTCGTCGCGTAGGTGGTGGTTTCGGTCGGTCCGTAGCAATGCACGATGCGCAGGTCCGGCGCCTCGGCCCGCAGACGGCGGAACGCCGCCGGGTCGCCGCGCTCGCCGCCGCACAGCAGGATGCGCAGGCCTTTGAGCGCCTGCGGAATCAGCTGCACGTACTGGTTGAACAGCGCGGTGGTGACGAACAGCACCGTCACCCCGCTTTCGGCCAGCTCACGGCCGAACAGCGCCGGATCGAGCAGCGTGCGGTGGTCGATCACCACCACCCGGCCGCCGTTGAGCAGCGGGCCCCAGACGTCCATGGTGCTGGCGTCGAACGCCGGGTTGGAGGCGAACGCCACCCGGTCCTGCGGGTTGAAGTCGGCGTAGCCGTTGTTGATCGCCAACCGGCCGATGGCCCGGTGCGGCACCATCACGCCTTTCGGCGCGCCGGTGGAGCCGGAGGTGTACATGATGTACGCCAGCGATTCGGACGACTGCGGCAGGTTCGGGTCGTGCGTCGGTTGCCCGTCCAGCGCCAGGGTGTCCAGGTCGATGCGGAGCACCGGGTGGTCGGCCTCTTCGCCGCTGAAGGTCAACAGCAGCATCGCTTCGCAGTCCTGCACCATGAACGCCTGGCGCTCGGCCGGGGCGTTGATGTCCAGCGGCACGTAGGCCGCCGCGCATTTGCTGATCGCCAGTTGCGCCGCCAGCAGGTCGAGCGAACGCGGCAGCAGGATCGCCACGTTGTCGCCCGGCTCCACGCCGTGCTCGATCAGGTGATGGGCCAGACGGTTGGCCCATCGGTTCAGCTCGGCGTAGGTCACCGAGGCCGCGCCATGCACCGCCGCCACGGCGTGCGGGTGTTCCTCGGCCTGCCACTCGAACAGACGATGCACGGTCAGGGCCGCCGGGTATTTGCGGAACGTGGCGTTGAATTCCGACAGCAAGCGCGTGCGCTCGGTGTCCGGCAGGATCGAGAGCCGGTCGAGCTGCAGTTGCGGCGTCTGTTCCAGCGCCTGCACCAGGTTGCCCACCGCCTGGAGCATGTACCGGCAGATCCGCTCGGCTTCGATCCCGGCGGCCGTCAGGGCCGTGAGGCTGAAGTCCTCGCCCAGGTCATCGACGCTCAGGCTCAGGCGGTAGCTGCTGTGCTCCTCGGCATTGAGCAGTTGCATGCCCTCCCACGCGGCACCGGTCTCGGCGGACGGCGCGGCCGCCGCACCGCTGTGGCGGTAATTGAGCAACGCATTGAACAGCGGCGCGCCGGAAGCGATGCCGCTGCACCGCTGCGCCAGCGCCAATGACGCTTGTTCGTGGCGCAACAGACGGTTGAGCCGCTCATGGACGGCCAATACCCCGTCCTTCACCGTCTGCCCGGTCATCTCGACCCGCAGCGGCAGCGTGTTGATGAACACCCCCAGCGCCCGCTCGACGCCTTCGCCGCCGTTCAGCCGCCCCAGCAGGACCGTGCCGAACACCACGTCGTCGCGGCCCGACAGTTGCCCCAGCACCTGGGCCCACGCCAGGTGCATCAGGCTCGCGGCGCTGACGCCCAGTTGCCTGGCCTGGGTTCTGACCCGGAGGCTGAGGCCACGATCCAGCGACTGTTGCGAATGGCCGGTGCAGAGGTCGTCTGCCGTGCCCTGGCCGAACGGCACGGTCGGCTCGTCGACATCGCCGAGCATCTCGCTGAAGAACGCCAAGTGCTCCTGCTCGCCCAACCCCAGACGGGTCTGGGCCACGTGGTTGCGGTACGGCACCGGTGCCGGCAGTTGCTCCACCCGGTCGAGCAGCACGGCGTTCATCTCGTGCTGCAGCACTTGCAGCGCCACGTGGTCCATCACCAGGTGATGGAACAGCAGCAACGCCACCACGCGCCGGTTGTCCGCGTCCCAGGCATGCACCACCCGCATCAGCGGCGCCTGATCGACGGCCATGCGGTAGTGCCCGACATCGAACCGCGCGCGCAGCTGCGCCAGTGCGTCACCGCCGCCGATGTCCAGCGCTTCGCACACCAACGGTGCCCGGCGCCAGACCACTTGCACCGGCTCGTCCAGCCCTTCGTGGAACAGCGACGTGCGCAGGATGTCGTGACGCTCGATCACCCGTTGCAACGTCTCGACGAAGGTGTTCAGGCGTTGTTCGTCGGCAAACGCGAACTGCGCCTGCAGCACGTACGGATCGCCCTGGGTGGCCGACAGGTGATGGAACAGGATCCCGGCCTGCAGCGGCGCCAGCGGGTAGATGTCCTGCACGTTGGCCGCACCGCCCGGAATGCTGGCGATGATGCGGTCGATGGCGGCCTGATCGAGCGCAACCAGCGGCAGCAGCTCAGGGGTGATCCGCCGGCAGTCCGGCGTGATGCGGTTGGCCGGCACCTCGACCTCCGGCGCGCTGCTCACGGCGGCGGCCAGTGCGGCGAGGGTCGGCTGGCTGAACAGCGCATGCACGTCCACCGCCAGCCCGGCACGGCGCATGCGCGCCGCCAGGTTGACCGCCAGCAGCGAGTGGCCGCCCAGTTCGAAGAAGTGGTCGTGGCGCCCCACCCGCTCGACGTTGAGCAGTTCGCACCACAACCGCGCGAGGGTGATTTCCGTCTCGCCGACCGGGGCTTCGTACTCGCGCACGATCACCGAAGCCTGATCCGGCGCCGGCAACGCGCTGCGGTCGACCTTGCCGTTGGGGCTCAGCGGCCAGGCGTCGAGCCGCACCCACGCCGACGGCACCATGTAGGCCGGCAGGCGGGCGTGCAGATGCGCATGCAGGCTCTCGATGGCAGGCGCGTGTTCGCCGACGGTGTAGTACGCGACCAGCCGCACATCACCCGGCGCATCTTCGCGGGCCAGCACCAACGCCTCGCGCACGCCTTCGGCTTGCAGCAGGCAAGCCTGGATTTCGCCTAGCTCGATGCGCAGGCCGCGGATCTTCACTTGGTCGTCGTTGCGCCCCAGGTACTCGATGTTGCCGTCGGCCCGGTGACGGGCCAGGTCGCCGGAGCGGTAGATCCGTGCGTCGGCCTGCTCACTGAACGGATCCTTGAGGAAACGTTCCGCCGTCAGGTCCGCACGGTTGAAGTAGCCCCGAGCGACTTGCACGCCGCCGATGCACAGCTCGCCGACCGCACCGCGCGGCACCGGTCGGCCGTGGCCATCGAGAAGGTACACGCGGGTGTTGCTGACCGGTTTGCCGATCGGCGGCGCGCCTTCCGGCAGCGCGGCGCCGGGCTCCAGCGTCCACACCGTGCTGTCCACCGTGGCCTCGGTCGGGCCGTAGACGTTGTGCAGCCGCACCTGCGGCAAGCGCTCGCGCACGCTGCGCACCAGCGCTTCGGTCAGCTCGCCGCCCCCGCAGACGATGTCGGTGAGGCTGGCGCACTGGCCGACCTGCTCCACGTCGAGGAACTGCTGCAGCAGCGCCGGCACGAACTGCACCACGCCGACCTGTCGCTCACGGATCACCTGCACCAGGTACGCCGGATCGCGGTGCCCCTCGGGGCTGGCGAGCACCAGGCGCATCCCGGCGGTCAGCGGCCAGAACAGCTCCCAGACCGAGGCGTCGAAACTGAACGGGGTCTTCTGCAGCAGCGCATGGCCTTCGCCCTGCGGACACAGCTGCGCGCTCCAGTGCAGCAGGTTGTTCAGGCTGCGGTGCTCGACCATCACGCCTTTCGGCGTGCCGGTGGTGCCGGAGGTGTAGATCACGTAGGCCAGGTGTTGCGGGGTCAGCCCTTCGGCCGGCAGGTTGTCGTCCGGTTGCGATGCCCAGACGGCCTTGTCCAGATCAACCACCTGGGCGGCGGATTCGCCGAGCACACTGCGGGTCGCGCCGTGCACCAGCACCGCCACCGGCGCGCTGTCCGCCAGCATGTAGGCCAGACGCTCCGCCGGGTACGCCGGATCCAGCGGCACGTAGGCGCCGCCGGCCTTGAGGATGGCCAGCAGGCCGACCAGCAGCTCGGGGCTGCGCTCGACGCAGATCCCCACCCGCGCATCCGGGCCCACGCCCAACCCGCGCAGGTGCCGGGCCAGTCGGTTGGCCTGGCGGTTCAGGTCGGTGTAGTTCAGCGCTTGATCGCCGCTCTGCACGGCCACCGCAAGCGGTGTGCGCAATGCCTGGGCCTCGAACCGACCATGAACGGTCCCGTCCGCCGCGACCAACGACGCGGTGGCGTTGAAGTCGAGCAGCAGTGTCCGTCGTTCGTCCTCAGACAGGATCTCCACCCGCTCAAGGATCGCCTGGTCGTTGCCGACCATGGCCCGCAACAGTTGCCGGAAGTAGCCGACAAAACGCTGCACGGTCGCTTCGTCGAACAGCGCCGTGGCGTATTCGAGCGAACCGCCGATCGCGCCCCGGGCCTCGCCCAGGGTCAGCGACAGGTCGAACTTGGCGACCGGGTTCTGACCGGCCAGGCCTTCCAGCGTCAACTCGCCCAAGGCCAGGTCCGGCGCCACGCTGCTGTCCCAGCCAAGCAGGGTCTGGAACAGCGGGCTGTGGGCCAGGCTGCGCTCCGGCTTGACGATGTCCACCACTTGCTCGAACGGCAGGTCCTGGTGGGCCTGGGCCTCCAGCGTGCGCGCCTTGACCTGGGCCAGCAGCGCTTCGGTGCTCAGCTCGCCCGAGGTGTCGATGCGCAGCGCCAGGGTGTTGACGAACATGCCGATCAGGCCTTCGATCTCGGCCCGGCTGCGGTTGGCCACCGGCGAGCCGATCACCACGTCCGTTTGGCCGGACAGGCGACCGAGCAGCATCGCCCAGGCGCTCATCATCACCATGTACAGGGTCACGCCGTGGCGTTGGCTCAGGGCCTTGAGCCCGGCGCTCAGGGGCGCGTCGAGGATCACCTCGACGCTGCCGCCGGCATACGCCTGACGGGCCGGGCGCGGACGGTCGGTGGGCAGCGAAAGCAGCGTCGGCGCACCGGCCAATGCCTGCTGCCAGTAGTCGCTCTGGCGTTGCAGCACTTCGCCGCTGAGCCAGCGGCGCTGCCACACGGCGTAATCGGTGTACTGCAAGGCCAGCGGCGGCAACGGATCGGGCTCGCCATGGCTGAAGGCCTGGTACAGCGCCGTCAGCTCGCGGGTCAGCACGCCCATGGACCATCCGTCGGCGACGATGTGGTGCACGGTCACCAGCAGCACATGATGGTCATCCGCCAACTGCACAAACTGCCCGCGAATCAACGGGCCGGCCTGCAGATCGAACGGTGCCGAGGCTTCCCGGCCGATCAGCGCCTGCAAGGCCTCTGGCGCAGCGTTGCGCAAATCCACGGTCGGCAGCGTCAGACCTTCGCTGTCCGGGGCGATCAGCACCTGCGCTTCGTCGTTCACCGCTGTGAAGCGGCTGCGCAGGGTTTCATGGCGGGCCACGATCCGAGACAGCGCACGTTGCAGCGCGTCCCTGTCGAGGGTTCCGCGCAGGCGCAGGGCGATCGGGATGTTGTACGCCGTGTTGGCCCCCTCCATCTGCGACAGGAACCACAACCGCTGCTGGGCGAACGACAGCGGCAGCGCCTGGTCGCGCGGCGCCGGCACGATGTCCGGCAGCGTGCTGCGGCCCGAACGGGACAGCACCTCGGCCACGGCGGCCAGTTCAGCGTTGGCGAACAGGTCGCCCAACGCCAGTTCCACGCCCAGGCGCTGGCGCACCTGGGACACCATGCGCATCGCCAGCAGCGAGTGGCCGCCCAGTTCGAAGAAGTGGTCGTGGCGTCCTACCCGTTCGACCTGCAATACCTCGGCCCAGACCTGTGCGAGGGCAGTCTCCAACTCGCCCTGGGGCGCCTCGTACTCGCGGGTGAACAGCGCGCTGCGCTCGGGTTTCGGCAAGGCCTTGCGGTCGAGCTTGCCGTTGGCGGTCAGCGGCAAGGCGTCGAGCCGGACGAACGCCGACGGCACCATGTATTCCGGCAGTTGGCTCAGCAGGTGCGTGCGCAGTTCGCCGACCTCCAGCGGCTCGACCCCGGACTGGGCGGTGAAGTACGCCACCAGCCGCACCTGGCCAGGCTCATCCTCCCGGGCTAGCAGCACCGCCTCCTGGATCCCCGGCAGGTGGTTGAGGCAGTTCTCGATCTCGCCCAACTCGATGCGCACGCCGCGGATCTTCACCTGGTCGTCGTTGCGCCCCAGGTACTCGATGGAGCCGTCCTCGCGCCAGCGCGCCAGGTCGCCGGTGCGGTACATGCGGCCGGGGTTGAACGGGTCTTGCAGGAAGCGTTCTTCGGTCAGCTCCGGCCGGTTCAGGTAGCCCCGGGCGACGCCGGCGCCGCCGACGTACAGCTCGCCGGCCACGCCGATCGGCACCGGACGCTGCTGTTCGTCGAGCAGGTACACCGTGGCGTTGGCCACCGGGCGGCCGATGTGCAGGGTCTGCCCCGCCTCGATCAGGCCCGAAGTCGCGACCACCGTGGCCTCGGTCGGGCCGTAGTTGTTGATGACGTCGAAGGTCTGGCTGCGGCCGAACTGGCGCAGGCGGTCGCCGCCGATCAGCAGCGTGCGCAGGGTCGGGTGTTCCAGGTTCTGGCCGAAGGCGTACTCGGCCACCGGGGTCGGCAGGAAGCTGACGTCCAGCGGCTGCTCGCGCCACCAGCCGAGCAGCGCGTCGATGTCCTCGGTGCCGTCGTGGACCGGCGCCAGGTGCAGGGTCGCGCCCGCGCACAGCGCCGGCCAGACCTCCCAGGCCATGGCGTCGAAGCCGAAGCCGGCCAGACTCGAAGTGTGGCGCCCGGCGCACAGGTCGAACGCCGCGCAGTGCCAGTCGATCAGGTTGCCCAGGGTCTGGTGCTCGACCATCACGCCTTTCGGCAGGCCGGTGGAGCCGGAGGTGTAGATCACGTAGGCCAGGTGCCCGGGGGTGAGGCCCGGGATCTGCGGGTTGCCGGTGTCGTCCGCCGGCCATTGTTGGAGGTCGAGGTCGAGCACCGGCACCGCCAGCGCCGGCAACCGCTCGCGCAAACCGCTTTGGGTCAGCACCGCCACCGGGGCGCTGTCGCTGAGCAGGTACTCCAGGCGCTCGGCCGGGTGCGCCGGATCCACCGGCACGTAGCCGGCGCCGGCCTTGAGGATCGCCACCAGGCCGACCAAGGTGTCGAGGCCACGGCGGGCGACGATGGCCACGCGGTCGTCGGGGCGCACGCCCAGCCCGGTCAGGTGCCGGGCCAGGGCGTTGGCCCGACGGTTGAGGTCGGCGTAGGTCAGCTGTTCGCCGAGGAATGCGGCGGCCACGGCGTCGGGCCGTTGCGCGGCCTGGGCCTCGAAGCGTTGCTGGGTGGTGAGGCCTTGCGGGTAGTCGGCGGCGGTGGCGTTGAAGCCGAACAGCACTTGCTCACGCTCGGCCGTTGGCAACACCGACAGTTCATGGACGGGCAGATCCGGCGTCTGCTCCAGCGCCTGGACAAGGCCTTTCACCGCGCTATGCATGTAACCGCAGACCCGCTGCGGATCAAGTTGCGTGGAGGCCAGCAGCATCAGGCGGAAGGCGTCGCCGAAATCGTCGACGCTGAGCGTCAGCGGATAGTTGCTGCGTTCCTCGGCATGCAGGTTGGTGATGCCTTCCCAGGCCGTCTGCGCCTGAGCGTGCGCAGCCGCCGCGCCATGGCTGTGGCGGTAGTTGAACAATGCGCTGAACAACGGCGTCGGCGCGGCCACCTGGCTGCACCGCTGGGCCAGCGCCAGCGGCGCATGTTCGTGGCGCATCAGGGTGGTGAGGCGCGCGTGGGTCGCCTGGACGGCGGCGCGTACGCCCTGCCCGTCGATGTCCAGCCGCACCGGCAGCGTGTTGATGAAGATGCCCAGGGCCCGGTCAATGGCTTCGGCGCCTTGCAGGCGCCCCATCAGCACCGTGCCGAACACCACCGACGGCTTGCCGGTGAGCGTGGCCAGCACCTGTGCCCAGGCCAGGTGGAACAGGCTCGCCGCACTCACGCCGAGTTGCCGCGCCTGCGTGCGCAGGCGCTGCCCCAGCTCCGCCTCCACCGGCATGCCCAGCTCGGCGATGCCTTGACCGTCACCCTGCACGTCCTGCAAGCCGAACGGCAGCGTCGGTTCGTCGATGTCGCCGAGCATGTCGCGAAAGAACGCCTCATGTTCCGCTTCGCTGATGCCCAGCCGCGCCTGGGCCACGTAGTTGCGGAACGGCACCGGCCGCCCCAGCCGTGCGCCCTGCCCCGACAGGCACTCGCGCATCTCGTGGCTCACCACCTCCAGCGCCGAGTGGTCCATCGCCATGTGGTGGAACAGCAGCGTGGCGATGATGCGTTGCCCGGCGGTGTCTTGGGCATACGCCAGACGCACCATCGGCGCCCGGCTGACGTCCAGGCGGAAATGCCGCGGGTCAAAATGTTCATTCAATTGCGCCAGCGCATCGGCTTCGCCGTCCTGCGGCACGAATTCTTCCAGCGGCAGGTGCGCCCGGCGCCAGACCACTTGCAGCGGCGCGTCCAAACCTTCCCAGACCACGGCCGTGCGCAGGATGTCGTGGCGGTTGATCACGGTCTGCAAGGCCTGGGCGAACGCCTGGAAACGCTGCATGTCGGTGAACGCGAACTGCGCCTGCATCACGTAGGGATCGCCTTCGCCGCCGCTGACGTGGTGAAACAAAATGCCCTCCTGCAGCGGCGCCAGCGGGTAGATGTCCTGCACGTTTTCGGCGCCGCCCGGTACGTCGGCGACGAGGTGGTCGAGGGTGTCCTGGCTCAGCTCCGCCAGGGTGACCATCGCCGGGGTGATGCGGGTGGTGCCGGGGACGATGCCGTTGGCCGGCACCTCCACCTGGCCGTGTTTGGCGGCGGCATACCCGCCGGCCTTGATCAGCTCGATCAGCGCGGCCTTGTGCTCGCGCAGCAGCGCCAGCACCGCCGGATCGCTCAGGGCCTGCTTGTTGCCTTGCACCCGCAGTTGGTCGTCCGTGACCGCCAATTGGATGTCTTTCGCTTTGAGTGTCGCCAACAGTTCGATCAGGTTCACAGAACGATCTCCATTCTTTCCGTAATTGCCGCGTAACCGGCCAGGGTCGGGTGTTCGAACAGCGCCCTGACGTCGGCTTCCATGCCTTCTTGTCGCAACCGGCCGATCAGACTGACCGCCAGCAGCGAGTGCCCGCCCAATTCAAAGAAATGGTCGTGCCGGCCGATCCGCTCCACCTTGAGCAGTTCGGCCCACAGCCGCGCGAGGATGATTTCCGTCTCCCCCTGCGGGGCTTCGTATTCGCGGGTGATGACCGAGGTCTCATCCGGCGCCGGCAGTGCCCGGCGGTCAAGCTTGCCGTTGGGGCTCAGCGGCAACGCCTCCAGGTGCACGAACGCGGTCGGCACCATGTAGTCCGGCAAGCGGGCCAGCAGATGGCTGCGCAGGCTCGCGGCGTCTTGCCGCTCGCCGGTGCAGTAGGCCACCAGCCGCTTGTCTCCGGACGCCTCTTCGCGGATCAGCACCGCTGCCTCGCGCACGCCGTCGACCTGCTCCAGGCACGCCTGGATCTCGCCCGGTTCGATACGCAGCCCGCGCAGTTTCACTTGGTCGTCGTTGCGCCCCAGGTACTCAAGCTGGCCGTCGGCCCCGTACCGGACGATGTCGCCGGTGCGGTACATCCGGGCGCCCGGCCGGGCGCTGAACGGATCCTTGAGGAAACGCTCGCCGGTCAGCTCCGGTCGGTTCATGTACCCCCGGGCCACCTGCACCCCGCCGATGCACAGCTCGCCCGGCACCCCTTGCGGCACCGGTTGTTGCCCGGAGTCCAGGACGTACAGCAGGGTGTTGTCCACGGCACGGCCGATGGGCGGCGCGTGCTGCGGAGCGGGAGCGGACGGGTCCAGCGTCCACACCGTCGCATCCACCGTGGTTTCGGTCGGGCCGTAGACGTTGTGCAAACGCACCTGCGGCAGACGCTCGCGCACCTTGCGCGCCAGCGCGGCGCTCAGCTCGCCGCCGCCGCAGAACACATCGGTGAGGCAGGTGCACTGGCCGGCCTGCTCAAGTTCGATGAACTGCTGCAGCAGCACCGGCACGAACTGGATCACGCTGATGCGCTGCTCGATGACCAAACGCACGAGCTCGGCCGGGTCGCGGTGGTCGTCCGGGCCGGCCAGCACCAACCGCAGACCGGCGGTCAGCGGCCAGAAAAGCTCCCACACCGACGCGTCGAAACTGTACGGCGTCTTCTGCAACAGGGCGCCATCCACCGCCTGCGGGCAGTGCCGGGCGCTCCAGTGCACCAGGTTGACCAGGCTGCGGTGCTCGACCATCACGCCCTTCGGCCGCCCGGTGGTGCCGGAGGTGTAGATCACGTAGGCCAGGTTCGACGGGCTCAGGCCCGGCACCGGCGGGGCCGTGTCCGGGTTGGCCTGCCAGGTGCAGCGTTCGAGGTCGACCTGCGCCACCCCGGTGCCCTCCAGCAAGGCGCGGGTGGCGCCGTGCATCAGCACGGCCACCGCTGCGCTGTCCTTGAGCATGTAGGCCAAGCGGTCCGCCGGGTAGCCCGGATCCAGCGGCACGTAGGCACCGCCGGCCTTGAGGATCGCCAGCAGGCCGACCACCATGTCCGGCCCGCGCTCGACGCAGATCGCCACACGCGAGTCCGGCCCGACGCCCAGGTTTTGCAGGTGATGGGCCAGGCGGTTGGCCTGCCCGTCCAGCTCGGCGTAGCTCAGGCGCTGCCCGCCGCACTGCACCGCCACGGCCAGCGGCGAACGTTGCGCCCGGGCCTCGAACAGAGCGTGGACGGTCCGCTCCAGGTCGTGGCCGATCTCGGCGGCGTTGAGGCCGGACAGCACCTGGCGGCGCTCCTCGTCCGGCAGCACCGCCAACCGGTTCAACGGTTGCTGCGGTGACTGCTCCAAGGCGTCGACCAGCGCCGTCAGCGCCTGCTGCATGTAGCCGCACACCTTCGCGGCGCCGATGCGGGCCGGTGTCATCGCCGTGAGCGTGAACCCGCTGCCCAGATCGTCGACACTCAGGCTCAACGGATAGTTGGTGCGTTCCTCGCTGGCCAGGACCTCGACGCCCTGCCAGGCCTCGCGGATGGCCTGTTGTCGCGCTTCGCTTTCGCCATGGCGATAGTTGAGCATTGCGCTGAACAGCGGCAACGTCGCGGCCACCCCGCTGCAACGCTGGGCCAGCGCCAGCGAAGCGTGCTCATGCCCCAGCAGGGCCGTGAGCCGGTCATGGGTCGCCTTGACCCCGGCCCGCACGCCGGTCTCGCCCAGGTCCACCCGCAGCGGCAAGGTGTTGATGAACATGCCCATTGCCCGGTCGGCGCCGCTGCCGCCCTGCATCCGGCCCAGCAGCACGGTGCCGAACACCACCCGCTCCTGGCCGGACGCTGCCCCCAGCACCCGCGCCCAAGCCAGATGGAACAGGCTGGCGGCGCTCACCCCGGCGAGCCGCGCCTGGCTGCGCAGGCGCAGGGCCAGCGCTTCAGGCAGCGCCCGGCTGGCCTCTTCGATGCGATTGCCGTCACCGCGCACATCCTGCAAGCCGAACGGCAACGTAGGTTCGTCGATGTCGCCGAGCATGTCGCAAAAGAACGCTTCGTGCTCCTGCTCGCTGACGCCCAGACGGGTCTGGGCCACGTAGTTGCGGTAAGGCACCGAGGCCACAGGCACGCGGTCTTCGCCCCGCATGATGGCCTGCATTTCATGGCCTACCACGTCCAGCGCCGTGTGATCCATGGTCAGGTGATGGAACAGCAGCATCGCGGCGATCCGGCCATTGGCCGGATCCTGCGCATGCACCAGCCGGATGATCGGCGCCTGGCTGATGTCCAGGCGCACCTGCCGCGCATCGAACCGCGCCTGCAACTGCCCGGCCACGTCGCCCTGCGCCGGATCCGCCGTCACCTCTTCGAGCGACAGCGCGGCATGGCGCCAGACCACCTGCACCGGCGTCGCCAACCCCTGCCAGACCACGCCGGTGCGCAGGATGTCGTGCCGAGCGATGACTTGATCGAGCGCTGCGGCGAAGGTCGCCAGCCGCGCCGGGCTGTCGAACGCCATCTGCGATTGCAGCAGGTACGGGTCGCCCTCCACGGCGCTGAGGTGGTGATAGAGAATCCCCTCCTGCAACGGCGCCAGCGGGTAGATGTCCTGCACGTTGGCCGCACCGCCGGGCACCGTGGCGATCACCCGGTCGATGCTGTCTTGATCCAGCTCGATCAGGGTCAGCAGGTCCGGGGTGATGCGGGTGCAGCCGTCCGGGATACGGTTGGGCGGCACGGCCACTTCGCGCCCGCTGCCCACCGCCGCGGCCAGCGCCGCCAAGGTCGGCTGGCTGAACAGCACGCGCACGTCGGTGCTCAGGCCGATCTGGCGCATGCGCTCGATCAGGCTCACCGCCAGCAGCGAATGCCCGCCCAGTTCGAAGAAATGATCGTGGCGGCCGACCTGCTCCACCTTCAGCACGTCCGCCCAGATCTGCGCCAGCGCGGTTTCGACCGGGCCCTGCGGCGCTTCGTAGCCACGGCTCAGCCAGGCGTCCGGCCCCGGCTCGGGCAAGGCCTTGCGGCCCAGCTTGCCGTTGGCGGTCAGCGGCAAGGCGTCGAGCCGCACATAGGCCGCCGGCACCAGCGCCTGCGGCAACAGGCTGTGCAGATGGCTGCGCAGTTCGTCGATGCCGACCGCTGCCTGGGCGGTGAACCACGCCAGCAGTTGCCCGTCGCGCACCAGCGCCACGGCCTCCTGCACCGCCGGATGGCGGGTCAGCGCCGCTTCGATTTCCCCCAGCTCGACCCGCACGCCGCGCAGCTTCACCTGATCGTCGTTGCGGCCCAGGTACTCGATGTTGCCGTCGGGCCGCCAGCGCGCCAGGTCGCCGGTGCGGTACATGCGCGCCTGGGGCTCATCGCTGAACGGGTCGTCGAGGAACCGTTCGGCCGTCAGCGGCGCCCGGTTCAGGTAACCCCGCGCTACCCCGGCGCCGGCCACGTACAGCTCGCCGGCCACGCCGACCGGCACCGGCCGCTGCTGCTCGTCCAACAGGTAGACCCGGGCGTTGGCCATCGGCTTGCCGATGTGCAGCGCGCCGCCCGCCTCCACCGGCCCGGAGGTGGCGACCACCGTGGCCTCGGTCGGGCCGTAGTTGTTGACCACCGCGAAGGTCTGTCCGCGGTTGAACTGGCGCAGGCGGTCGCCGCCGATCAGCAAGGTGCGCAAGGTCGGGTGCTGCAGTTCGCGGCTGAACGCGTACTCGGCCACCGGCGTCGGCAAGAAGCTCACCTGCAACGGCTGCGCCCGCCACCAGTCGAGCAGTTCGTCCAGGTGCTCATTGCCGATCGCGGCCGGCGGCAGGTGCAGGGTCGCGCCCATGCACAGCGCCGGCCAGACTTCCCAGGCCATGGCGTCGAAGCCGAACCCGGCGACGCTGGCGGTGTGGCTGCCGGCGTGCAGGTCGAAGGCTTCGGCGTGCCAGTGCACGAGGTTCTCCAGGGTCGCGTGCTCGACCATCACGCCCTTGGGCTGGCCGGTGGAGCCGGAGGTGTAGATCACGTAGGCCAGGTGCGCCGGGGTCAGGGTCGGCAGTTGCGGGTTGCTGTCCGGCTGCGCCTGCCAGTCGCCGGCGTCCAGGTTCACCGCCGGCAGTGGGCCGGTCAGGTGCAGGGTCGCAGCCTGCGCGAGCACCGCCACCGGGGCGCTGTCCTGCAACAGGTAAGCGATGCGCTCTGCCGGGTACGCCGGATCCACCGGCACATAGCCGGCGCCGGCCTTGAGGATCGCCAGCAGCCCCACCAGCATGTCCGGGCCGCGGTTCACGCAGATCGCGATGCGATCGTCCGGCCGCACGCCGAGACCGAGCAAATGATGGGCCAGGCGGTTGGCGCGGCGGTTGAGCTGAGCGTAAGTCAGTTGTTCCGCGCCTTGGATGACCGCAGGCGCCTGCGGGTCGCGCTCGGCCTGGGCCTCCACCAGGGCATGGATCGTCGCGCCCCGGGGATAGGCCGTCACCGGCGGGTTGAAGCCTTCCAGCAATTGAGCCTGCTCTTCGGTCGAGAGGATCGGCAGACAGTTCAGCGCCACCTCCGGCGACTGCTCCAGCGCGTCGACCAAGCGCTCCAGCGCCGTGTGCATGTAGGCGCAGATGCGCTGCGCGCCGATCCCGCCCGCCGCCAGCACCGTCAGGGCGAACCCTTCGCCCTGGTCATCGACGCTGAGGGTCAGCGGGTAGTTGCTGCGCTCTTCGCCGCCCAGCAGCTGCACGCCCTCCCAGATCCCTTCGCCGTCGCGGGCCTGGTGTTCGGCCGCGCTGTAGCGGTAGTTGAGCAGCGCGCTGAACAGCGGCGACGAGCCCGGCACGCCGCTGCAACGCTGGGCCAACGCCAGCGAGGCATGCTCATGGCCCAGCAGCGCGGTGAGCCGGCCATGCACGGCCCTGACCCCGTCGCGCACGCCTTGGCCGACGTCGACCCGCAACGGCAAGGTGTTGATGAACACCCCCAGCGTCCGGTCGGCGCCCTCGCCGCCCTGCATCCGGCCCATCAGCACGGTGCCGAACACCACGTCGCGCCGGTTGGCCAGCACGCCCACAACCTGCGCCCAGGCCAGGTGCATCAGGCTCGCGGCGCTCACGCCCAGTTGCCGCGCCTGGCCGCGCAGGCGAAGGCTCAGGCCGTCGTCCAGCGGTTGCTGGGCGTCCTCGATGTCGCGTCCGTCACCTTGCACATCGTGCAAACCGAAAGGCAGCGTCGGCTCGTCGATGTCGCCGAGCATGTCGCGGAAGAACGCCTCATGTTCCTGCTGGCCCGCGCCCAACCGGGCCTGGGCCACATAGTTGCGGTACGGCGTCGGCGCGGCCAGCGTGTCGGTGCGGTCGAACATGAACGCGCGCATTTCCTGGCCCACCACCTCCATGGCGGTGTGGTCGAGGATCAAGTGATGGAACAGCACGATCGCCACCACCCGCCGCTGCGCCGGATCCTCGGCGTAGACCATGCGCAGCAGCGGTGCGCGGCTCAGGTCGAAGCGGTGATGGCGGGCGTCGAAGCGTTGGTGCAGCTGTTCGAGGATGTCGCCGTCCGCAGGCGCCAGCGCCACGTGCTGCAACGCCAGGTCGGCATGGCGCCAGACCACTTGCTGCGGGCTCGGCAAGCCTTCCCAGACCACGCTGGTGCGCAGGATGTCGTGGCGGGCGATGACCTTCTGCAACGTCGCGGCGAAGGCATGCAGGCGCTCGACGCTGTCGAAGGCCATGCGCGACTGCAGCAGGTACGGGTCGCCCTCTTCGGCGCTGAGGTGGTGATAAAGGATGCCCTCTTGCAGCGGCGCCAGCGGGTAGATGTCCTGCACGTTGGCGGCACCGAACGGCACCGTGGCGACGATGCGGTCGATGGCGGCCTGATCCAGCTCGGTCAGGGTGAGCATGTCCGGGGTGATGTGCGTGCAGCCCTCGGGAATGCGGTTGGCCGGCACGTCGATCTCGCGCCCGCTGCCCACCGCAGCGGCCAGCGCCGCCAGGGTCGGCTGGCTGAACAGGGCGCGCACGTCGGTACTCAGGCCGATTCGGCGCATGCGTTCGATCAGGCTGACCGCCAGCAGCGAGTGGCCGCCCAGCTCAAAGAAATGGTCGTGCCGACCGACGCGCTCGACCTTGAGCAAACTCGCCCAGATCTGCGCCAGGGCGGTTTCGACCTCGCCCTGCGGGGCTTCGAAACCACGGCTGATCAGCGCCTCCCGGTCCGGCGCCGGCAAGGCCTTGCGGTCCAGCTTGCCGTTGGCGGTCAGCGGCCAGGCGTCCACGCGCACGAAGGCGGACGGGATCATGTAGTCCGGCAGTTGGCCTTGCAGGGCCGCGTGCAGTTCGGCGGCGGTCGGCGCCGAAGCGTTGTTGCCCGCGATGAACCACGCCACCAGGCGCTTGTCGCCCGGTTCGGCCTCACGCACCAGCACCACGGCTTCGCTGACGCCGGCGCAGGCGGCGAGGCGGGTCTCGATCTCGCCGAGTTCGATGCGGAAACCGCGCAGCTTCACCTGATCGTCGTTGCGCCCCAGGCACTCCAGTTGGCCCGGCGCCATCCAGCGTGCAAGGTCGCCGGTGCGGTAGAGCAAGGCACCGGGCCGGTCGCTGAACGGATCCTTGAGGAATTTCTCGGCGGTCAGGTCCGGCCGGTTCAGGTAACCCAGCGCCACGCCGTCCCCACCGATGTACAGCTCACCGGTCGCGCCGCACGGCACCGGCTGCTGCCGGGCGTCGAGCACGTACACCTGGGTGTTGGAGATCGGCCCGCCGATGGACACGCTCTCGGCGTCCGCCGCCACGTCGCGCACCTCGAAGGTGGTCGCGTAAGTGGTGGTTTCGGTCGGTCCGTAGCAATGCACGATGCGCAGGTCCGGCGCCTCGGCCCGCAGACGGCGGAACGCCGCCGGATCGCCGCGCTCGCCGCCGCACAGCAGGATGCGCAAGCCTTTGAGCGCCTGCGGGATCAGTTGCACGTACTGGTTGAACAGCGCGGTGGTGACGAACAGCACCGTCACCCCGGACGCCGTCAGCGCCCGGCCGAACGCCTGCGGATCGAGCAAGGTGCGGTGGTCGATCACCACCACCTGGCCGCCGTTGAGCAGCGCACCCCAGACGTCCATGGTGCTGGCGTCGAATGCCGGGTTGGAGGCGAACGCCACCCGGTCTTCGGCATTGAAGTCGGCATAGCCGTTGTTGATCACCAGCCGCGCGACGGCGCGGTGCGGCACCAGCACGCCTTTGGGGGTGCCGGTGGAGCCGGAGGTGTACATGATGTACGCCACCGATTCGGACGACTGGCGCAGCTCCGGGTTGTGCACCGGGTGATGGTCCAGCGTCAGGGTGTCGAGGTCGAGGCGCCACGGGGCATATTCGGCGGCCTCGTCGGTGCGGGTCAGCAGCATGACCGCCCGGCTGTCCTGCGCCATGAACGCCTGGCGCTCGGCCGGGGCGTTGATGTCCAGCGGCACGTACACCGCCGCGCATTTGCCGATCGCCAGTTGCGCCACCAACAGATCCAGCGACCGGGGCAGCAGCGTCGCCACGCTGTGGCCCGGCTGCACGCCCAGTTCGATCAGGTAGTGGGCGAGCCGGTTGGCGCGCTGGTTGAGTTCGCGGTAGCTCAACTGCGCCTCGCCCTGCACCGCCGCCAGCGCATCCTGACGCAGCGCGGCCTGGGCTTCGAACAGGCGGTGGACGGTCTGCTTGCACGGGTATTCGCGGCCGGTCAGGTTGAAGCCGATCAGCAGCCGCTGGCGCTCGCCCGGCGACAGCACCGACACCTGATGCAGCGGCCTGGCCGGGTCGTGCTCCAGTGCGTCGACCAGCCCCAGCAGGGCCGTCTGCAGCAGGTGGCAGACCCGCGCCCCGTCCACGTCCGGCACGGCCTGCACCGTCAGGCGCAGCCCTTGGCCGAAGTCGTCGACGTTGACCGCCAGCGGGTAGTTGCTGCGCTCGCGGGAGCTGAGGACGTGGATGCCGTCCCAGTCCAGCGCCGGCGCCTGCGGCGCGCTGTGGCGGTAGTTGAGCAAGGTGCTGAACAGCGGCAACGCGCCCGGCACGCCGCTGCAACGCAGGGCCTGGGCCAGTGACGCCTGTTCATGGCCGAGCAGTTGCGCCAGCCGTTGATGGGTGGCACGCACGCCCTCTTCCACCGGCGCCGATCCGGCGCCGACCCGCAGCGGCAACGTGTTGATGAACATGCCCAGCGCCCGGTCGGCGCCCTCGCCGCCCTGCATCCGCCCGAGCAGCACGGTGCCGAACACTACGTCGTCGCGGCCGGACATCTGCGCCAGCACCTGGCCCCAGCCTTGGTGCACCAGGCTCGCCAGGCTGATGCCGAGCCGTCGGGCCTGCTCGCGCAGGCGTTCGACGAGGCTGTCGTCCAGGGCCATCTCGCTTTCGATGACGGTGCTGCCGTCGCCGTGCACGTCGTGCAGACCGAACGCCACGGTCGGCTCCTCGATGTCGCCGAGCATCTCGCGAAAGAACGCCTCGTGGGCCTCGGCCGCCGCGCCGAGCCGCGCCTGCGCCACGTAGTTGCGGTACTGCACCGCCGCCGGCCCTTGAGCGGCGCGGTCGTTGAGGGCATCGCCCATCTCCGCCACCAGCACCTCCAGGGCGGTGTGGTCGAGCACGATGTGATGCAGCAACAGGATGCCGACCCAGCGGTTGCGTTGCGGATCCTGGGTGTAGGCGAACCGCATCAGCGGCGCGCGCTCGAGATCCAGGCGATAGCGGCGCGGATCGAAGCGTGCCTGCATCTGGCGCAGGACATCGCCGTCCAGCGGATCGACATCGACCCGTTCCAGCGCCAGCGGCGCCTCGCGCCAGACCACTTGCACCGGCTCCTCAAGGCCTTCGCCGACCACGCTGGTGCGCAGGATGTCGTGACGGGCGATGACGCTGTTCAAGGCCCGCACGAACGCCTTGACCTGCGTCAGCGTATCGAAGGCGAACTGCGCCTGGAGCACGTACGGATCGCCGTCGGCGGTGGCCAGGTGGTGGTAGAGAATCCCGGCCTGCAGCGGGGCCAGGGCATAGATGTCCTGCACGTTGGCGACGCCGCCGGGCACGGTCTCGACGATGCGGTCGATGGCCGCCTGGTCCAGCGTGGCCAGCGGCAGCAGGTCCGGGGTGATGCGGGTGCAGCCAGGCTCGATGCGGTTGGCCGGCACGCTGACCGTCTGCGCCGCGCCCAGGGTCGCCGCCAGCGCAGCCACGCTCGGCTGGCCGAACAGCACGCGCACGTCGCAGTGCATGTCCTGCTGGCGCATGCGTTCGATCAGCTTGACCGCCAGCAATGAATGGCCGCCCAGTTCGAAGAAGTTGTCATGCCGGCCGACCGAGTCCAGCCCCAGCACCGCCTGCCAGATCGCGGCGATACGGGTCTCCGTTTCGCCGACCGGCGCTTCGAAGCCACGACGGGCGAAGGCCTCGCCGTCAGGCTGCGGCAACGCCTTGCGGTCCAGTTTGCCGTTGGCGGTCAGCGGGAAGGCGTCGAGCCGCACGAACGCGCTCGGCACCATGTAGTCGGCCAGCGACAGCAGCAGGCGGTCGCGCAGGTGCGCCGCGCTCGGCTCAAAGCCCTCGTCGGCCAGCCAGTACGCCACCAGGCGTGGCTCGCCGGGGCTGTCCTCGCGGGCGATCACCACCGCTTCGCGCACCCCGTCGCACTCGGTCAGGCGCGCTTCGATCTCGCCCAGCTCGATGCGGAAACCGCGGATCTTCACCTGATCGTCGTTGCGCCCCAGGTATTCGAGGCTGCCGTCCGCCGCCCGGCGCGCCAGGTCGCCGGTCTTGTACAGGCGGGCCTCGGCGCGGTGGCTGAACGGGTCGGCGATGAAGCGTTCGGCCGTGAGGGTCTCTCGGTTCAGGTAGCCGCGGGCCACCCCGGCGCCGCCGACGTACAGTTCACCGGCCACACCCACCGGCAACGGTTCGCCGCGGGCGTCGAGCACATACAGTTGCAGGTCGGGGATGCGCACGCCGATGGGGCTGGCGCCGACCGATTGGGCGTCCGCCGCCTCCAGCGGCCGATAGGTCACGTGCACCGTGGTCTCGGTGATGCCGTACATGTTCACCAGGCGGGTGCCGGCATTGCCGACCCTCGCGTACCAGGGCTTGAGCGAGCCGGGTTCCAGCGCCTCGCCGCCGAAGATCACCTCGCGCAGGGAATGCTGCAACGGGCTGCGGCCCTGGGCTGCGATCAGCTGGCGGAACGCGCTGGGCGTCTGGTTGAGCACCGTGACGCCGGCGCGGCACAGCAGCGCGTAGCACTCGTCCGGCGAACGGCTGATGCGCTGCGGCACCACCAGCAACTGCCCGCCGAACGCCAGCGCGCCCCAGATCTCCCAGACCGAAAAGTCGAAGGCAAAGGAATGGAACAGCGCCCAGACGTCCTTCGGGTTGAACTGGAACCAGTCGTGCGTCGCCGAAAACAGCCGGGCCACGTTGCGGTGCTCGACCATCACCCCTTTGGGCTGGCCGGTGGAGCCGGAGGTGTAGATCACGTAGGCCAGGTGCGCCGGTGTCAGCTCCGGGACCTGCGGGTCGAAGTCCGGTTCGGCCTGCAGGTCGTGGTCGTCGAGGTCCACCGCCGGCGCCGTGGTTGCCCCCAGCCGGTTCCGTGTGCCGGCCTGCATCAGCACCGCCACAGGCGCGCTGTCTTTGAGGGTGAAGGCGATCCGCTCCAGCGGATAGGCGGGATCGATGGGGACATAACCGGCGCCGGCCTTGAGCACCGCCAGCAGGCCGACGATCATCTGCGGACCGCGTTCGACGCAGATCGCCACCCGGTCATCCGGGCGGATGCCCATGGCCAGCAGGCGGTGGGCCACCCGGTTGGCCTGGCGGTTGAGCCCGCCGTAGCTGTAGGTCTTGCCTTCGAACAGCAGCGCCACGGCCTGGGGCCGGCCCTGTGCGTGGGCTTCGAACTGCTGATGGATCAACGGCGTGTCGGGGAACGTGCGCAACGGCGCGTTGACGCCATGCAGCAGGTATTCGCGCTCGGCGGCCGGCAGGATGTTCAGGCTGTGCAGCGGCGCCTGCGGGCGCTCCTGCAAGGCATCGGCCAGGCTCTCCAGCGCCGTGTGCAGGTAGCCGGCGATACGCTCGGCGCCCAGGGCTTCGTCGGCCAGCGCGGTGATGCGCAGGTCCTCGCCCAGATCGTCGATGTTGACGGTCAATGGGTAGTTGGTGCGTTCGCGGGCGCCCAGCACCTGCACGCCCGGCGCCAGGTCGATCACCTCGGCCACCTCTTCGGCGCTGCTGTGGCGGTAGTTGAGCATGGCGCTGAACAGCGGCGTCGGCACCGCCACGGCGCTGCAGCGCTGGGCCAGCGCCAGCGGGGCCTGCTCATGGGCGAGCAGCGCGGTCAGGCGCCGATGGGTCGCCAGCACGCCGTCGCGCACGCTGCCGTCGCCGACATCCACCCGCAGCGGCAGGGTGTTGATGAACATGCCCAGGGCCTGCTCGACGCCGTCGCCCGCCTCCATCCGCCCCAGCAGCACGGTGCCGAACACCACCGCCGTGCGCCCGGACAACTGCCCCAGCACCCGCGCCAGCGCCAGGTGCATCAGGCTCGCCACGCTCACCCCCAACTGCCGGGCCTGCCCGCGCAGGCGCAGGCTCAGGTCGCTATCGAGCATGCGCCAGGCCTCTTCGATGCCTTGGCCGTCGCCCTGCACGTCGTGCAGGCCGCCGGGCAGCGTCGGCTCGTCGATGTCGGCGAGCATGTCGCGGAAGAAGGCCTCCTGCGCCGCCTCGTCCGCCTCCAGACGGGCCTTGGCCAGGTGATTGCGAAACGGCACGGCCGCCGCAACCTCTTCGCCGCGGCCGAGCAGGTGCGCCTGGATTTCCCGGCGCACCACGTCGAGGGCGACGTGATCCATGATCATGTGGTGAAACAGCAGCAGGGCCACCACCCGGCCGTTGGCCGGATCTTCGGCGAACGCCAGCCGCAGCAGCGGCGCCTGTTGCAGGTCGAGGCGGAAATGCCGCGGATCGTGCCGCGCCAGCAGTTGCGTCAGCACGTCCCCGCGTCCGTCCAGCGGCATTTCTTCGCAGACCAGCGGCGCCTCGCGCCACACCACTTGCAGCGGTTCGTCCAGGCGCTCCCAGACGAAGGCCGTGCGCAGGATGTCGTGGCGGCCGATCACCCAACGCAGCGCGTCGGCGAACGCTTCCAGCCGCTCGCGGCCGTCGAAGGTGAACCGCGCCTGGGACACGTAGGGATCGCCTTCGGCCGCCGAGAGGTGCAGATACAGCAGGCCCTGCTGCAAAGGCGCCAGCGGGTAGATGTCCTGCACGTTGGCCGCCCCGCCCGGCACGGCGGCGACGAGGCGGTCGAGGGTGTCCTGATCCAGTTTCGCCAGCGGCAGCATGTCCGGGGTGATGCGCAGCGCCGGGCTCTGCCAGTCGCCGCCGTGGCGGGCCACCAGTTCCAGCAATTGCGCCTTGTGTTCGGCGAGGCTGTCCCACAACGCATCGTCCAGCGCGTCGTCGTTGCCCAGAATGACCAGATCTTCATCGTCCTGTTGAAGGCGGATCGCATGGGTGGAGATAACAGCCATCAGTTCACTGAATTGCATGAGGTAACCTGCTGTAATTTCGAAAAAAGAAGCGCGCAGCATCGAGTCCGTGCCCGCTGCGCACAGCCTGGAAAAGCTAAAACATCAAGCCCCGTGGGGCTGACATGGGAAGCGGGGACAATCCCCTGTGGCGAGGGCTCCCTTGCCACAGGGGCCGGTCAGAGCCGCCGCTTGCGGTCGAGCACCGGGATGGTGGTCTGCGGGATGTCCACCTGCCGGGCCTGGCCTTGGGTGTGCGCCGCCAGGGCCGCCAGCGTCGGCTGGCTGAACAGCGTGCGCGCATCCACGTGCAGCCCGGCCTGGCGCATGCGCGCCACCAGGCTTACCGCCAGCAGCGAGTGGCCGCCGAGCTCGAAGAAGTGGTCGTCGCGCCCGACTTGCTCAAGCCCCAGCACTTCGGCCCAGATCTGCGCCAGGCGGATCTCCACATCGCCCTGCGGCGCTTCGTAGCGGCGGCTGAGCACCGCCTCCGCCCCCGGTGCGGGCAAGGCCTTGCGGTCGACCTTGTCGTTGGGGGTCAGGGGCAACGCGTCCAGCCTCACATAGGCCCCCGGCGCCATGAACTCGGGCAGACGCTCCAGCACATGGGCGCGCAAGGCCTCGATGGCCGGCGCCGCGAACCCCTCGCGCACGGTGAAGTACGCCACCAGGCGCTCGTCGCGCACCGTCACCACCGCTTCGCGCACCGCCGGGTGTTCGGTCAGCCGCGCCTCGATCTCGCCCGGCTCCAGACGCAGGCCGCGCAGCTTGATCTGGAAGTCGTTGCGCCCGAGGAACTCAAGGTGGCCGTCCGGGCGGTAGCGCACCAGGTCGCCGGTGCGGTAGAGCCGGTCCCCCGGCACGAACGGGCTGTCGATGAAGCGCTCGGCCTGCATCGGCGCAAGCCCCCGGTAGCCCCGCGCAACGCCGACGCCGCCGATGTGCAGCTGGCCGCTGACGCCCATCGGCACCGGTTGGTCGTGGGCATCGAGGACGTACAGACGGGTGTTGCTCAAGGCCTTGCCGATGGGGATCGCGCCCTCCGGCACCGGCTCGTGGGGCTCCAGTGTCCAGCCGGTGCTGTCCACCGTGGTTTCGGTCGGGCCGTACACGTTGTGCAGGCGCACCCACGGCAGGCGCCGGCGCACGGCACGGGCCAACGCGACGGTCAGCTCGCCGCCGCCGTTGAGCACGTCGGTGAGGCCGGTGCACTGGCTGACGTCGTCCTGCTCGATGAACTGCTGCAGCAGCGCCGGCACGAACTTGACCACGGTGACGCCCTGCTCGCGGATCGCTTTCGTCACATAGGCCGAATCGCGGTTGCCGTCCGGGCGCGCCAGCACCAGGCGCAGCCCTGCGCACAGCGGCCAGAAGATCTCCCACACCGAACTGTCGAAGCTGAACGGCGCCTTCTGCAACAGCGCGCCGTGCTCGGTCGGCGGGCTGATCTGCGAGCCCCAGTGCACCATGTTGCACAGGCTGCGGTGCTCGACCATCACCCCCTTCGGCGTGCCGGTGGAGCCGGAGGTGTAGATCATGTACGCCAGGTTCGAAGCGCCGAGGCCCGGCACCGTCAGGTCGCCGGCCGGCGCGTCCTGCCAGTCGCCGCGGTCGATCTCGATCAGCGGCACGCCGGGCTCGCCGAGCAGTCGCCGGGTCGCCCCGTGCATCAGCAGCGCCACCGGTTCGCTGTCCTGCAGCATGTAGTGCAGGCGTTCCAGCGGGTAGTCCGGATCCAGCGGCACGTAGGCGCCGCCGGCCTTGAGAATGGCGAGCAGGCCGATCACCAGTTCCAGGCTGCGCTCGACGCAGATCGCCACCCGCGCGTCCGGCTGCACGCCCTGCCCGCGCAGGTGATGGGCGAGGCGGTTGGCCCGTTCGTTGAGCTCGCGGTACGTGAGGGACTGCCCTTCGAACTGCAATGCGACGGCGTCCGGCTTGCGCCGCACCTGCGCCTCGAACAGCACATGGGCGGGCTGTTCGAGCGGACAATCCACTTCGGTGGCATTGAGCCCGACCAGCAGGTGCTCAAGTTCCTGCGGCGGCAACACCGACAGTCGGTTCACAGGCTGGTGCGGGCTCTGCTCCAAGGCCTCGACCAGCGCCTGCAATGCGGTCTGCACGTAACTGCCGATCCGCTGCGCGCCGATGCCCGCCACGGCCCGGGTGGTCAAGCGCATACCGTCGCCCAGGTCATCGACGCTGAGGGTCATCGGGTAGTTGGTGCGCTCTTCGTTGGCCAGGGTCTCGATGCCCTGCCACGCCTGAACGGCAGATGCGTCCTGGGTGCGCTCGTCCGTGTGCCGGTAGTTGAGCAGCGCACTGAACAGCGGCGACGGCGACGCCACCCCGCTGCAGCGCTGGGCCAGCGCCAGCGACGCATGCTCATGCCCCAGCAGCGCCGTCAGCCGGGCGTGGGTCGCCTGCACGGCGGCGCGCACGCCCAGGTTCACGTCCACCCGCAACGGCAGCGAGTTGATGAACACCCCCAACGCCCGGTCGGCGCCCTCGCCGCCCTGCATCCGCCCCATCAGCACGGTGCCGAACACCACCCGCTCCTGTCCGGAGGTCGCCGCCAGCACCCGCGCCCACGTCAGGTGCAGCAGGCTCGCCACGCTCACGCCCAGTTGCCGGGCCTGCGCGCGCAGGCGAAGGTCCAAGTCCGCCGGCAGCGACCGCTGCGCCTCTTCGATGCCGCGGCCGTCGCCCTGCACGTTCTGCAGGCCGAAGGGCAGCGTCGGCTCGTCGATGTCGCCGAGCATCTCGCGAAAGAACGCCTCGTGTTCCTGTTCGCTGACGCCGAGCCGGGTCTGGGCCACATAGTTGCGGTACGGCACCGCCGGCGCCGACGGCTCGCTCAGGCCCAGCAGGCTGGCCTGCATTTCTTCGCGCATCACCTCCAGCGCGATATGGTCCATGGCCAGGTGATGGAACAGCAGGGTCGCGACGATCCGCCCATGGGCCGGATCCCGTGCGTAGACCAAGCGGATCAAGGGCGCCTGGCTGATGTCGAGACGGTAACGGCGGGCGTCGAAGCGCTCGTGCAACTGCGCCAGGACGTCCCCCTGTGCCGGGTCGGTAACGACTTCCTCCATCGGCAGTTCGGCTGTGCGCCACACCACCTGCACCGCTGCGTCCAGCCCTTCCCAGAGCACCGCCGTGCGCAGGATGTCGTGGCGCGCCATGACCCGGCGCAGCGCCTGCGCGAAGGCGTCCAGACGTTCGGCGTCATCGAACGCCAGCCACGATTGCAGCAGATACGGATCGCCCTGCTGCGCGGTGATGTGGTGATAGAGGATGCCTTCCTGCAACGGCGCCAGCGGGTAGATGTCCTGCACGTTGGCCGCGCCGCCCGGCACCGTGGCGACGATCCTGTCGAGGGCCGCCTGGTCCAGGCGCACCAGCGTCAGCAGGTCCGGCGTGAGGTGCGTGCAGCCGGGCGCAATGCGGTTGGGCGGCACTTCGACCTCGCGGCCGCTGCCCACCGCCGCAGCCAAGGCCGCCAGGGTCGGCTGGCCGAACAGCACACGCACGTCGCTGCTCAGGCCGGCCTGGCGCATGCGTTCGATCAGCCCCACCGCCAGCAGCGAGTGCCCGCCCAGTTCGAAGAAGTGGTCGTGACGCCCCACCCGCTCCACTTGCAGCACCTCGGCCCACAGCTGCGCGAGCACGGTTTCCACATCGCCCGACGGCGCTTCGTATTCACGGCGAACCTGGGCCTCCGGCCCCGGATCCGGCAAGGCATTGCGGTCCAGCTTGCCGTTGGCGGTCAGCGGCAGCGTCTCCAGGCGCACGTAGGCCCCCGGCAGCAGCGTGCCCGGCAGACGGGCCTTGAGGTGCTCGTGCAACTCGCGGATGTCCAGCGCCCGGCCCTCGGTGAACCAGGCCAGCAGTTGGCCGTCGCGCACCTGCACCACGGCCTCGCGCACGGCGTCGTGGCTGAGCAGCGCGGCCTCGATCTCGCCGGGCTCGATGCGCACGCCGCGCAGCTTGACCTGATCGTCGTTGCGCCCCAGGTATTCGAGGGTGCCGTCGTTGCGCCAGCGGGCGAGGTCGCCGGTGCGGTACATCCGCCCTTCGGCGAACGGGTTGTCGAGGAAGCGTTCGGCGGTGAGTTCGGGCCGGTTCAGGTAACCCCGCGCCACCCCCGCGCCGCCGACATACAACTCCCCGGCCACGCCGACCGGCACCGGACGCTGCCGGTCGTCGAGCAGGTGCACGGTGCCGTTGGCGATCGGCTTGCCGATGTGCAGCGCCTTCCCCGCCACGACCCGCCCGGACGTGGCGACCACCGTGGCTTCGGTCGGGCCGTAGTTGTTGATCACCTCGAACGTCTGTTCGCGGTCGAACCGGCGCAGGCGATCGCCGCCGATCAGCAGCGTGCGCAAGGTCGGGTGGCCGAGCTGACGGCTGAAGGCGTATTCGGCCACCGGCGTCGGCAGGAAGCTCACGTCCAAAGGTTGCGCGCGCCACCAGGCCAGCAGCGCATCGATGTCTTCGCCGCCCTCCTCAAGCGGGGCCTGCACCGGGGCCAGGTGCAGGGTCGCGCCCACGCACAGCGCCGGCCAGACCTCCCAGGCCATGGCGTCGAAGCCGAACCCGGCCAGGCTCGACGCATGGCTGCCGGCGCGCAGGCCGAAGGCCTCGCAATGCCAGTCGATCAGGTTCGACAGGGTGCGGTGCTCGACCATCACGCCCTTGGGCAGGCCGGTGGAGCCGGAGGTGTAGATCACGTAGGCCAGGTGCCGGTGGGTGAGCGCCGGCACATCGGGCCTGGCCGGGTTGATCGGCCAGCGGCGCCGGTCCAGCTCAACCACCGGCACGGCGGAGTTCGGCAGGCGTTCGCGCAGATCGCTCTGGGTCAGCACCGCCACGGGGGCGCTGTCCTCCAGCAGGTAGCGCAGCCGTTCGGCCGGGTGCGCCGGATCCACCGGCACATACCCGGCGCCCGCCTTGAGGATGGCCAGCAGGCTGACCAGGGTGTCCAGCCCGCGCCGGGCGACCACCGCCACCCGGTCGTCGGGGCGCACGCCGAGGCCGATCAAGTGGTGCGCCAAGCCATTGGCCTGCCCGTCGAGATCGGCGTAGGTCAACGGCCTGCCTTCATGGATGGCCGCCAGGGCCTGGGGACGCTCCGCCGCCTGCGCCTCGAAACGCCGGTGCACGGGCTGGCCCTGGCGGAAGTCGGTGCGCGTATTGTTCCAGCGCTGCAGCAACGCTGCCTCCGCCGGGGTGGCAAGGTTGAAGTCGGCCACCGCCAGGCCGGCGTCCTCCAGCCCTTGATCCAGCACCCACAGCAGGCGCTCGGCCAGGGCCTTGATGTCGTCGGCGTCAAAATAGGCTTCGTTGTAGACCAGGTACAGGCTGTCCTTTTCGTTGCTGCGGTTGCTGAGCAGATGCACCGACAGCGGCGTGCCTTCCTCGTGGTTCGAGACCTTGACCACCTCCCCTCGGGCCTCGCCGTAGCGGTACTCGTGGATGTCCTGCTCGTAGGACACCGTCAGTTCGAACAGCTGCGAGCGGTCCTCGCGCAGCAGGCCCAGCGCCCGGTTCATTTCGCTGAGGGGAAAGCGCTGATGGCGGAAGTCCTGTTTCAGCTCATCGCGGATCGCCACGATCAATTGGCTGAACGACAGCTCGCGGCCAAACCCCATGCGCACGGCGCTGACTTGGGTGAAGAGACCGAGGGTGGACTTGAAACGGGCCCCTGAGCGGTTGAGCAGCGGCACCCCCACCACCCATTCGTCGCGCTGGGCGGAGCGGCTGAAATAGACGTGCATCGCCGCCAGCAGCACATGGAACGCCGAGGCGCCGAACTCCCGCGCCACCTGCTTCATGCGCTCGTGCAGGCTGACCGGGAACGGCTGGGAAAAGATCCGGCTCGGTGCCGCAGCCGGCCCGTGGCGTTCCTGATGACGGGGCAGCAGCAGGCGCTCGGGCACGTGGCGGTACTTGTCCAGCCAGTAGGCACGGTCTTGTTCGTACCGCGCACTGCCGTGGTAACGCGCATCGTCGAGGATGAAGTCGACGTAGGACGGCGCCTCTTCGGGTGGCTGGTCGCCGCTGGCCAGCGCGTTGTAGATCTCGTCCAGCGACTTGAGCATCTCGCCGAACCCCCAGCCGTCGGTGATCAGGTGGTGGGCCAGGATCGACAGCCAGTGCCGCTGACGGTCCAGCCGTATCAGCAGGAAGCGGAACAGCGGCCCGCCGTCCAGCGTGAAGGGCTGTTCGATGCGCTCCTGGATCAACGCCCGCGCCGCCGCTTCAGGGTCGGGATGGCTGGAGAAGTCATGCAGCGGCATCGGCGCCGGCAGCGACCGCGCAAAGCGCTGCAGCGGCATGCCCTGCTCGCCCGCCCCCGGCAGCAGCACCGTGCGCACGGCGTCGTGGCGGGCCACCAGGCGTTCGAGCGCCGCCTGCATCAGCTCAGGCTCCAGCGGGCCGCTCAGGTCGACATAGCCGCCGATGTTGTACAGCGGCGAATCGCCCTGACGCAGTTGATCGAGCCAGATGTCACTCTGGGCGGCGGTCAGCGCAAAGGTTTCGGCGGTCGCGGACAGTCCGTCCGCCGCATCGGCAGCAAATGAGTTCATAAGATCCTTCTCATGTGATTGTGCCGGTATTCAAGCACCGGCCCCGGAAGCGGCATGACACGTGAAACCCGGACACCCGGGCCGGGCGCCGCGCCTGCCTTTTGCGCGGGGCCACGACGGGCGCTCGGCAACCGCCCCTTACGTCCCGAAAGGAATAGCTGAAAGTCTTGTAGGACAATTGCCATACCTGCGGCCCGCTCTAGATCCGGTTTTGCCGGCCAATCTCGCCGATCCTCCCGGTTTAGTGCCCCTGTGATTAACCGTTCAATCACCGGGGCGATTTTCGCAGCCCATTCCGCGTAGGAATCGTGGGCGCATCAATTCAGAAAAGATGGCAATTTGTGTCCCCGCTTTCCCTTACAGACGCAAGACAAACCCATAGGCTTAAATCCCTGCTCAAGGAGAAACGGGACTTGCAGGGGCGTGTGCACGGCAGACGATTCGGTAAAGGCGTGAAGACAAGGATGACAAAGACATGAATCTGACCGGCAGTATCCGCAACACGGAAAACCCGCACTTCTACTGGCAACTGGGCGAACTGATCGCCAGCACCGGCGACGAACGGTTCGCCACCAACCTATTCCAGTTGGTCGATACCCTGGTGCCGGTCAACCGGGTCGACCTGAGCGAATGGACGCTGGACGAGCGCCAGGCCAGCGTGGTCGAGGTCAAGGCACTGGGCAGCGCCGGCCAGCCGCAGACGTTCCCGCCCCCGGATCCCCTGCAGCGGCCGGACGACCATCCGTTGCTGCAGAAAATGATCGAGATGAACGACTCGCTGCTGATCCAGCTCAAGGCCTCGCTCCAGCACCGCCACCCGCATTTGGGTGTCCATCAATGCAATCTGGTGTCGCGCAACTCCAATCGCCGCTGCGTCATTTCGTTCTACCGCCCGCAAACGCACCGGGTGTTTTCCCTGCCGGAGCTGTCGTTCCTCAAGAGCCTGTCCGACACCCTGCTGCCGTTGATCGAGCGCCACGCCCACCTCAGCCGGCAGACCACCGCCCGACACCTGCGACCGCCCGTGGCCGACCAGGACCAGGCGCCGTTGCACCAGGTGTTCGAGGAGCGCCTGACCCTCAGCGAAATCAACCTGTCGGTGCGGGAAAAGGAAGTCTGCCTGGGCCTGCTGACCGGCGGCACCGTGCCGCAACTGGCCGAGCGGCTTCGGGTGAAGAACAGCTCCGTCGAGACCTACCTCAAACGCGCGACGGCCAAGCTGGGCGTCAGCGGGCGGCACGGTCTGGCGAAATGGATGGCCGGCGCCTGATCCGGCGGTCGGTTCACTTCGGGCCCCTGCACAGCGGCGCCCGTTCTTTGCGTGCATGAGGCTGTTTGATGTCCAGGTTGCCCTTTTCCCTGCTGTGCGCCGCCCTGCTTTTGAGCGGCTGTTCGTTGATTCCCGAGTATCGCCGCCCCGAGTCGCCCAATGCCGCGCAGTATCCGCAAGGCCCGGCCTACGCGGCGAACACGCAGCCTGCGGTCGGCGTCGACGACTGGCGGGGGCTGTTCAACGATCCGGCCCTGGAACAGTTGATCGAAAGCGCTTTGGCCAACAACCGCGACCTGCGGGTGGCGGCGCTCAACGTCGAGGCCTTCCAGGCGCAGTACCGGATCCAACGCGCCGACCTCTTTCCGGCGGTGTCGGCCAACGGCAACGAACTGCGCCGGCGCATGCCGCCCAGCGTCACCCGGACCAAGGCGATGATCACCTCGACCTATGCGGTGAACCTCGGGGTCAGCGCCTACGAGCTGGACTTCTTCGGCCGGGTGCGCAGCCTCAGCGAGCAGGCGCTGATGACCTGGCTGTCCACCGAAGAGGCCCGGCGCAGCGCACAGCTGAGCCTGGTGGCCAACGTCGCCAGCGCCTACCTGACCTGGCGCGCCGACCAGGAACTGCTGGCCCTGACCCAGGAAACCCTGGCCGCCGACGAACAGAGCCTGCGCCTGACCACCCGCAGCCGCGAGGCCGGCAAATCGTCGGCGCTGGAGCAGATCCAGGCGCAGACCAGCGTCGACAGCACCCGCGCCAGCCTGGCGCGCTATCAGCGGCAGGTGGCTCAGGACCTGAACAGCCTGACGCTGCTGGTGGGGGCGCCGATCCCCGAACACTTGCCGGCGCTGCCGCTGGCCAACGACCTGGTGGCGCAGTTGCCGGCGGGGTTGCCGTCGGACCTGCTGCAGCGCCGCCCGGACATCCTTCAGGCCGAGTACAAGCTCAAGGCCGCCAACGCCAACATCGGCGCGGCGCGGGCGGCGTTCTTTCCCAGCGTCAGCCTGACCGCAAATGCGGGAACGTCCAGCACCGACCTGGCCGGGCTGTTCAAGGGCGGTTCCGGCGCCTGGACGTTCCAGCCGCAGCTCAACCTGCCGGTGTTCAACGCCGGCAGCCTGCGCGCCAGCCTGGACTACGCCAAGCTGCAGAAGGACATCACGGTGGCCGAGTACGAAAAGTCGATCCAGACCGCGTTTCAGGAAGTGGCCGACGGCCTGGCGGCGCGCAAGACCTACCGGGATCAGCTTCAGGCCCAGCACGACCTCGTGCAGGCCACCCAGGACTACTACGACATGGCGCAGCACCGCTATCTGAGCGGCGTCGACAGCAGCCTGACGTTCCTCGACGCCCAGCGCTCGCTGTTCAGTTCCCAGCAAGGCCTGATCAACGACCGGCTGGCGCAACTGGTCGCCGAAGTGAACCTGTACACCGCCCTGGGCGGGGGCTGGAAGGCGCTGCCGGACGCCGCCCACTGATCGCGGCCATTTGTCGCACCATGTGTCTAGACCGCCGTTCGGCAGCCGGGAGCGCTCCCCGCTTTGCTATCATGCGCCGCTTTTACGGTAACCCCGCCCGGACGGCTGCACGCCGACGGGCTCGCAAAGGGCGCTAAATCGATGACCGCTTCGTTGACCCGCCGCCAGGTGCTGGCCGGCATGGGCGTGCTGGGCCTGGGCCTGCTCGCCGGCTGCGACACCCGTGGCGAACTGTCGTACAAGTACGGCAAGGATCTGAGCAACAAGATCCTGGGACGCACCTTCAAGCTCAAGGACACCGAAGGCAATACCCTGACGCTGTCGAGCTTTCGCGGCATGATGCCGATGGTCTTCTTCGGCTTCACCCAATGCCCGGCCATCTGCCCCACCACGCTTGCCCGTGCGGCGAAGATCAAGAAGCTGATGGGCAAGGACGGCGACCGCCTGCAGGTGATCTTCATCACCCTGGACCCTGAGCGCGACACGCCGCAGATCCTCGACACCTACGTCAAGGCCTTCGACCCGAGCTTCGTCGCGCTGTACGGCACCCTGGAAGAGACCAAGGCCACCGCCAAGGAATTCGACGTGTTCTTCGAGAAGGTGCCGGCCGGCGACACCTACACGATCTCCCACACCGCCACCAGCTACGTCTACGACTCCCGGGGCGAACTGCGCCTGGGCCTGTCCCAATCGCTTTCGGCACAAGAGTGCACGGAAGATTTGCTTACCGTTATGGAGGTCTGCTGATGCACCCCGTTCTGAACACCCTCAAACGTGCCGCTTGCGCCCTGTCCCTGCTGGGCCTGGCTTTCCAGGCGTCGGCGCAGACCAAGGTCGATGACGCCTGGGTGCGCGCGACCGTCGCCAGCCAGCCGGCGACCGGCGCATTCATGACCGTCACCGCCGACAGCGACAGCAAACTGGTCAAGGTGGCGTCGCCGGTGGCCAAGGACGTGCAGATCCACGAAATGAGCATGAAGGACGACGTGATGAAGATGGGCCCGGTGGCCTCCGTCGACCTGCCGGCCGGCAAGGCCGTGACCTTCGACCCGAACGGCTACCACGTGATGCTGATGGGCCTGACCGGCCAGGTGAAGGAAGGCGACAGAGTGCCGCTGACCCTGACCGTCGAGAACGCCAAGGGCGACAAGGAAACGGTTGAAGTGAAGGCCGCCGTGCGTTCGCTGACCCACATGCAAGGCCACGATCACAGCAAGATGCATTGATCCCCGGCTGAACCGGCCTGCCCGCGCAACGCGGGCGGGCCGCCTGGGCTCAGACCAGTTTCACCTCGACCTGGATGTTGTTGCGCGTGGCCTTGGAATAAGGGCACACCTGATGCGCATCCTCCACCAGCTTCTGCGCGGCGGCGCGCTCCATCCCCGGCAGGCTCACGTTGAGCCGCGCCTGCAGCAGATACCCCCCGGCATTGGTGCCCAGGTCCACTTCGGCGTCCACGGCCACGTCCGCCGGAACGCTGATCTTCTGTTGCGCCCCCACCGCTTTCATCGCGCCGATGAAGCACGCCGACCAGCCGGCGGCGAACAGCTGTTCCGGGTTGGTGCCGCCGCCGTTGCTGCCGGGCGAGGACAGTTTCACGTCAAGGATGTCGTCGGAACTGCGCGAAGCGCCGTCACGTCCGCCGGTGGTGTGGGTCTTTGCGGTGTACAGCACTTTCTCGATCTGGCTCATGGCGATCTCCTGATTCAGAGGCACAGCCTGTCGTCTCGGCGCCCCCGTCGATCACCGACAGGCGCACCACCCATTTCGCACAGCCTTCTCACTATAGACGGGCGTTCACGGAATGCCGGGCGTTCGCAAGATTCATGCACACCACCAAAACTGTAGGCGCTTGCCTGCAAGCGATGAGGCCGGCACAGGCGACATCACCGGTGCCTGACCCACCACCCTCGCCCCCACACGGATTCTGGGAACAGCTTGCGCGCCGTCTCCACGAACGGCGTGATGACCAGCCCGTACAGCGTCAGGTAACGCTCGCGATCCTGCTCCCCCGTGCCGAAGCGCAAGGCCTCAGGCTTCGGTGTAGTCACGTACAGCGTGCCGAACAGCCAGTCCCACAGCGACAGGTTGATGGCGAAGTTCTTGTTGAAATGGCGCGGGGCGTCGCTGTGGTGGATCTGGTGCTGGGCCGGGCTGTTGAGCACATGCTCGAGCGCAGGCCCGAACGACAGCCAGACATGGCTGTGGCGCAGGTTGGCCCCCAGGCTGTTGACGATCAGCACCAGCCAGGTCACGCCGAATAGGGTGTAGCGGCTGACCTCCCCGCCGCAGGCATACCAGACCGCGCCGGCGAAGGCGCCGAGGCCGGCGGTGATGACGAGCCGCTCGACCAGCGACTCGACGATGTGGATCCGGCTGGCCGTGGCCGGCACCAGCACCGGCGCCGAATGGTGGACCTTGTGGAATTCCCACAGCCAGCGGGAATGAAAGGCCCGGTGGATCCAGTAATGCAGGAAATCCCTGAACAGGAACACGCCCAGCCCGTAGGACACGGCGAGCAACGGATGATCGGGAAGTTGTTCCCGGGCGCCCCACAGTTGCGTGAAAAACCGCTGGTAGTCGCCGGAGCGCAGGATGTACGGATCGACCAGGCCGACGACCGGCAGCACCAGCGCGACCCGCAGGATGGCCTTGATGAAGTAGTAGCGGTAATCCAGCCACGCCGAGCGGTGGCCGTGGATCCGGCCACCACCGATGAACTGCCAGAACGAACCCGCCCCGGTCAGGCCACGCCGTTTGCGGTGACGGAACAGCCCGTAGGCCACGGCGTAGGAGGCCAGCAGAAACACCACGCCGAGGCGCCCGTTCAGATCGAACAGGCCAAGGAACTGCCCGGTGACCGGAGCGATCACGAAATGGTTGAGGCCTGTCGAGAGTTGCGCGAACACATCCACGAGGATCGGACTCCATCAGAGGTGGCGCATTGTAAATCGCAATGTTTCGCAAATGCAGCCGGCCGGATCAAAGGCATTAATACTTTTTAAATAGGTTGATACAAAAAAGCGTCCCCTGTCCCAACCGCCCGCGCCCGCGATTCGCCTGCCCGTGCCCGCCGGATGTGTCCGGGGCCGATCTTGGCCTGCGTTTAATCGCGCGATCCGAATGCCTGCCCTTGGTATCATCGCGCACACTTTTATGACGGTTTGATGGCTGGAAGGTCTTTTTTCGTGAACGCTCTCTTTCACCGGTTGCGGCATCCTCACGCCCGCCTCTTCTCCCTGATCACCCTGGCGCTGATCGTGCCCGTGTGCCTGCGTGCGGCGCTGGGATGGTCGTCCACGTTCGGTTACCTGTCGGACCTGGCCATCGGCAGCCTGCTGGTGGTGCTGCTGCACCGCCGGCCGTGGTGGCTGGCGCTGCCGCTGCTGCTGTTCTGGGGACTGCTGGCGGTGGCGACCGCTGAACTGGTCAGCGCCGTCGGCCGCCTGCCGAACCCGGCGGACCTGCATTACCTGATCGACCCGCAGTTCGTGGAAAACTCCACCGGCGGCGGCTTCGCCCATCCCGGCGTGGCCGTTGCCCTGCTGCTGGCCCTGGCGCTGTGGCTGCTGACCCGTTGGGCCGGCCGCGCCACCGAAGCCAAGGCATTGCCCCGCGCCGCCTGGGCGGCGCCGCTGCTGCTGTTCGGCGCCCATTGGGCCGCGCAGCATGTCGCCCCCAGCGACGCCGACCCGTGGCGCCTGTACAACCTGCCCCATCAATTGCTCGCCGCCCAGGTCGCCGACGCGCAGATGCAGGCCGAAGAATGGCTGGCGGGCGACGTCGAACACACCGCCCCGCCCATGGCCGGGCTCACCGACCTGGACCTGAACGGCCACAAGCTGCTGAGCGCCCCGGGGCAGGCCCGCAACGTCCTGATCGTCGCCCTGGAAGGCATCCCCGGCGCCTACATCGGCGCCAACCGTGAGGCCATCGGCAGCCATTACCGGGAAAACCTCATGCCCAACCTCAGCCGCTGGGCCGAGCGCGGCATGAACACCCCGGACTACGTGCTGCACACCCACCAGACCATCCGCGGCCTGTACGCCATGCTCTGCGGCGATTACGACAAGCTCGACAACGGCACGCCCAAGGGCGTCGAGATGCTCACCCAGAACGAACGCAACCAGGCCTGTCTGCCGTCCCAGCTGCGCCAGCACGGTTTCGCCACCCACTACCTGCAAGGCGCCGGCCTGCGGTTCATGGCCAAAGACAAGATCATGCCGCACATCGGTTTCGATGCGACCCACGGCCTTGAATGGTTCACCCGCGCCAACTACCTGGAATTCCCGTGGGGCAAGGACGACAAGGCGTTCTTCGAAGGCGCGCTGGACTACGTCGCCCAACTGAAGAAGCAGAAGCAGCCGTGGATGCTCACCCTGCTGACCGTCGGCACCCACCAGCCCTACTCCGCGCCGGACGAGTACCTGCAACGCTACGACACGCCGAAACAGGCCGCCGTCGGGTATCTGGACGATGCGCTGGAAGTGTTCCTGACCGGCCTCGAACGCCAGGGCGTGCTCAAGGACACGCTGGTGGTGATCACCTCCGACGAGTCCCACGGCATCGACGGCGTGCGCCTGGCCTCGTCCTGGGGCTTCAACCTGACCTTGGCCCCGGAGCACGCGCAATTGCCGCGGCTGAACGCCGGGGTCTACGGCCATGTCGACCTCAGCGCATCGATCCTCGACTACTTCGACCTGCCGGTGCCCGCCGCCCTGAGCGGCCGTTCGCTGTTTCGCGACTACGACACGGGCCGCGAGATCATGTCCTTCACCAACGGCAAGCTGCGCTACCACAACGGCCAGGGCGTGCTGACCGAGTGCGACATGCCGCGCCGCTGCCGGGATTACGCCAGCGCCGGCTTCATCGCCGACAGCGCCACGTTCAAGGGCAACGCCAGCGGCCAGAGCGCACGGCAGATCGCCGCCCGCGCCACGGCGCTGGACCTGTCGCTGCTGCGTTCGCCGCTGAATCAGCGCTACCAGTTCGGCAGCTCCAACGTGATCCCGCTGCAGGCGCAGATCAAGGACGACTGGGCCGACAACCTGATCGGCGCGCAGTACCTGGAGATGCCCAAGGGTTCCCACACCCGCGTGCGCCTGACCGTGCGCTCGGTCGATCCGGCGCAGGCCGCCTTCATCCAGCTCAAGGCCAAGGAAATGGAGCAGGACGTGCAACTGGGCCTGCCGACGGAAATGGTCGCCACCGCCGATCAGCCGCTGGAGATGGACTTCAGCTTCGACAACCCGATGGCGCGCAAGGCGTTCTCCTTCCACCTGCTGGGTTACGGGGCGGGCGCGGTCGAGGTCAGTGACTTCAGCGTGATCACCGAACTGCCCGGCCAGGATGACCTGCTGGACGAAGTGCCGGCGGACGACACGGCGCAGTCGAGCTGAGGCCGGCGCCGACGTCCCGCCTAGCGTGGGACGTCGGCGGATCCGTGGATCAGAACGTGGTGCGCAACCCCACCTGGATGCTGCGCCCCTGCGCCGGCGCAATGTCGCGCAGGATCGAACTGGCGTAGCGTACGGTCTGGTCAGTCAGGTTCTCGGCATTGACGAAGGCCAGCCATTTGCTCCGGCCGACATCGAAGTTGTAACCCACATTGGCCCCCAGCGTGGTGTAGCCGTCAGTTCGGCTTTCGTTGTCCGGCACGCGGTGCTGCGAGCTGGCGTGCTCGACATCGAGCCGCGCCTGCCAACGGTCCAGGCTCCAGACCAGCCCGCTGTTCAGGCGCAGCGGCGCGATGCGCGGCAGGTCTTGGCCGGTGTCGAGGTTTTTCGCCCGGGTGTAGTCGCCGGACAACTCCAGGGCGAATTTGCCGTAGGCGTTTTCGCCGAGCTCCCAGCGATCCTGCGCCTCGATTCCGCTGAAGCGCGCACGCACGCCCGAATAGGCGTACTCCGGCATGCCGTCGGCGTCTTGTTCGCCTTCATCATTGAGCGTGCGACCGGTACTCAACAGGCCGATGTAGTTGGAGAAGTGGCTGTAGAACACACCGACGCTGCCCTTGTGGGTGCCGTTGTCGAAACGCAGCGCCAGGTCGCTGGACACCGCCTTCTCTTTCGACAGGCCGGCATCGCCGACCTCGTAGGTGCCGGTAGCCACGTGGGCGCCGTTGGCATACAGCTCGTAGAACGTCGGCGCCCGTTCGGTGTAGCCCAGGGTCGCGGCGACCGACCAGACAGGCGTCAGGGTGTACACCGCACCGGACGACAGGCTGCCGGCGGTGAAGTTGCTGGAGCGGCCGGCCTCGGCGAAACGCTCCTTGCCTTTGGCGTCGGGGTCGACGGTGGTGTGTTCCAGGCGTCCGCCCAGGGTCAGCAGCAACCGGTCCGTGGCTTGCAGTTCCTCCAGGAGGAACAGCGCGCCGGCGTTGGTGTCGGTCTGCGGCACGAACGCTTCTTCGCCCAGCGCAGAGAATTCATTGCGGCTGACCTGGGCGCCGATCACACCGTTGAGCGGCCCCAGCGGCTGGTGCCGGGCTTCGACCCGCGCTTCGTAGCCTTTGTTCTTGAAGGTGGTGCCGGTTTCGCCGCCTTCGATTTCCCGGTGTTCGTAATCGGTGTAGCCGGCGTCGAACTTCACCGAACTGAAGGGGCCGTCCAGGTTGCGGATTTCCGAGGCAAAGGCGTAGTGGTCCTGTTGCATGCGGATGCGCACGTCGTCTTCGGCGGGCGAGCCGTAGTTCGAATCGTAATGGCTGTAGGAAAGACCGGCATAACCGTCGTCCCAGGTGTAGGAACTCCCCACCGCGCCGCCGTCCTGGCGACCGTCGCTGTTGGCCAGACGGTGCTTTTTCGCATCACCGTCATCGTCGGCGCGTTCACGACCGGTCTTGGCGTAGCCGGGGATCTTCAGGTCGTTGAACTCCCGGGCGCTGGCGTCTACGTGCAACGCAAATTGCCCATTGCCCGCCTCCAGCTTGCCGGCGCTGCTGCGGGTGGTGTCGGCGCCGCCGTAGCGCAACTCGGCGGCACCGTGAATGCCGTCGATGGCTTCGGTGGGAATGCGGTTGTCGAAGGTGTTGACCACCCCGCCGATGGCGCTGCCGCCGTACAGCAGCGCCGCCGGGCCACGGACGATCTCGACGCGCTCGACGTTGACCGGATCCAGCGGCACCGCATGGTCATAGGACAGCGACGAGGCGTCCAACGCGCCGACGCCGTTGCGCAGGATGCGGATGCGGTCGCCGTCCTGACCCCGGATGATCGGCCGGCTCGCGCCGGGGCCGAAGTACGACGATGAAACGCCCGGTTGCTTGTTCAGGGTTTCGCCGAGGCTGCCCTTCTGCTGAAACGTCAGGTCATCGCCGGACAGCACCGTCGACGGCGCTGCGAGGGTCTGGCTGCCCAGCGGGTTGGCGGTGATGACCTGCGGTTGCAGTTCGAGGGGGTCGGCGGCGACCAGGGGCGATGCGAACAGCAGCGCAGCGGCCAGGGGCGTCAGGCGCCAAGGGAGAGGACGGGCAGACATTTCTGGATTCCATAGACAGAAGAGTGAACGTCGCCGGCAGTCATGGACGACACGCCGAGACAGGATGAAACAAAATTAATGTTATACAATAACATTTCTATTTGCCATCACTGTTCTGCCAGCCGAGATGCGGCAACCGCTCAACCACGCGGTTCTCGCGGGTGCATCCCACGTATCAACACGGCGCATCACCCCGTAAAGACCTGAAAGCTTTCCCCTATCGGCCTCCAATAGTCGGCCTATTAGCCGACTGCCGGAGTCGGGACTAGCCTTACTAGTCCGAAGTCGGCACGAGCCGGCCGCAGAAGACCTGATAAGGACCCGGACATGGCAAACGAATCGAAATGCCCGTTCAATCACGCCGCCGGCGGTGGCACGACGAACCGCGACTGGTGGCCCAATCAACTGAACCTGAAGATCCTCAGCCAGCATTCGCCCAAGTCCGATCCGCTGGGCAAGGACTTCGACTACGCCAAGGCCTTCAAGAGCCTGGACTTCCAGGCCCTCAAACGCGACCTGACGGCGCTGATGACCGACTCCCAGGACTGGTGGCCGGCCGACTTCGGCCACTACGGCCCGCTGTTCATCCGCATGGCCTGGCACAGCGCCGGCACCTACCGCACCGCCGACGGCCGCGGCGGCGCCGGCTCCGGCCAGCAGCGCTTCGCACCGCTCAACAGCTGGCCGGACAACGTCAGCCTCGACAAGGCCCGGCGCCTGCTGTGGCCGATCAAGCAAAAGTACGGCCGCAACATCTCCTGGGCCGATCTGATCGTGCTGACCGGCAACGTCGCGCTGGAGTCCATGGGCTTCAAGACCTTCGGCTTCTCTGGCGGCCGCCCGGACGTCTGGGAACCCGATGAAGACGTCTACTGGGGTTCGGAAACCACCTGGCTCGGCGGCGACAACCGCTACGGCAAAGGCCCGGACGTGCAGCCGCCGGGCGACGGCACCCTGGTGGCCGAACCGGCCATCCACGGCAGCGAGGAAAGCCGCACCAACCAGGGCGAGCGCAATCTGGAAAACCCGCTGGCCGCCGTGCAGATGGGCCTGATCTACGTCAACCCGGAAGGCCCTGAAGGCAATCCCGACCCGGTGGCATCGGCCAAGGACATCCGCGAAACCTTCGGCCGCATGGCCATGAACGACGAAGAGACCGTGGCCCTGATCGCCGGCGGCCACGCGTTCGGCAAGACCCACGGCGCCGGCCCCGCCGACCATGTCGGCCCGGAACCGGAAGCGGCAGGCCTTGAGCAGCAGGGCCTGGGCTGGAAAAGCACCTTCGGCACCGGCAAGGGCGGCGACGCCATCACCAGCGGCCTGGAAGTGACTTGGACCACCACGCCGACGAAATGGAGCAACAACTACCTGGAGAACCTGTTCGGCTACGAATGGGAACTGACCAAGAGCCCCGCCGGCGCCCATCAGTGGAAACCGAAGAACGGCGCCGGCGCCGGCACCATTCCCGATGCCCACGACCCCGGCAAACGCCGTGACCCGACCATGCTGACCTCCGACCTGGCCCTGCGCTTCGACCCGGCCTACGAGCAGATTTCGCGGCGCTTCCTGGCCAACCCCGATCAACTGGCCGACGCCTTCGCCCGGGCCTGGTACAAGCTGATCCACCGCGACATGGGCCCGCTGTCCCGTTACCTCGGTCCGGAAAATCCCAACGAGGAACTGCTCTGGCAGGATCCGATCCCGGCGGTCGATCACCCGCTGGTGGGCGACAGCGAAATCGCCGAGCTCAAGAGCAAAGTGCTCGCCTCAGGGCTCACGGTGTCGCAGTTGGTCTCCACCGCTTGGGCCGCCGCATCCACCTTCCGCGGCTCTGACAAGCGCGGCGGCGCCAACGGCGGGCGTCTGCGCCTGGCGCCTCAGGTGTTCTGGGCGGCGAACCAGCCCGAGCAACTGGCCAAGGTGCTGGCGACACTCGACGGCATCCGCAATCAGTTCAACGACAGCCACGGCGGCACGAAAATCTCCTTCGCCGACCTGATCGTGCTGGCCGGCAATGCCGGCGTCGAACAAGCGGCGAAAAATGCCGGGCATTCGGTCACCGTGCCCTTCTCGCCCGGCCGCACCGACGCCACGCAAGACCAGACAGACGTGGACTCCTTCGGTTTCCTTGAACCGCACACCGACGGCTTCCGCAACTACGCCAAGGCCACGTACCGGGTATCGGCCGAAGCGCTGCTGATCGACAAGGCGCAACTGCTCACCCTGTCGGCGCCGGAGATGACCGTGCTGCTCGGCGGCCTGCGGGTGCTGGACACCAACGCCGGCCAAACCAAGCATGGCGTGTTCACCGACCGTCCCGGCACCTTGACCAACGACTTCTTCCGCAACCTGCTGGACATGGGCGTCGAATGGGCGCCGACGTCGAAAGCCGCCGATGAGTTCGAAGGCAAGGACCGCAAGACCGGCAACGTGAAATGGACCGCGACCCGGGTGGATCTGGTGTTCGGCTCCAACGCGCAGCTGCGTGCGCTGGCCGAGGTGTACGCCAGTGCCGATGCGAAGGATCAGTTTGTGAAGGACTTCGTGGCAGCGTGGAGCAAGGTGATGGAGCTGGACCGGTTTGACCTGAAATAGCGTCAAGCCAAAGCCGGTGGGAGCGGGCCTGCCCGCGATGACAGACACTGACGCATTGCCTGGTCAGACGTCATCGCTGGCAAGCCAGCTCCCACAGGGTTCTGTGGAGTGACCGGCACCTGGATCAACCCCACATCCACATCAGGCCGGGCTCCCACAGGGTTTTGTGGGGTTGCCGGCTCTTGGCCAGCCCCACATCTACCTCAGGCCAGGCTCTTGCTCACCACTTCATACACATCGCTGGACAGCTGGCCGGACGCGAGGATCCGCTCCAGTTCGCCCTTCATCAGCGCCTGACGGGCGCTGTCGTATTTGCGCCAGCGGGTCAGCGGCGCCAGTTGCCGCGAAGCGATCTGCGGGTTGAGCGCGTTCAGTTCGATCACAAGGTCCGCCAGGAAGCGATAGCCCGAACCGTCCGCCGCGTGGAAGTTGATCAGGTTCTGCCCGGCGAACGCGCCGATCAGCGCACGTACCTTGTTCGGGTTCTTGATGCTGAACGCCGGGTGCTGCATCAGCGCCTTCACCCGGGCCAGACCGCCCGGCAAGGTGCTGCCGGCCTGCACGCTGAACCACTGGTCCATGACCAGCGGATTGTCCTTGAAGTGCTCGGCGAACGTGGCCAGGGCCTTGGCCTTCTGCTCCTCGAACGGCGAGTTGACCAGCACGGCCAGCGCCGTCAGGCGTTCGGTCATGTTGTCGCAGGTGTCGAACTGCTCAAGCGTGGCGGCGAGCACCTCAGGCTTGCCGCTGAGCATCAGGTACGACAGCGCGATGTTCTGCAGCGCACGGCGGGCGAAGTGCTCGGCTTCGGCCACGTACGGCGTCTTCTTCGACAGGTCGCGGTTGGCCTGGTAACGCAGCCACAGCGCTTCGAACAGGTTGTCCGCCAGTTGCCGGCGGGCGAACTCCCGGGCGGTGTGGATCGCGTCGACGTCGGCCGTCTCGCTGATCTCGGTCAGGTAGGCTTCGCTCGGCAGCGACAGCATCTCCGCGACCATGGCCTGGTCCAGCGACTCGTCGGCCAGCACGGTGCGCAGGGCCGACACCAGGCGCGGATCCAGCACCAGGGGCTCACCCTTCTGCTGTTGGGCGATCAGTTCCTGCAGCACCAGCACCGACAGTTGCTGACCGGCATCCCAACGGTTGAAGCCGTCGCTGTCATGCTGCATCAGGAACATCAGCTGGTCGCGGCTGTACGGGAAGCTGAGCTTCACCGGCGCGGAGAAGCCGCGCAGCAGCGAAGGCAGCGGCTGCTCGGCGACGTCGACGAAGGTGAAGGTCTGCTCGGCCTCGGTCACCGAGATCACCCGGGAGGTGCCCTGCGCCGAGGCTTCGCCCGCCAGGCGCAGCGCGACGGCGTTGCCCTGGCTGTCCAGCAGGCCCAGCTCGACCGGGATCACGAACGGCAGCTTCTCGACCTTGTCCGGGGTCGCCGGGCAGCTCTGGCGGAACGTCAGGCTGTAGGTCTTCGCAGCGGCGTCGTAGGACTCGCTCACCGCCAGGCGCGGCGTGCCGGCCTGGCTGTACCAGCGCTTGAACTGGGTCAGGTCGACGCCGTTGGCGTCCTCCATGGCCTTGACGAAATCGTCGCAGGTCACGGCCTGGCCATCGTGGCGCTGGAAGTACAGGTCGCTGCCCTTGCGGAAGCCCTCGGCACCCAGCAGCGTGTGGATCATGCCGACCACTTCCGAGCCCTTCTCGTAAACGGTGAGGGTGTAGAAGTTGGAGATCTCGATGAAGCTGTCCGGGCGCACGGCGTGGGCCATGGGGCCGGCGTCTTCGGCGAACTGGTGGGTGCGCAGGTACGCCACGTCCTGGATGCGCTTGACCGTGGCCGAGTTCATGTCCGAGGAGAAACCGGCGTCGCGGAACACGGTGAAGCCTTCCTTGAGCGACAGCTGGAACCAGTCGCGGCAGGTCACGCGGTTGCCCGACCAGTTGTGGAAGTACTCGTGGGCGACGATGGCCTCGACCCGCTGGTGCGCGGCGTCGGTGGCGGTCTCGGCGCGGGCCAGCACGGCGCTGGAGTTGAAGATGTTGAGGCCCTTGTTCTCCATGGCGCCCATGTTGAAGTCGTTCACGGCGACGATCATGAAGATGTCCAGGTCGTACTCGCGGCCGTAGACCTCTTCGTCCCAGCGCATGGACTTCTTCAGGCTGTTCATGGCGTGCTGGCACTTGTCGATGTTTTCCGGCTCGACATAGATGCGCAGCGCCACGGTGCGCTGGCTCATGGTGGTGAAGCTGTCCTCGACGCACCACAGGTCACCGGCCACCAGCGCGAACAGGTAGGCCGGCTTCATGAACGGGTCTTCCCAGGTCGCCCAATGCCGGCCGTCTTCGCCGGGGCCCGAGGCGACCGGGTTGCCGTTGGACAGCAGCACCGGGTAGCTGTGCTGCTCGGCCACCACGGTGGTGGTGAACTTGCTCATCACGTCCGGGCGGTCGAGGTAATAGGTGATCTTGCGGAACCCTTCGGCCTCGCACTGGGTGCAGAACATGCGGCCGGACTTGTACAGGCCTTCCAGCGCGGTGTTGCTCTCCGGGTGGATGCGCACGCTGGTGTCGACCGTGAAGGTCTCGCTGGCCGGGTGCAGGGTCAGGTGGCTGTCGGTCAGTTGGTAGTCGGCGGCGCCCAGTTCCTGGTCGGCCAGGGTCACCGACAGCAGCTCCAGCTGCTGGCCGTCGAGCACCAGCGGCGGCAGGCCCGGGCCGCGGGCCGGGTTGCGGCGCATCACCAGTTGCGCGTGCACCAGGCTGTGATCCTCGAACAACTCGAAGGTCAGGTGCGTTTCGTCGATCAGGTACTCGGGCGCCTGATAGTCCTTCAGGTAGATCATCTTCGGTTGTTCGGTGCGCATGCTGGCGTCCTTATTGATGCACGGCGAGCTGGTAGGCCGTGTACTTGCGAATGTTGATCACGCCGGTGTCGAAGATCAGGTACTGGCCCTTGATCCCCAACAGGGTGCCTTCGGCAATCGGGTTCTTGTCCAGGTTGAAGCTGACGATTTTGGCCGGGTATTGCTCCACCGGATAGCGGATCTCCAGCGGTTGTACGTCGGTAACTTTCTGAATCGCTTGTAGGCCGAATCGCTGCTGCAGGCCCAGCAGGCCTTCGGCGCAGCTGTCGAACAGCCGGTCGCGCACCTGCACCAGGTCCACCGCCTCGGCATCGCCCTTGAGCAAGGCGCGCCAGTTGGTCTTGTCCGCCACCTGGGTGCGCAGCAGATCCTCGACGAACCCCGACTGCTGGCGGGTGGCGACACGCAGGATCGGCAGCGCCTGGCTGGCGCCCTGGTCGAGCCAGCGGGTCGGCAGCTGGGTGGCGCGGGTGATGCCGACCTTGATCCCGGAGGAGTTGGCCAGGTACACGACGTGGTCGGTCATGCAGAATTTTTCGCCCCACTCGGGCTCCCGACAGGTGCCGGCATCGTAGTGGCACCGCTCCGGGCTCATGATGCACACGTCGCACTGGGCCAGCTTGGTCATGCACGGGTAGCAGTAGCCCTGACTGAAGCTGGTCTTGGTCTTGCGTCCGCAATGGGTGCAGTGGATCGCCCCCAGGTACTCCAGACGCAGCGTGCTGCCGATCAACGGGTTGACCGGCACCTCGACGCCGTCCAGACGAAACGCGTACTGCACGTCGGCCCCGTCCAGGCGCGCCGACATCTTGCTGATGGAACCGCGGCCGATCTCGATCAATGGATGGCGTCCGACTTGAACAGGATGTTCGGCACTTCGATCGACTTCGACGAGCATTCCTGCGGGCCCATGTAACCGGTGCGCTCTTCCTCGGGCAGGTTCTGGATCTCCCAGGCGATCATCGCCTGCAGCGACAGTTCGCGCTGCTCGGCGGTGAGCTTGTTGCCGTCCGACCACTTGCCGATCTCCACCGCCAGCTTCAGGCTGCGGTAGATGTCCGGGGTGATGTTTTTGATCATTTCGTTGAAAGAGGACATCAGGGTCTCCGGTCTCTTTTTCCAGTAAACGGTTCAGGCGGCCAGTTTACGGCGGTTGTACAAACCGCCCAACAGGCCGGTGAAGCATCCGATGAACAGCCCGCCGACGTGGGCGGCGTTGGCGATCTGGCCGAAGCCGATGGCCGAGACCAGCCCGGACAGGCACACCAGCAGCCACACCAGCATCATCACCAGCACGCCGCGCGGCAGGCGGTAGGCCGGGTTCGGCGCCAGCAGCTGGAAGATCCAGCAGTGCCCGAGCAGGCCGTAGAGCACGCCGGACAGTCCGCCGAACAGGGTCGGGCCGCTGAACAGGTATTGGGCGAAGTTCGACACCAGGCTGAACAGCAGCGTCAGGCCGATCAGGTTGACGCCGCCCTGGCGCGACTCGATGCGCCGCCCCAGCTCCCAGTACCACATGCCGTTCATGGCCAGGTGCAGGATGCCGAAGTGGATCAGCATCGGCGTGACCAGCCGCCACCACTGCCCCGCCGCGAGGCTGTCCGCCAGCGGCGTGAACTGGATGTACTCGCCGACCACGCGGAATTCGAGGAAGGTCAGCCAGCGCATCGTGTCGAGGTTGTCGCCCAGCAGGGTCAGCGCGGCGACGATCAACGTCAGCAGCAGGACGGACGCCGTGGCCTTGGCGTACTTCAGCTGTTCGACGAAGCCCGGACGGCTGAGGGGCTGCCCCGCCGGGATGTCCAATTGCAGGTCGGGGTCGCCGGCCGGGAAGCGCTCGTACAGCGAGCGCACGTCGTCGCTGATCTCCGCCGGCACCCACAGCACCTGCTCGCCCGCCTCTTCGCTGACGCGGTGGGGCACCTGCATGCGCTGCAGCAGTTTGACGAAGCCGCTCAGGTCCGCCGCCAGGGGCAGACGCAATACCGCCACCGCGCTCATCGCAGCACCTCCGGCCGCTCGACGTCGACCCAAACGAACTTGTGCGGATCGAGGCGGGTTTCCTGATCCAGGCGATAGGCCACCAGCTTGCCGTAGAGCACCGCGCTGTAGTCCAGGCAGGCGAGGTTCGGCCGGATCGGCGCCGGCTTGCCGCTGCGCCAGTAGTGGCCGACGAACAGCAAAGGCTCATCGATGCCGTAGCGCAGCAGGCTGTTTTTCTCGCTCGAGGTCAAAGGCTTCTGCGCCACCGGCTCCGGCAACGCGTCGGGCTGGAACACAATGTCGCCGTAGGTCTGCGGATCGTCCTCCCAGAACTTGGTGCGGAAGAACGAACGCACCAGGCCGTCGCCGCTGGTCATCGTCAGGCCGTCCGGCAGGCGCATGTCGGTGCCGCGCAGCAGGCGGTCGAACACGGTGCAGGCGAAGCTGCCCGGCACGGCCGAGGCTTGGAGGAAGTGTTCGTCAATGCGCGCATCGGGGAACAGGCCGCGCAACGGTTCGATCATGCCGGCGTCCCAGCAGGCGTGCACCACGCGGAAACGCCCGGCGTCCGCCACCAGCGGCAGTTCGTAGAACCATTGCAGGAAGTCGTGCCAGTCGTGCGGGTGCTGCTCGAACTGGGTCAGGGTCTCGTGCAGCAGGCGCGCGTGGCGCGGCGTGTGCTCGCGCACGAACTGCTTGCCGCTGCCGGGCAGCGCCGGCGTGCTCCAGCCCAGGGCGTTGAATTCGTGGTTGCCCATGATGCACAGCGCCTGGCCGGCCTCGACCATGTCGTGGACGATGTGCAGCGCCTCGCGGATCCGCGGGCCGCGGTCGATGATGTCGCCGACGAACACCGCCATGCGCGACGGATGCCGCCAGACGCCGCCCTGCTTGTGGTAGCCGAGCCGGTCCAGCAGATGCTCCAGCGTCAGGGCGCAGCCGTGCACGTCACCGATCAGGTCGTAACTTCGCGCAGGATCGAGCATCACTCGCCTCCGCCACCCAGCCTGCTGCCCCAGCCGAGCTTGGTGCGGCAGACTTCGTAGTAGTTGTGGTCCAGCGGATGGATCAGGCGCAGCTTCTGCGCCTTCTTGCTGACGGTGATGGTGTCGCCCGGCGCGCAGGTGAAGTGGTTCTGCCCGTCGCAGGACACTTGCGGGTAGATCTGCATATCTTTGGACACGACGATTTTCAGCTCACTGTTGCCATCGACCACGATGGGCCGCCCGGACAAGGTATGGGGGTACATCGGCACAATCACAATGGCGTCGAGCTTGGGATGCATGATCGGGCCGCCGGCGGACAGCGCATAGGCCGTGGAGCCGGTGGGCGTGGAGACGATCAGGCCGTCGGCCTTCTGGCTGCAGACGAATTGGCCGTCGATGTACAGCTCGAACTCGATCATCCGCGTCGACTTGCCGGGGTGCAGCACCACGTCGTTCAGCGCATCGCCCTGGCCGATGGCTTCGGCGTGGCGGCGCACTTCGGCCTGGAGCAGGAAGCGGTTCTCCACCAGGTAGTGGCCGTCGAGCACTTCGGCGACCTTGACCTCCAGCTCGTCGGGGCGGATGTCGGTGAGGAAGCCGAGGCTGCCGCGGTTGATCCCCAGCACCGGTATGTTGTGCCGGGCCAGCGCCCGGGCGGCGCCGAGCAGGCTGCCGTCGCCGCCGACGACGATGACCATGTCGCAGACCTCGCCGAGCATCTTGCGCGAGGACGTCTGCAGGCCGTGGCCCGGCAGGACTTCGGCGATGGTGTCTTCGAGGATCACGTGCAGGTGGCGATCGAGCAGAAAGCGTTTCAGTCGGCGGACGGTATCCAGCACCTGGGAGCTGCCCAGGCGACCGATGATGCCGATATTGCGAAATTGCTCCATGGGACTCCTGCGGGGGGGATGCGGCGAAAAGCACGATTATGGGCGAAAGCGGCGCATAGACAAAATCCTTTCAGCCACAAGGGCGTACCCGCGTTTGGGGCTATGCTCGCAAGATGATCCTATTTCCCGATTTGCTCCAGTTGCCCCACCGCCTGCGCCACCCTGAGGTGCGCGATCTGGCGTGGGTGATCCTCGCCCCGCCGATGCTGGCCGCCACGCCGTGGCCGCAGCGCCATCCGCTGGCCGCCAGCGACTGGGTGAGCGATCCCGAACGGCTGGAGCACTGGCTGCGCCGGCTCGACCGCGACAGCTACGGCCTGCTGCACTGGCTGTCCCAGGCCCGCACCCGGCGGCTGGGCCTGTATTACGAACGGCTGTGGCAGTTTGCCGTGGAGCACGCGCCGGGCATCGAACTGATCGCCGCCAACCTGCCGATCCGCCGCGACGGCCACACCCTGGGCGAACTGGACATGCTGCTGCGCGACCGTGACGGCGTGCACCACCTGGAACTGGCGATCAAGCTCTACCTCGGCCCGCAGAACGGCGGCGGCCAGGATCCGGCGCAGTGGCTGGGGCCCGGCTGCCATGACCGGCTGGACCGCAAGCTGGCGCACCTGAGCGAGCATCAGCTGCCGATCTCCGCCCGGCCGGAAAGCCGCGAAGCGCTGGCGGCGCTGGATGTCGGGCCGTTCAGCGCGCAATTGTGGCTCGGCGGTTATCTGCTGTATCCGTGGCCCGGAGAATCCCAACCGCCCGACGGTGCCCATCCGCAGCACTTGCGCGGCAGTTGGCTGCACCAGAAAGACTGGCCGGCGTTCGTCGCACAGCGGCCCGCCGGACGCTGGCAACCCCTGCCCCGCCACGCCTGGCTGGCGCCGGCCCACTATCCGGCGGACCAGACCTGGAGCAACGGCCATCTCCAAGCCTGGCTCGATGCGCTGGAACCGCTGGCCCCGGCGCAGCTGATGGTGCGCCTGACCGAAAACGCCCGCGGCGAATGGGAAGAGGCCGAGCGGTTGTTCCTGGTGTCCGACCTGTGGCCGAACGTGCCGGGCCAGGCTTGAGGCCGGCGGCGTGCCCATCGCCAGCAGGCTGGCTCCCACAGACATCCCTATGTGGGAGCCAGCCTGCTGACGATGGGGCCGACGCGGTTACAGCGACAGCCGAACGGCCAGCGCCGCCAACGTCACCAGCAGCACCGGCACCGTCAGCACGATGCCGACCTTGAAGTAGTACCCCCAGCCGATGCGGATGTCCTTGCGCGCCAGCACATGCAGCCAGAGCAAGGTCGCCAGGCTGCCGATCGGGGTGATCTTCGGCCCCAGGTCGCTGCCGATCACGTTGGCGTAGACCATCGCCTCCTTCACCACGCCTGTGGCTTGGCTGGCGTCGATGGACAGCAGGCCGATCAGCACCGTCGGCAGGTTGTTCATGATCGACGACAGCAACGCCGTCAGCACCCCGGTGCCCAGCGCCGCGCCCCATACGCCGTGCCCGGCGAAGACGTCGAGCCAGCCCGCCAGGTAGCCGGTGAGCCCGGCGTTGCGCAGGCCGTAGACCACCAGGTACATGCCCAGGGAGAAGATCACGATCTGCCAGGGCGCCTCTTTCATCACCTTGCGCGTGGAGATCCGATGCCCGCGGGCGGCGATGGCCAGCAGCAGCGCGGCGCACGCGGCGGAAATGAAACTGATCGGAATGCCCAGCGGTTCGAGGGCGAAGCAGCCCGCCAGCAGGATCAGCAGCACCGCCCATCCGGCGTAGAACGTGGGTTTATCGTGGATCGCCGTTTCCGGGCGTTCCAGTTGCTCGGGGTCGTAGGCCTTGGGGATGTCGCGCCGGAAGAACCACAGCAGCATGCCCAGCGTCGCGGCCACGCTCACGACGTTGACCGGCACCATCACCGCCGCATAGCGGTTGAAGCCGATGTGAAAGAAGTCGGCGGAAACGATGTTGACCAGGTTCGACACCACCAGCGGCAGGCTCGCGGTGTCGGCGATGAAGCCCGCCCCCATCACGAACGCCAGGGTCGCGGCAGGGGAAAACCGCAGCGCCAGCAGCATCGAGATCACGATGGGCGTGAGGATCAGCGCCGCGCCGTCGTTGGCGAACAGCGCCGACACCAGCGCGCCGAGCAGCACCATGAACGCGAACAGCTTGCGCCCGCTGCCCCGCCCCCAGCGCGCCACGTGCAACGCGGCCCAGGCGAAGAACCCGGCTTCGTCGAGCAACAGACTGATGATGATCAGCGCGACAAACGTGCCGGTGGCGTTCCAGATGATCTGCCACACCAGCGGTATGTCAGACAGGTGCACCACGCCGAACAGCAGCGCCAGCACCGCACCGAACGTCGCGCTCCAGCCGACGCCGAGGCCTTTGGGCTGCCAGATCACCAGTGTGATGGTCAGCAGGAATATCAATGACGCAGCCAGCATCCGCGAAAGCCTTCATGAAATGGAAACGCGGACAATGCCCGAATGTGGGACAGGAAAAAAGCCTGCGGGAGCGGTCGGTCATTCACATCGGTTGTGAATGACAAGACGCCATCGCCAGCAGGCTGGCTCCCACAGGTATCTCCGTTGGACGCAGCGTTTGCATTCATCGCAGAACATTGTGGGAGCCAGCCTGCTGGCGATGGCGTCAGCCGGGGCGCCGCAAGACATCAAGGCTACCCCGTCAGTCCGGCCGCCAAATCACTTCTTGTGCTGCTCCACCCACTGCCCGTAGGCATCGATGAACCCCTGCAGGAACGGCCGCACCGACTCATTCAGCTTGCCCGCCTCGTCGAACGCCGAGCCGGCGCCGCCCAGGTAGGCTTCAGGCTGTTGCATGCACGGCACATTGAGAAACACGAAAGACTGGCGCAGATGCTGGTTGGCGCCGAAACCGCCGATGGCGCCGGGCGAAACACTGATCACCGCCCCCGGCTTGCCGCTCCAGACGCTTTTGCCGTAAGGCCGGGAACCGACGTCGATGGCGTTCTTCAGCGGCGCCGGCACCGAACGGTTGTATTCCGGGGTGACAAACAGCACTGCGTCGGATGAAGCCACTTGCTGACGGAAAGTCCTGTAGGCTGCCGGCGGCGAATCACCGTCGATGTCTTCGTTGTAAAGCGGCAGATCGCCGATTTCGACAATGTTCAGTTTGAGGTTCGCCGGCGCCAGCCCCGCCAGGGCCAAGGCCACCTTGCGGTTGAGCGACGCTTTGCGGAGGCTGCCGACCACTACTGCGACGTTGTAGACATTGCTCATGGGAAGACTCTCGACTGTCCGTGGGAGGAGCCTGTAGTTATAGATGATCCGTCGGCGTTTTCACCAGACGGCCGGGAAATCCCGGTGCTCGCATTATTTTTTTCCTGTAGGAAAACTTACCGCGCCCGATGACGGTCTACCCAGCCGTCAATCCAGCGTTTTATCTCCAGAGGTTCTAAACAGATGGCAGCAGTACTCGTCGGTCAGTTCCATGCAAGAGATGCGGAAGGCCGCGTTTATTCCGTGCATGAGTACCAGGAATCCAACCCGTCGGCAGACGGACTCACCGGCACGGAGCCCGTCACCACCTACAAGCTGGCGATCGGCGATCGCATCAACAAGATCGACGAAAACGAATTCCTGCTGGTGCAATCCGGCATCACCCTGATCCGCGAACCCGATTCCGTCATCGCTTCATAACCGGCCGTTATGAGCAGAAGTCTTCCGTGCCGAGTTGGGGTAGGATTCAGCCACTGACCCCAACCGCCGGACATGGACTTGCCGCATGCGTTTACGTCATATCGAAGTGATTCAGGCGCTGCTGCAGACCGGCCATGCAGGCACCGCGGCCGAATGGCTGCAATTGTCGACGGCCGAGGTCGAAGCGCGATTGCGCGAGGCCGAGAGCGAGTTGGGGTTCATGCTGTTCGCCAGCGTTCGCGGACGGCTCCAGGCCACCCCGGAAGCCAAGGCGCTGCAAGTCGAGATCGGCCACATCTACGAAGCGCTGGAGCCGGTGCAGCGTCTGGCCGACAGCCTGCGCCAGTACCTCGCCCCGCCCCTGCGGATCACCGGCACACCGCCGCTGGCCCAGCAACTGCTGCCGCAAAGCCTCGCCGCCCTGCGCCGACGCCTGCCGGACGCCCCCTGCACCCTGTTCAGCGAACCGACCCGCGACATCGTCCGCCGCCTGCTGCTGCGCGAATGCGACCTGGGCCTGAGCCTGCACGATCCCGAACACCCCGACATCCATTGCCAGGCGCTGGCCCAAGGCAAGCTTCAGCTGCTGGCGCCCCACGGCTGGCTGCAGCCGAAGCAGAAGTACGTTTCCCTGCCGGATCTGGCCGGCCAGGCGATGGTCGGCCTGGAGGGCCAGGATCCGCTGAGCCCCGCGCTGGAGCACAAGCTCCAGGCGCTGCGTCCGGCGCCGAGCATCCGCACCAGGGTGCAGACCCACCAGATGATGCGCAGCATGGTCGAGGCCGGCGAAGGCCTGGCCATCGTCGACCCGTTCACCGCCCTCGGCGCCCGTGCCGCCGGCCTCGATGCCTGCCCGCTGTCGCCGGCGGTGCCGGTCAGCCTTTACGCCCTGACCTACCGGCACGCCCCGTCGCCGGCGGCCATCCAGACGCTGCTCGCCCTCGTCACGGAACAAGCCGAGGCGATGTTGGCGGGCTGACCGGCCCTTCCAGCGGATTATCGAACAATCGATACCAGAACAGCGCCACTTCGGCGGTGTTCGGGTCGATGCCGCGGTAGCGCAGGTGATCGATGCCGCCGATCACGTAGCCGCAACGCTCGTACAGCCGGCAGGCGCCGAGGTTGTTGTTCTGGGTTTCGAGCATGATGCCCGGCAGTTTCTTCTTGCGGCTCCAGAACTGCGCCACATCCAGCAATGCCTTGGCCACGCCGTGGCGCCGCGCCGGGGCATGCACCGCCAATTCGTCGATATGGGCGAAGCCGTTCCAGTTGGTGCTGACCACCAGATGACCGACCGGCTCGTCGCCCAGGTAGGCCATGAAGATTTCGCTGTCGGCGGCGTCGCGGTAGCTGCTGAATTCTTCAGGGTCGATGCCGTAGCACTTGCGGTACGGCACGATCGGCGTCACGGCCCACGCCGCCACAGGCCGGCCGATCTCGGCGGCGCCGTAGGCGCTGACCTCGAAGCTGAAGTCGCTGCCCCAGATGTACGCGGCAAAGCCGTCGTCGGCGACCCGCACCGACAGGCCGGGATGTTTCGGGTTCATAAGCGCTTGCATAGGGTTGTACGTCCTCATTCCTTGACGCAATCGACGGTGTACGACCGTCCGTTGCCATGGTCGTCATGTTGCAGTCCATGCACATCAGCCACGAAACCGGGGAAGCTTGCATCGAACGTGCGGGCAAACTTCAGGTATTCGATGATCGAACGGGTGGCCTCGGTGAAGCGCTCGCCCGGCATGATCAACGGGATGCCCGGCGGGTAAGGCACCAGCATCACCGCCGCCACCCGCCCTTCCAACTCATCGATGGGCACGGCCTCGACCTCGCCGCGCACCAGTTGGTCGTAGGCGTGGGCCGGCTTCATGGCGACCTCCGGCAGCACGGTGTACATGCGCTTGAGGTGCCTGGCCGTGGCGTTGGTGCGGTAGCAGCCATGCAATTGATCGCACAGGTCGCGCAGGCCCATGCCGCGGTAGCGCACCGCATCTTCCTGGGCGACGCACGGCAGGCAGGTGGCGAGGCTGACGTTGGCGTCATAGCTGCGCTTGAACTCCAGCAGCTCGGTCAGCAACGTGCTCCACTTGCCCTTGGTGATGCCCATGGAAAACAGCACCAAGAACGAATACAGGCCGGTCTTCTCCACCACCAGACCGCGCTCCCACAGGAACCGGCTGACCACCGCCGCCGGAATGCCCCTTTCGCTCAAGGCGCCGCCGGCGTTCAGGCCGGGCATCACCAACGTCACCTTGATCGGGTCGAGCAGCACGTAATCGTCGCCGACCTCGCCGAACCCGTGCCAGTCGGCCTCGGGCTGCAGCAGCCAGTCCTCGGTCTTCACCCGGTCGGTACCCTCGACGCCCGGCGGTTGCCAGATCGAGAACCACCAGTCATCGGCCGCGATGTGCTGGCGCAGGTTGGCCAGCGCCCGGCGGAAACTCAAGGCCTCGTCGAAGGTTTCCTGCAGCAGCGAACGCCCGGCCGGCCCTTCCATCATCGCCGACGCCACATCCAGCGACGCGATGATGCTGTACTGCGGCGACGTCGAGATGTGCATCATGAACGCTTCGTTGAAACGGTCGCGGTCCAACTGCCGCGCCCCGCCGTCCTGGACATGGATCATCGACGCCTGGCTGAACGCCGCGAGCAGTTTATGGGTGGAATGGGTGGTGAACACCAGCGGACTGTCGGCGCTGCGGGAGGTGGCCATGCCATAGCGGCCGGCGAAGAACTCGTGAAACGCGGCGTACGCATACCAGGCCTCGTCGAAATGCAGCACCTGCACGCTGTTGCCCAGGCTTTGCTTGATCAGCTCGGCGTTGTAGCACAAGCCGTCGTAGGTGGAGTTGGTGACCACCGCCAGCTTGACCTTCGGCTCGCGCCCCTGGGTCAGCGGGCTGGCGTCGATCTTGGCCTGGATCGACTCGCGGCTGAACTCGCTCAGGGGAATGGGGCCGATGATCCCCAGGTCATTGCGCTCCGGGCACAGGTACAGCGGAATCGCACCGGTCATGATGATCGCGTGCAGCACCGACTTGTGGCAGTTGCGATCCACCAGCACCAGGTCATCGCGCCCGACCATCGAATGCCAGACGATCTTGTTGGCGGTCGAGGTGCCGTTGATCACGAAAAAGGTGTGGTCGGCGCCGAAGTTGCGCGCCGCCCGCGCTTCGGCTTCGGCCAGGGGACCGGTGTGGTCGAGCAGCGAACCGAGCTCGGGCACCGACACCGACAGGTCCGAGCGCAGGGTGTTTTCGCCGAAGAACTGATGGAACGCCTGCCCCACCGGGCTCTTGTGGTACGCCACGCCACCGCCGTGGCCGGGGGTGTGCCAGGAATAGTTGGAGTCGGCGGTGTGCTGCACCAGCGCCTTGAAGAACGGCGGCAGCAGCCCGTCCAGGTACTTGCGCGCCGCCCGCGCCACTTGCCGAGCCAGGAACGGCACGGTGTCTTCGAACAGGTAGAGAATGCCGCGCAACTGGTTGAGCTCGGCCATGGCGTCGGCCGGGGCGTTTTCCAGGGTCACCTGCTCGCCCAAGGCGAAGATCGGCAACTCCGGCGCCCGCACCCGGGCCAGCCCGATCAGTTCGGCCATGTTGTGCAGCAAATGCGAGTTGGTGCTGGCGTCTTCGGCGGCGATCAGCATGCACGCCAAGCCATGATGGGTGGACGCCACCAGCCTGCCTTCGGTGTAGTCCGTGGCTGAAACGACCTTGAATCCTTCCTGCTCCAGCTCCCGGGCGATGCCCCGGATACGCTCGCCGGCAACCGTGTCGGCCTTGATGTCGCGGTGGACGATCAACACCGGAAACTTCAAATCTTTGTACATGGGGCCCAGAGTCCTGAGGCGGCAGCGCGCAGCGTGCCAATGTCCTCAGGGTAGAGGGTCAACGCCGTTGTTGCGAGGGTGGCCAGTTGGCTTCATGTCCGGGGAAGCGGTGCTTGCGCCGATCCGGTGACGAGGGACCGGATCAGGCCTGGGATTCGATCAGTTGCGTCCACAGCGCCGGTCCGCCGGCGGACTTGGCGATGATTTCCAGGCGCGCCGCGTGCTGCGCCAGTTCGTCTTCGCTGGCACGGATGATCCGGCCCGGTTGGCGGTCGGCCGGCAGGCGCCGGATCTCGGACGCGCGCCCGCTGCTTTCGCCGGAGCCGTCGGAGGCGTTGCCAGCCAGGGACAGGCTGGTCTGGCCGCCGGTCATGGTCAGGTAGACGTCGGCGAGGATCTCCGAGTCGAGCAACGCGCCGTGCAGCTCACGGCCGGAGTTGTCCACGCCATAACGCTTGCACAGCGCATCGAGGCTGTTGCGCTGGCCGGGGTGGCGCTCCCGCGCCATCATCAGGGTGTCGAGGATCGAGCAGTGGCGGGTGATGTCGGCCCGGTCCTGCTGGCCCAGCAAGGCGAATTCGTTGTTGATGAAGCCGACGTCGAACGCCGCGTTGTGGATGATCAGCTGCGCGCCGTTGATGAACTCGAAGAACTCGTCGGCCACTTCGGCGAAGCGGGGCTTGCCGACCAGAAACTCGTTGGTGATGCCGTGAACGCCGATCGCGCCCTCGTCGCTTTCCCGGTCCGGTTGCAGGTACACGTGAAAGTGCCGGCCCGTCAGGCGCCGACCCATCAGTTCGACGCAGCCGATCTCGATGATCCGGTGGCCGTCGGTCACCGGCATGCCGGTGGTTTCGGTATCGAGTACAACGGATCTGGTGGCCATCAGTGTTCAGCTCTCAACGGGTGCAATCGGACAAAGGCGGCGATGGTATCACGCTCGCCGCGGGGTTTCAGGTGGACCGCGTCGTGCCCGTCGCCGGCAGGCCGGCTCCCACATTGGATCTGCACAATGCATCAGTACCCTGTGGGAGCCAGCCTGCTGGCGATCGGCCGCATCACGGTGCACGGCCGGAATCAATCCTGCTTGTAGCCACGCACTTCGTCGACGCCACGGTTGGCCAATTGGTCGGCCCGTTCGTTGCCGTGATGGCCGATGTGGCCGCGCACCCATTTCCAGGTGACCTTGTGGCGGTTGACCTGCTCGTCCAGCTGCTTCCACAGGTCGGCGTTCTTCACCGGCTCCTTCGCGGCGGTTTTCCAGCCGCGCTTCTTCCAGTTGGCCATCCACTCGTTGATGCCTTTCATCACGTATTGCGAGTCGGTCACCAGCAGCACTTCGCACGGGCGCTTGAGGGCTTCCAGGCCGCGGATCGCGCCGAGCAGCTCCATGCGGTTATTGGTGGTGTTGGCTTCGCCGCCCCACAGTTCCTTCTCGACGCCCTTGCACACCAGCAAGGCGCCCCAGCCGCCGGGGCCGGGGTTGCCCTTGCAGGCGCCGTCAGTGAACAGTTCTACGTTATCGGTCATGCCAGTCATCCAGAAATTGCCGTGCCTCGCCGGACAGCGGCCGACGATGGCCGAGGCCGGGACAGGCCCGGCCGGAATATAAAGAAGGTGTCTACGGTTCGATGCGGCGGCGGTTGACCTTGGCCATCGGCAGCGGGATCAGCTTGCCCATCGGTTCGCGGCGCTCCTGGCGCACCGGGCGCAGGCCGACCACGATCTTGCGCGCCACCAGCAGGTAGAAGCCGCCGCCGGCCAGTTGCCAGGCGCCGGCGCGGCGTTCCCAGCCGGCCAGGCGCGCCTGCCACGCGGACGACGCAAGCGGCGGACGATAGCACCCGAAGCGGCGTTTCTCCAGCGCGAAGCCCAGCAGGTTGAGCCAGTCGGCGACCCGCGAGGGCGAGATGCAGCGCGCCTTGCGCAGGCCGTCATGGGCGAACACATGGCGCAGGCCCCAGGCGCTCCAGGGGTTGATGCCGATGATCAGCAGGTGCCCGCCGGGGCGCACGCTGCTGGCCGCCTCGCGCAGCAGGCCGTGGGGCGACAGGCAGAAATCCAGCCCGTGCTGCATGACCACCACGTCGGCCGCGTGCTCGCTCAACGGCCAGGCCTGTTCTTCGCAGACGATCTCTACCCCCGGCAACGGCGCGCCCAGGCGCACGTTGCGCTGCACCTGGGGCGCCGACGGCGGCGTCTCGGCGGACGGGCCGTAATGCACCAGGTAGCCGCCGAAGAAACGGCCCAGCTCGTCTTCGAGCATGCGCCGCTCCTCGTCCAGCAGGAATTGGCCCAGGGGCCCGGACAGCCACTCCCGGGCCGAACTGATCAGGGCCAGCCAGTCAGGATCGGCCTGAGCGAACGCTTTATCGGTCATGTCGTTCTCCAAAGCGCCACGAAGCTCTAAGATGCGCCAATGTTACCCGTTTGGCGAATCCGAAGATGATACAGATCAGTGCCCTCCCCGCGTTCACCGACAACTACATCTGGTTGTTGCAGGATCATTCAACCCACCGCTGCGCGGTGGTCGATCCGGGGGATGCCGCGCCGGTGCAGGACTGGCTCGACGCCCATCCGGGCTGGGTGCTGGGCGACATCCTGATCACCCATCACCACCATGACCACGTCGGCGGCGTCGAGGCGCTGAAGGCGGCCACGGGCGCCACCGTCCACGGCCCGGCCAGCGAGAAGATCCCCGGCCGCGACATCGCGCTCAAGGACGGCGACAAGGCCCGCGTGCTGGGCTGGGACTTCGACGTCTACGCCGTGCCCGGCCACACCCTGGGCCACATCGCCTACTACCGCCATGGCCTGCTGTTCTGCGGCGACACCCTGTTCGCCGCCGGCTGCGGCCGCCTGTTCGAAGGCACGCCGCAGCAGATGCACCATTCCCTGAGCCGCCTGGCCGCGCTGCCGGAAGACACGCTGGTCTACTGCACCCACGAATACACGTTGAGCAACCTGAAGTTCGCCGCCGCGGTCGAACCGGCCAACCCGGACATCGCCGCCCGTCTGGAAAAAGTCCGCCAGCAGCGGGAAAACGGCGTGATGACCCTGCCCTCGACCTTGGCCCTGGAAAAGCTCACGAACCCCTTTCTGCGGACGGGTGAAACATTAGTTAAACAAAAAGTGGACGAACGGAGCGGCCCTCAAAACCGGGCGCCGAGTGAGGTTTTTGCGGCACTGCGGGCCTGGAAAGACACGTTTTGAGGCATTCCCCAAACGGTACAAAAGTTCTGAACGGTTGACCGTTGGGGGTGCGCTTTCTAGAATCGCCCGACATTTTTGCCCGGAACTTACTTCCAGCCAATGTCGTCATCCATACGCAAGTCCGTCAACTCAGACGCACTGACCCGCCTGGCGCAAGCCATCGCGGTGGCTGTGTCCGCCACCCTGGCGGGCTGCTCCAGCCATGCGCCGCAGACTGACGCGACCCACGCGCCGAACATCGCTGCCCGGGCCAAACAGAAGCCGATCTGGCTGAACGAGAAGCCCAGCCCGCAGGTGCCCCAGGACATCTGGGCGCGGATGCGCGAAGGCTTCCAGCTGCAAGAGGGCCTGGGGGTCAACCCGCGCATCGAGCAGCAACGCCTTTGGTTCGCCAGCAACCCGTCGTTCCTCGAGAACGCCGGCGAACGCGGCAGCCTCTACATCCATTACATCGTCGAGCGCCTCGAAGAGCGCAACATGCCGCTGGAGCTGGCGCTGCTGCCGGTGATCGAAAGCGCCTACAACCCGATGGCCTACTCCCGGGCCGACGCGGTGGGCCTCTGGCAGTTCATCCCGTCCACCGGGCGCTCCTTCAACCTGCGCCAGACCCGCTTCTACGACGGCCGCCGGGACATCACCGCCTCCACCACCGCGGCAATGGACTACCTGACCCGCCTGCACGACATGTTCAACGGCGACTGGCTGCTGGCCCTGGCGGCCTACAACGCCGGCGAAGGCACGGTGAGCCGCGCCATCGAGCGCAACGAGCGCCTCGGCCTGCCGACCGACTACTGGAACCTGCCGCTGCCGGCCGAGACCCAGGCCTACGTGCCGAAGCTGCTGGCCCTGTCCCAGGTGGTCCTGGCGCCGGAAGCCTACGGCGTGAACCTCAACCCGATCGCCAACGAACCGTATTTCCAGGTCGTCGAGATCAACCAGCGCATGGATCTGTCCAAGGTCGCGGCGGTGGCCAACATCGACGAAGACGAGCTGTTCCAGCTCAACCCGGCGTTCAAGCAGCGCACCACCATCGACGGTCCGCAGCACCTGCTGGTGCCGACGTCCAAGGCGCAGCTGCTGACCGCCAGCCTGCAGACCATGCGGCCTGAAGAACTGATCAGCCCGCGCTCGCTCAAACCGGTGTTCGAGGGCGCCGACCCTGCCGAGGTCGCACAGCTCAAGCGCGCCTACCGGGTCAAGCGCGGCGACAACCTCGCCTCCATCGCCAAGGCCAACAAGGTCGAGGTCAAGGACCTGCAGCGCTGGAACAAGCTGTCCGGCAAGAACCTCAAGGTCGGCCAGACCCTGGTGATGCGCGACACCACCAAACGCACCCCGGCCCGCAATGCCGGCGGCCGCATCAACACCGTGGTCGCGGCCAACAGCAAGGGCGGCGCCAAGGCCGACGCCCAGAAGCAGACCCAGTACAAGGTCAAGCAAGGCGACACCCTGTACGTGGTGGCCAAGCGCTTCAACGTCGAGATGCAGCACCTCAAGCGCTGGAATCCGGGCGCGGGCAAGGCCCTCAAGCCTGGGCAGATGCTCACGGTCTACCAGCCGCACTGACAGCCTGACCGATAAGCCCTGCAGCGTTACGCTTGCAGGGCTTTTTTGTGGGAACAACTGTCTTGATCCTGTTCGGCGGCGGCTCAACTGACGCTATCGCCAGCAGGCTGGCTCCCACAGTGATTGACGTTCGCACGGCGGATTCATGTTCATTGCCCAACCCTGCGGGGCCCGCACAATTAACGGCGCATTAAGCGCTGTCTTTTTCCTGTCCGGACAAGCTGTTACTGTACGGGCCACATAGCCCAAGCCGCCTGGACCGGATCCGACTTGAAGCGTCCCTTCCTCCTGTTCCTGATCAGCCTGGCCTTGAGCTCTCCCGCAAGCGCGACCATCACCGAAAGCCACGGTTACGCGCAGTTCGGCACGCTCAAGTACCCGGCCAGCTTCACCCACTTCGACTGGGTCAACCCGCAGGCGCCCAAGGGCGGCACGTTGCGGGTGATGGCGTTCGGCACCTTCGATACGCTCAACCCCTACACCTTCAAGGGCACCAGCCCGGTCACCACGCCGAATTTCCTGCAGTACGGCATCAACGAGCTGAACGAACCGCTGATGGTCGGCACCGGCCAGTACGCGCCCTCCGGGGACGAGCCGGCCTCCAGCTACGGCCTGATCGCGCAATCGGTGGAATACAGCGAAGACCGCAGTTGGGTGGTGTTCAACCTGCGTCCGCAGGCGCGCTTCCATGACGGCACGCCGATCACCGCCTACGACGTCGCTTTTTCCTACCGCCTGCTGCTCAAGGAAGGCCATCCGCTGTACCGCACCAGCCTTCAGGAGGTGTCGCGGGTCGACATCCTCAGCCCGCAGCGCATCCGCTTCGTGCTCAAGCGTTCGGGCAATCCCTTGCTGATCCTGCGCCTGGGCGAACTGCCGGTGCTGCCCCAGCATTACTGGAAAGGCCGCGACTTCAAGGCCACCACCTTCGAACCGCCGCTGGGCAGCGGCCCTTACCGCATCACCTCGGTGACGCCCGGGCGCCAGTTGGTCTTCGAACGGGTCAAGGACTATTGGGGCAAGGACCTGCCGGTCAACCGCGGCAAGTACAACGTCGACCGCATGGAGGTCGAGTTCTACCGCGACAGCGACGTGGCCTTCGAAGCGTTCAAGGCCGACGAGTTCGACATCTACATCGAGCACCAGGCCAAGAACTGGGCCAACGGCTACAACTTCCCGGCCCTGCGCCGCGGCGAGGTGATCAAGGCGCAGATCCCGCACCGGATCCCGACCCAGAGCCAGGGCCTGTTCATGAACACCCGGCGTCCGGTCTTCGCCCAGATCAAGGTGCGCGAAGCCCTGGGCCTGATGTTCGATTTCGAATGGACCAACCGCGCCCTGTTCAGCGATGCCTACCGGCGCAGCGTCAGTTACTACCCCAACAGCGAATTCAGCGCCGAAGGCCTGCCGGTGGGCCATGAATGGCTGATACTCAAGCCGTACAAGGATCAGCTCCCGGCCCGCCTGTTCACCGAACCCTTCAGGCTACCGCAGACCGACGGCCGCGGCATCCCCCGGGACACCCTGCGCAAGGCCCTGGGGCTGCTGGCCGAAGCGGGCTGGACGCTCAACGGCCAACGCTTGCAGAACGCCGTCGGGCAACCCTTGCGCTTCGAGATCCTGCTGGTCAACCCGAACCTTGAGCGGATCCTCCAGCCCTATGTCGAGAACCTCAACGGCATCGGCATCGACGCCCGGCTGCGCACCGTGGACCGCGCCCAGTACAAGCAACGCCTGGATCAGTTCGATTTCGACATGATTCTGATGACGCTCAACCAGACCCTGAGCCCGGGGCTTGAGCAATGGCAGTACTTCCACTCAAGCCAGGCCGCCGTCAAGGGCAGCAAGAACTACGCCGGCATCGCCGACCCCGTGGTCGACCACCTGCTCGAGCAATTGCTCGCCGCCCGCACCCGGGACGAGCAGGTGGCCGCCGGCAAGGCACTGGACCGCGTGCTGCTGTGGCAGCACTACAGCATTCCCAACTGGTACCTCAATTATCACCGCCTGGCCTACCGCAACCGGTTCGCCTTCGTCACCACGCCCCCCTACACCCTGGGCCTGAGCGCGTGGTGGCTGAAGTCTTCGGAGAAAGATCGATGAAACCCTTCCGCGCCCTGCTCCTGCAGGCCAGCGGCCTGCTGTTCGCCGGGCTGGCCTGCGCCGCCCCGCAGCACGCCGTGACCCTGTACAACGAGCCGCCCAAATACCCGGCCGACTTCAAGCAGTTCGACTACGTGAACCCCGACGCGCCCAAGGGCGGGATCTTCCGCCAGGCCGGGTTCGGCGGCTTCGACAGCCTCAACCCGTTCATCAGCAAAGGCGTGCCGGCGGACAACATCGGGCAGATCTACGACACCCTCACCCGCCACAGCCTGGACGAGCCCTTCACCGAATACGGCCTGATCGCCGGCAAGATCGAAAAGGCCCCGGACAACAGCTGGGTGCGCTTCTACCTGCGCCCGGAGGCGCGCTTCCACGACGGCCATCCGGTGCGCGCCGAGGACGTGGTGTTCAGCTTCCAGACCCTCACCAAGGACGGCTCGCCCCTGTACCGCGGCTACTACAATGACGTCGACGACGTCATCGCCGAAGACCCGCTCAAGGTGCTGTTCAAGTTCAAGCACACCAACAACCGCGAACTGCCGCTGATCCTCGGCCAGTTGCCGGTGCTGCCGAAACACTGGTGGGCCAGCCGCGACTTCAACAAGGGCAACCTGGAGATCCCGCTGGGCAGCGGCCCGTACCGTGTGGCTGAAGTGAAGGCCGGACGCTCCGTGCGCTACGAGCGGGTCAAGGACTACTGGGGCAAGGACCTGCCGGTCAATCGCGGCTTCTACAACTTCGACGTGATGACCACCGACTACTACCGCGACAACACCGTGGCGCTGGAAGCCCTCAAGGCCGGGCAGTTCGACTATTGGCTGGAGATGACCGCCAAGAACTGGGCCAATGCCTACAACGTCCCCGCCGTCACCGAGGGGCGGCTGATCAAGGAGCAGATCCCCAACGGCAACCCCACCGGCATGCAGGGTTTCGTCTACAACCTGCGCCGTCCGGTGTTCCAAGACGTGCGGGTGCGTCAGGCCCTGAGCCTGCTGCTGGACTTCGAGTGGACCAACAAGCAATTGTTCAACAGCGCCTATGCGCGCACCCGCAGCTATTTCGAGAACTCGGAAATGGCCGCCACCGGCCTGCCGGACGCCGACCAACTGGCGATCCTCGACCCGTTCCGCAGCCAGTTGCCGGCCCAGGTGTTCAGCGAGGCATTCGAAAACCCCAAGACCGACGGCAGCGGCATGATCCGCCCGCAGCAGCGCGAGGCCTACCAGCTGCTGCAAGAGGCCGGCTGGAAGATCGTCGACGACAAGATGGTCGACGCCGACGGCAAACCGGTGGTCATCGAGTTCCTGCTGGCCCAGACCGATTTCGAGCGGGTGCTGCTGCCGTTCAAGCGCAACCTGAGCGACCTGGGCATCGACCTGGTGATCCGTCGCGTGGACGTCTCGCAGTACGTCAACCGCGTGCGTTCGCGGGACTTCGACATGATCGTCGGCAGCTTCCCGCAGTCCAACTCGCCGGGCAACGAGCAGCGCGAGTTCTGGATGAGCGCCGCCGCCGACAAGCCCAGCAGCCGCAACTCGATGGGCCTGAAGGATCCGGTGGTCGACCGGCTGGTGGAGCAACTGATCAACGCCGATTCGCGCAAGAGCCTGGTGGCCCACGCCCGGGCCCTCGACCGCGTGCTGCAATGGGGCTACTACGTGATCCCCAACTGGCACATCAAGACCTGGCGCGTAGCGTACTGGAACCACATCGGCCATCCGAAAGTCTCCCCCAAGTACGACATCGGCATTGATACCTGGTGGATCAAGCCCGACGCCAAACCGGCGATAGAAGTCCAGACCCAACTGCAGGCCGCCCCAGCGGACACGGAGTAATCAGATGCTGGCGTACATTTTTCGGCGACTGCTGCTGATCATCCCGACCCTGTTCGGCATCCTGCTGATCAACTTCGTGATCATCCAGGCCGCCCCCGGCGGGCCGGTGGAGCAGATGATCGCCAAGCTCGAAGGCTTCGAAGGCGCCACCAGCCGCATCGCCGGCGGCGGCGCCGAGGTGTCGGTGGCCGGTTCGTCCTACCGCGGCGCCCAGGGCCTGGATCCGGCGCTGATCAAGGAAATCGAGCACATGTACGGGTTCGACAAGTCGGCCCCGGAACGCCTGTGGATCATGGTCAAGAACTACGCCCGGCTGGATTTCGGCGACAGCTTCTTCCGCGACGCCAAGGTGATCGACCTGATCAAGGAAAAGATGCCGGTGTCGATCTCCCTGGGCCTGTGGAGCACGCTGATCATGTACCTGGTGTCGATCCCGCTGGGGATCGCCAAGGCCACCCGGCACGGCAGCCACTTCGACGTCTGGACCAGCTCGGCGATCATCGTCGGCTACGCGATCCCGGCGTTCCTGTTCGCGATCCTGCTGATCGTGGTGTTCGCCGGCGGCAGTTACCTGGACTGGTTCCCGCTGCGGGGCCTGACCTCGAACAACTTCGACGAACTGAGCCTGGGCGGCAAGGTCCTCGACTACTTCTGGCACCTGGCGCTGCCGGTGACCGCCCTGGTGATCGGCAACTTCGCGACCATGACCCTGCTGACCAAGAACAGCTTCCTCGACGAGATCAACAAGCAGTACGTGGTCACCGCCAAGGCCAAGGGCCTGACCCGCCGCCGCGTGCTGTACGGCCATGTGTTCCGCAACGCGATGCTGCTGGTGATCGCCGGGTTCCCGTCGGCGTTCATCGGCATCTTCTTCACCGGTTCCCTGCTGGTGGAAGTGATCTTCTCCCTCGACGGCCTCGGCCTGATGAGTTTCGAGGCGGCGATCAACCGCGACTACCCGGTGGTGTTCGGCACCCTGTTCATCTTCACCCTGCTGGGGCTGGTGGTGAAACTGATCGGCGACCTCACCTACACCCTGGTCGATCCGCGCATCGACTTCGAAAGCCGGGAGCATTGAGATGAACCTGTCCCCTCTCAACCGCCGCCGCTTCGAACTGTTCAAGGCCAACAAGCGCGGCTGGTGGTCGCTGTGGCTGTTCCTGATCCTGTTCGGCTTGAGCCTTGGCGCCGAACTGATCGCCAACGACAAGCCGCTGGCGATCCACTACGACGACCAATGGTATTTCCCGGCGCTCAAGCGCTACCCGGAAACCGCGTTCGGCGGCGAATTCCCGCTGGAGGCCAACTACAAGAGCCCGTACATCCGCGAACTGCTCCAGAGCAAGGACGCCTGGGTGCTGTGGGCGCCGATTCCGTTCAGCTACCAGAGCATCAACTACGACCTGAAGGTCCCCGCCCCCGCCCCGCCCTCGGCGGTCAACCTGCTGGGCACCGACGATCAGGGCCGCGACGTGCTGGCGCGGGTGATCTATGGCTTTCGCATCTCGGTGCTGTTCGCCCTCACTCTTACGGTGCTCAGTTCGCTGATCGGCGTGATCGCCGGCGCACTGCAAGGCTTCTACGGCGGCTGGGTCGACCTGGCCGGCCAGCGCTTCCTGGAGATCTGGTCGGGGCTGCCGGTGCTGTACCTGCTGATCATCCTGGCCAGTTTCGTGCAGCCGAACTTCTGGTGGCTGCTGGGGATCATGCTGCTGTTCTCCTGGATGAGCCTGGTGGACGTGGTGCGCGCCGAATTCCTGCGCGGGCGCAACCTCGAATACGTGCGGGCGGCCCGGGCGCTGGGGATGCGCAACGGCGCGATCATGTTCCGCCACATCCTGCCCAACGCCATGGTCTCGACCATGACTTTCATGCCGTTCATCCTGACCGGCGCCATCGGCACCCTCACGGCCCTGGACTTCCTCGGCTTCGGTTTGCCGGCGGGCAGCCCGTCGCTGGGCGAGCTGGTGGCCCAGGGCAAATCCAACCTGCAGGCGCCGTGGCTGGGCATGAGCGCGTTCGCCGTGCTGGCCCTGATGCTGAGCCTTCTGGTGTTCATCGGCGAATCCGCCCGCGACGCCTTCGACCCGAGGAAGTGAAATGAATCAGGACAATCTGATCGAAGTGCGCGACCTCGCCGTCGAGTTCGGCCTGGGCGACCGCATCCAGCGGGTGGTGGAGGGCGTGAGCTTCGACATCAAGCGCGGCGAGACCCTGGCCCTGGTCGGCGAAAGCGGCTCCGGCAAGTCGGTGACGGCGCACTCGATCCTGCGCCTGCTGCCCTACCCGCTCGCCCGCCATCCCGCCGGCAGCATCAACTACGCCGGGCAGAACCTGCTGGACCTGAAGGAAAAGACCATCCGCCACATCCGCGGCAACCGCATCGCGATGATCTTCCAGGAGCCGATGACCTCGCTCAACCCGCTGCACTCCATCGAGAAGCAGATCAACGAGGTGCTGGGCATCCACAAGGGCCTGACCGGCAAGGTCGCCACCCGGCGCACCCTGGAGCTGCTGGAGATGGTCGGCATCCCCGAACCCGCCAAGCGGCTCAAGGCCCTGCCCCACGAACTCTCCGGCGGCCAGCGCCAGCGGGTGATGATCGCCATGGCCCTGGCCAACGAGCCGGAGCTGCTGATCGCCGATGAGCCGACCACCGCGCTGGACGTGACCGTGCAGCTGAAAATCCTCGATCTGCTCAAGGAACTGCAGGCCCGGCTGGGCATGGCGCTGCTGCTGATCAGCCACGATTTGAACCTGGTGCGAAGAATTGCGCACCGCGTATGTGTCATGCAGCGCGGTTGCATCGTCGAACAGGCATCGTGCGCCGAGTTGTTCCGTTCTCCGCAGCATCCGTACACTCGGGAGCTGCTGGCGGCGGAGCCCAGCGGAGGCCCGGCGGGCAACAAGGCCGGGGCGCCGCTGCTGGAGGTCGAGGATCTGAAGGTCTGGTTCCCGATCAAGAAAGGCCTGTTCAAGCGCACGGTGGACCACGTCAAGGCCGTGGACGGCATCCGCTTCAGCCTGCCTCAGGGGCAGACGTTGGGGATCGTGGGCGAAAGCGGTTCCGGCAAGTCGACGCTGGGTCTGGCGATTCTGCGGCTGATCGGCAGCCGCGGCGGCATCCGTTTCGAGGGCAAGCAGCTAGACTGCCTGACGCAGAACGAAGTCCGCCCGCTGCGCCGGGAGATGCAGGTGGTGTTCCAGGATCCGTTCGGCAGCCTGAGCCCGCGCATGTGCGTGAGCCAGATCGTCGGCGAAGGCCTGCGGATCCACGGGATCAGCACCGAAGCGGAGCAAGAGGCGGCGATCATCGCCGCGTTGAAGGAGGTAGGCCTGGATCCGGAGACCCGGCACCGCTACCCCCATGAATTTTCCGGTGGGCAACGGCAGCGTATCGCCATTGCCCGGGCCCTGGTGCTCAAGCCGGCGCTGATCCTGCTGGACGAGCCCACTTCGGCGCTCGACCGGACGGTGCAGCGGCAAGTGGTGGAGCTGTTGCGTTCACTGCAAGCCAAGTACAACCTGACGTATTTGTTCATCAGCCATGACCTGGCTGTCGTCAAAGCGCTGAGCCACCAGCTGATGGTGGTCAAGCATGGCCAAGTGGTCGAACAGGGGGACGCGCAAGACATCTTTGCCGCCCCCCGACATCCGTATACACAGCAGTTGCTGGAAGCCGCTTTTTTGGCGCCAGCCTCTGCGCAATAACCTGAAAGAGGAGCAACACATGGGTTTTCTCGCCGGTAAGCGCGTACTGATCGTCGGTGTCGCCAGCAAGCTGTCCATCGCATCCGGCATCGCTGCCGCCATGCATCGCGAGGGCGCTGAGCTTGCCTTCACTTATCAGAACGACAAATTGAAAGGTCGTGTCGAAGAGTTCGCCGCAGGCTGGGGTTCGAGCGCGGATCTGTGCTTCCCTTGCGACGTGGCCAGCGACGAAGAGATCGCCAAGGTCTTCGAGGAGCTGAGCAAGAAGTGGGACGGCCTGGACTGCATCGTGCACTCCGTCGGCTTCGCCCCGGGCGACCAACTGGACGGCGACTTCACCGAAGCCACCACCCGCGAAGGTTTCCGCATCGCCCACGACATCAGCGCCTACAGCTTCGTGGCCCTGGCCAAGGCCGGCCGCGAGATGATGAAAGGCCGCAACGGCAGCCTGCTGACCCTGTCCTACCTGGGCGCCGAGCGCACCATGCCGAACTACAACGTGATGGGCATGGCCAAGGCTTCGCTGGAAGCCGGCGTGCGTTACCTGGCCGGCTCCCTGGGCCCGGACGGCACCCGCGTCAACTGCGTATCGGCCGGCCCGATCCGCACCCTGGCCGCTTCCGGCATCAAGAACTTCCGCAAGATGCTGGCCGCCAACGAAGCGCAGACCCCGCTGCGCCGCAACGTCACCATCGAAGAAGTCGGCAACGCCGGCGCCTTCCTGTGCTCCGACCTGGCGTCGGGCATCAGCGGTGAAATCATGTACGTGGACGGCGGCTTCAACACCACCGCCATGGGCAACATCGAAGAGTGATCTTCGGTTAGCCGACGAAAAACCCGCCATCCGGCGGGTTTTTTGTGCCTGCGGATCCTGCATTCCCCCGGGTCCCCGTGGGAATGCAGCATCTGCATGCGATGGCGGCGTGTCAGGCATGAAGGTTTCAACTGTCCCGGCCTCATCGCCAGCAGGCTGGCTCCCACAGTGGATCCCACCTGCCCGCAGGATCTCTGCACACCGCTGAACCCTATGGGAGCTTGCCTGCAAGCGATGAGGCCAGCACTGCCGACATCTCTGCTGCCTGACCCACCGCCATCGCGGGCAAGCCCGCTCCCACAGGAACCGCAGGTGTCTGCAGAATCGGCAAACATCACCGAAACCTGTGGGAGCTGGCTTGCCAGCGATGAGGCCAGCACTGCCGACATCTCTGCTGCCTGACCCACCGCCATCGCGGGCAAGCCCGCTCCCACAGGAACCGCAGGTGTCTGCAAGATGGGTTGCACACCACCGAACCCTATGGGAGCTTGCCTGCTGGCGATGGGGCCGGCACTGCTGACATCTCTGTTGCCTGACCCACCGCCATCGCGAGCCCCTGCGGTCAGCGGCGCTTCAGCGCCTGTTTGTGCGCATACATCGCCCCGTCGGCGTCGGCCAGCAGCCGATCCACCGTGTCGTGCCGCTGCGGGTCATATTCGATCTGGCCGACGCTGAAGCGGATGTCGTAGCCGCGTTGCAGGGTGGCGTTGCGCTCGTCGAGGATGTCCTTGAGCCGGGCCATGATCGACGTGGTCTCGACATGGCTGGAGCCGGTCAGCAGCGCCACGAACTCGTCGCCGCCGAGCCGGCCCACCACGTCGCTCTCCCGGAAGGCGATGCGCAGCACGTCGGCGAAGGTCTTGAGGGCGCTGTCGCCCTCGGCGTGGCCGAACAGGTCGTTGATCTGCTTGAAGTCGTTGAGGTCGAAGAACAGCAGCGTCGCCGGTTTGCCGAGCCGGACGCAGGCGTCCAGGCCATGCTGCGCCAAGGCCTTGAAGCCCCGGCGGTTGGACAGCAGCGTCAGCTCGTCCAGGGTCGCCATCTGCACCGCCATCAGCTCCTGCTCGGCCATCCGGGCGAGATCGCGCAGCAGTTCGCGCTCTTCGTCGTCGAGCCGGCGGGGTTTGGTGTCGATCAGGCACAGCGTGCCCAGCTTGCTGCCGTCACCGACCGTCAGCGGGCAACCGGCATAGAAGCGGATGCCGGGATTGCCGGTGACCAGCGGGTTGTCGTGGAAGCGCTCGTCCTGCGCCGCATCGTCGACCTGCAGGATCTGATCGCCCAGGATCGCATGGCCGCAGAACGACACGTCACGCCCGGTCTCCGTGGCGTCGAGCCCCACGCACGACTTGAACCACTGGCGCTCGGCATCCACCAGGCTGACCAGCGCGATCGGCACGTTGAACACCCGCCGCGCCAGGCGGGTGAGGCGGTCGAAGCGTTCCTCAGGCAAGGTGTCGAGGACATTGAGCCCGTGCAGCGTCGCTACGCGGGCCTGCTCATTGACGGGTTTTCCGGGGGGCAACATCGCTCACTCCATTGAGGGGTCTGCCCCTGAGCGTAGACCATCAGCCGCCCGTCACCGGACACGGCCCGCCGGCACCGGCCCACAGCTTGAACTGTTCGACGAAAATATCGTGCGGCACCGGCACGCGTTGGCGCCCGGCGCCGGGGTTCCAGCCCCAGAGCACCAGCTTGTCTTCGCTGACATGCTTGATCAGCGCCGCGAAGTCGCGGTCGCCGTTGCTGGCGCGGTCCTTGATCATGGCGCACAGCCTGTCCGGCGGCAGGCCGATCCAGGCCATCTTGTGCGCGGCCGGCGGCAGGCTCCAGTGCGGCGCTCCCGGGGGCGCATGGGGGCCGTAGCTGGCCGGCGGATTGCTTTCGGCGTGGCAGGTGGCGCAGGGCAGCCCGGCGGCGCCCTTGCCGTCCAGCCCGCGCACCACGTTCATCGCATGGGGCGTGCCGGCGTCGAACTGCAACGGCGAATCGCCGGGAATGTGGCAGTTCTGGCAGCGCGGGCTCTGGAACACCTTCTGCACCGTGCCGAACGCCTTCAAGGCTTCCTGATCGTCGGCGAACAGATCCGAGGCGTAGCCGCCCAGACCGATCAGAATCACCGTGCCCAACAGCAGATGGCGTCTCATCTCACACCCCCGACAGTTGCAGCGGCAGTTCCCGCAGGCGTTGCCCGGTCAGGGCGTACAGCGCGTTGGCCACCGCCGGCGCGGTGGGCGGCACCCCTGCCTCGCCGATGCCGCCGGGCTTGTCGGTGCTGGGCACGATGTGCACCTCGACCGTCGGCATCTCGTTCAGGCGCAGCACCTGATAGTCGTGATAGTTGGACTGCACCACCCGCCCGTCCTTGACGGTCAGTTTGCTGTGCAGCGCCATGCCCAGGCCGAAGGTGATGCACGACTCCATCTGCGCGGCGATGCTCTGCGGGTTGACCGCAATCCCGCAGTCCACCGCGCACACCACCCGGTGCACGCGGATCGCCAGGTTGTCCTGGGACACCTCGGCCACCTGCGCCACGTAACTGCCGAACGACTCGTGCACCGCCACCCCGAGGGCGTGGCCGTCGGGCAGCGGCGCCTTCCAGCCTGCCTTCTCCACCGCCAGGTTGAGCACCCCGAGGTGGCGCGGATGGGCCTTGAGCAAGGTGCGCCGGTACTCCACCGGATCCTTGCCCGCCGCTGCGGCCAGCTCGTCGATCAGCGACTCCATGACGAACGCGGTGTGGGTGTGCCCCACCGAGCGCAGCCACAGCACGTTGATGCCGGTCTGCGGCGAATGCAGTTCGACCTGCCGGTGCGCCAGTTCCTTGAGGTAAGGGCTGTCGGCCACGCCTTCGACCGAGGTCGGGTCGATGCCGTTCTTGACCATGGTCGCTTCCAGCAAGGTGCCGGTCATGATCGACTGCCCGACCAGCACATGCTGCCAGGCCTGCGGCAGGCCGTCGGCGCCGAGCCCGACCCGGGCCTGGTGCAGGAACATCGAGCGGTAGTAGCCGCCGCGGATGTCGTCCTCCCGCGACCACACGGTCTTCACCGGCATGGCCGCCGCCTTCGCCACCTGCACCGCTTCGGCGACGAAGTCAGAAGTCGGGTTGGCCCGCCGGCCGAAGCCGCCGCCGAGGAACTCGGTGTGGATCTCGACCTGCTCAGGCTTCAGCCCGGTGATCTTGCCGGCGATCATCTGATCCAAAGTCTGGAACTGGGTGCCGGTCCAGATCTCGCACTTGTCGGCGCTGATCTTCACCGTGCAGTTGAGCGGCTCCATCGGCGCGTGGGCCAGGTACGGCACGCTGTATTCGACCTCGATCTTCTTCGCGGCCTTGGCGAAGTTGCCCTTGGCGTCCCCGGCCTGGCTGGCGGAGGTGCCCGGGGTGGCCGCCAGTTTGCGGAAGCTGTCCAGCAGCTTCTCGCTGCTCAGGTCCGCGTGGGGGCCCGGATCCCAATCGACCTTCAGCGCGTCTCGGCCCAACTTGGCCGCCCAGTAGTGCTCGGCGATCACCGCCACCCCGCTGGGCACCTGCACCACCTTGTGCACGCCGGGCACCGCCAGCGCCTCGGCGCCTTCGAAGGATTTGACGGTGGCGCCGAACACCGGCGCCCGGGCGACCATCGCGGTCATCAGCCCGTCGAACTGCACGTCCATGCCGAACTTGGCGCGGCCGGTGATTTTCTCCGGGGTGTCGAGGCGCTTGGTGGGTTTGCCGATGACTTTCCAGTCCTTGGCCTGCTTGAACACGATGGTTTTCGGATCCGGCGCCGGCAGTTGTCCGGCGGCGTCCGCCAGTTCGCCGTAGGTGGCGCGCTGGTCGCCGGCGATCACCACGCCGGACTCGGTGCGAATCGCCGAAGGCGCCACCCCGAAGCGCTTGGCCGCCGCCTCGACCAGCATCTGCCGCGCCGTGGCCCCGGCCAGGCGGTAGCGGTCGAACTCCATCCAAGTCGAGGTCGAACCGCCGGTGATCTGCATCCCGCCGAAGGCCGGCATGCCGTAGTCGGCCGCCGACGCCGGCGAATGCTCGACGCGGATCTTCGACCAGTCGGCGTCCAGCTCTTCGGCGATCAGCATGGTCAGGCCGGTCCAGATGCCCTGGCCCATTTCCGAATGGCCCAGCAGCACGGTGACGCTGTCGTCGGCGCCGATGCGCAGGAAAGCGTTGGGCGCAAACACCTTGCCTTCATTGTCCGCCGCCCTGGCGAAACGATGCCCGCCGGGCACATTGAACGCCACCACCAGCCCGCCGCCCAGCACGGCGCTGCCCTTGAGAAATCCCCGACGGGATACGGAACCGTTCATCGCTCGCCTCCTTTGGCCGGACTCATCCGATGTCGGCCGCGCGTTTGACCGCCGCGCGGATTCTCGGATAGGTGCCGCAGCGGCAGATGTTGCCGGAGAGCGCCTGGTCGATGTCGCTGTCGGTGGGCTTGGGGATCTTCGCCAGCAGCGCGGCGGCGGACATGATCTGCCCGGACTGGCAGTAGCCGCACTGCACCACGTCCAGCTCGGCCCAGGCCCGCTGCACCGGGTGCGAGCCGTCGCTGGACAGGCCTTCGATGGTGAGGATTTTCTGGCCATGGGCCACGGCGGTGGCCGGCGTGATGCACGAGCGCATCGGCGCGCCGTCGACGTGGACGGTGCAAGCGCCGCACTGGGCCATACCGCAGCCGAATTTGGTGCCGGTCAGGTGCGCGACGTCGCGCAGGACCCAGAGCAACGGCATGTCCGCCGGGACATCGAGCTCCTGATCCTTGCCGTTGATGTTCAAGGTCAGCATCGGGGACTTCCTCAGACTCACGGTGTTCTGAAGGGGGCGTCGCTGCGGCGGTCGATGCCTGCGCGCGCCTCGGTTATCCCTTTGAGCTAAGCGCAATTTGCCCCGACGGCCAGCCGCCGCGACCGCCGGTCATCCGTTCACAGCATCGCCGCCACCTGCTGCGCCGTGGCTTTGGCCGACTGAGGATTCTGCCCGGTCACCAGCCGGCCGTCGGTGACGACCTTGGAAGTGAACGGCAGCAGCGCCTTTTCGTAGCGCGCGCCGCGTGCCTTCATCTGCTGTTCCGAGTTGTACGGCACCTTGCCCGCAACGCCGGCCAGCACTTCCTCGAACCATGAATAACCGGTGACCTTACGCCCGGCCACCAGCAGGCTGCCGTCCGACAGCCGCGTGTTGAGCAGCCCGCAATAGCCGTGACAGACCGACGAGACGATGCCGCCCCGCTCGTAGATCTCCCGGGTCAGCCGCTGCAGGCCGGCGTCCTCGGGAAAGTCCCACATCACCGCGTGCCCGCCGGTGAAATAGATCGCATCGAATTCGGCCGTGTCGACCTGGTCAGGGCTGGCGGTTTCGGCCAGCAGCGCCATGCTCGCCGGTTCGTTGAGCCAGGCGCTGGCCGAACGGTCGAGCATCGGCCACTTCAGGGCGCGCGGCTCCAGGGGGCTGGCGCCGCCGAGCGGGCTGACCAGCCGCTGCTCGAAGCCCTTGGCGGCGAACACCTGCCAGGCGTGGGTCAGTTCACCCAGCCAAAGCCCGGTCGGCTCGGACGGGTCGGCATAGTGGGCGACGTTGGTGACGACATGGAGGATCCGGCGGGTCATTTCGATCACTCGCTCCTGTGGGTGGCGGTCTGGCCGAACGCGTTCAGCGGCACCGGCAGGTTCAGCACGATCTGCGCATCCTTGATCACGTCCAGGCGCAGGATCCGCGAAGCCCCCAGGCCGTCGAGCAACTGGCTCAGCGGGCCGCCGGCGCGCTCCAGCCGCACGTTTCGGGGGAACAGGCGTTGGGCAAAGGATAGTGTGTTGCTCTGCACCACGCTCTGGTGCCACAGGCCGTCGACCTGATGGATCATGGTGGCGGTGCCCATGCGCGACTGGGGCTGCACGTGGCTCAGCGGCGGCAGCGGCACCTTGAGCTGCAGGTCCGGCAAGCCCTTGGGCCCGGCGATGCAGGCGCTGACCTCGGCGCCGATGCTCACTTCGATGTCGGCGCGCCACTTGGGCAGCTGATAGCCGTGAACGCCGCGCACACGGGCGATCTCGGTGTTCACCGGCAGCGCCAGCACATGGGCGGTGAAACTGCGCCGGCGCATGGCGTCCATCAGTTCCAGCGCGTGGGAGCCACGGGCCCCGGGACGGCGCACGACGACCGCCACCGACACTTCGTCATAGGGGTCGTTGTCGCACACCGAATAGGTGAAGAACGTCAGCGCCACCAGCCCGTAGCCGGGAAAGGCCCGCAGCGGTTCGAGCGGCGCCGGCAAGGTGGCGCGCAACCGGTCCAGGGGCGCCAGGAACAGCAGCTGGACGCTGCCGGTGCGGTAATAGAAGTTCGGCGCCCAGGTCGGTCCGACGCGGGAGGCCACCTGCTGCTTGGGAATGCGCCGGAAGAAGTCGATGTTGCCGGCCGCCTTGTCCCGGGCCACCTGATCGAGGTCGGGGTTCATCCGGAAGCGGTCGTAGTAGCCGCCCTCCAGCACCTCGACCGTGTGCGGCCCGAATTCGACCTCTGTAAAGCGCTTGCTCATGTTGGCTGACCTTTCTCGGTGAGTGGCCCGGCAGAGAGCCGGTGCGCCTCACTCTAAGATTCAACCGAACTTTAAGGTCAAGCCGATGGCGCCTGTCGTCCGTCATTCACGGGACTGATCGGCGAGGGGCCGCGACCGTTCGTAAATTCCTTGACCTTAAAGCCCGCTTCAATCCTAGAGTTGATAACGCTTGTCAACAAACCACCCTGTTTTGAGGAGTCGCGAACATGGGCTATGTCACCACGAAAGACGGCGTCGAGATCTTCTACAAGGACTGGGGCCCCAAGGATGCCCCGGTGATCCACTTCCACCACGGCTGGCCGCTGAGCGCCGACGACTGGGACGCGCAGATGCTGTTCTTCCTCGCCCAAGGCTTTCGGGTGGTCGCCCACGACCGCCGCGGCCACGGGCGGTCGAGCCAGGTCTGGGACGGCCATGACATGGACCACTACGCCGACGACGTGGCGGCGGTGGTCAACCATCTGGGCACGCAGAAGGCCGTGCACGTCGGCCACTCCACCGGCGGCGGCGAGGTCATCCACTACATCGCGCGGCACGGCGAGGATCGGGTGGCCAAGGCCGCGATCATCAGCGCGGTGCCGCCGCTGATGGTCAAGACCGCCGCCAACCCCGGCGGCCTGCCCAAATCGGTGTTCGACGACCTGCAGGCGCAGCTCGCGGCCAACCGTTCGCAGTTCTACCACGACGTGCCCGCCGGGCCGTTCTACGGCTACAACCGGCCCGGCGCCAAGCCGCTGGAGGCGGTGGTGCTGAACTGGTGGCGCCAGGGCATGATGGGCGGCGCCAAGGCCCATTACGACGGCATTGTGGCCTTCTCCCAGACCGACTTCACCGAAGACCTCAAGCGCGTGACGATCCCGGTGCTGGTGATGCACGGCGACGATGACCAGATCGTGCCCTACGAGAACTCGGGCGTGCTGTCGGCGAAATTGCTGAAGAACAGCACCCTGAAGATCTATCCGGGCTTCCCCCACGGGATGCCGACGACCCACGCCGAGACGATCAACGCCGACCTGCTGGCGTTCATCCGCAGTTGACGCAACGGCGGCCGGGGCCGGACGGCCCCGGTTCACCTACCCTTCCTCGCGCCCCGTCCCTTCGCGGTCGCGCGGGTAGTGCCTGGCCAGCGCGAACGCCGGCAGCCACGATTCGCGCCGCACCGTCCACAGCTCATAGGTCGGCTGCAGCTGGTCTGGCGCATCGAGCGAGCCCAGGTTCACTTCGATTTCGTCGCCCGAGCGGGAGAACACCGACGAGCCGCAGCGCGGGCAAAAGAATCGCCCGCCGTAGCTGCCGGACTGGCCGGTGACCGTCACTGCGCCCTCGGGAAAGATCGCCGACGCATGGAACAGCGCGCCATGGAACTTGCGGCAATCGAGGCAGTGACAGATGCCCACCCGGTAAGGCCGGCCCGTCGCTTCGATACGGACTTCGCCGCACAGACAACCGCCCGTGAACCGATCCATGCTGCACCTCCGCAAAATGGAATATCCGGTGAGTGAAAATAGCAGGCGCCGGGGCGAACGCTTACAATCGTGCGCCTTTTCACCTCCCACGCAGGCCCGCCCGTCCATGGCGCTCGACCCCCTCACGATGCTGACCATTTCCACCGCCCTGGCTGCGGCGGCGGCCCTTTACCTGGCGGTCGAATGGCGCAGCATCCGCGAAGCCTCGCTGCTGTGCTGGAGCGCGGGCTTCGCCACCATCACCGTGGGCTCGACCCTCGCCCTGCTGCGCAGCGGCGGCTATCTGCTGATCGGCATCTGGTTCGCCAACGGCTTGCTGGTGGTCGCCCACTGGCTGTTCCTGCTGGGGGTGGCGCGGTTCACCCGCCAGCGCCTGTCGGGAGGCTGGTACTTGATCGTCCCGGCCTGGCTCGGCCTGCTGTGGCTGCCGGATGACGCCTTGTGGTCGAAGGTCATGCTGATGAGCAATTCGCTGCTGGTGGCCCTGGTCACCCTGCGGGCGAGTTTCCTGCTGCGCCCCCACGGCAAGTCGCTGAGCATCGGCGCCGTGCAACTGCGCTATGTGCTGCTGATCCACGGGCTGTTCTATGTGGCCAAGGCCCTGACGGCGGTGGTGCCGGGCACGCTGATCGACCTCGCGGCCCTGCGCGGCGAGATCATTCAGATCTCCCTGGTCGAGGGCGCGATGGCGATCATGCTGATCGCCCTGTCGATGACCGGCACCGAACGCCACCGCCGGGAAACCCAGATCGCGCGGCTGGCGGCGCAGGATCCGTTGACCGGGCTCTACAACCGCCGCGCCCTGGAAGTGCAGGCGCCGCGCCTGCTGGACGGCGTCTCCAGCGCCCGGCCCGGTGCGCTGCTGCTGATCGACATCGACCATTTCAAACTGGTCAACGACCTGTACGGCCACGTCGCCGGCGACCGTCTGCTGGTAACGCTCAGCGAGCTGATCCGCGCGGCGCTGCCCGAAGGCGCGCTGGCGGCGCGGTTGGGCGGGGACGAGTTCGTCATCCTGACGGGCGACGCGTCCCACGAGCGGATCATGGCGCTCGGCGGCACCCTGCGCGAACGGTTCCACGCCGCCACGCAGGACTTCGCCACCCCGCAGGCCGTGACCCTGAGCATCGGCGCCAAGATATTCGAGCATCCGCCGGCCAGCCTGGCGGCGCTGATCGAGCAAGGCGACAGCGCGCTCTACGCCTCCAAACGCGGCGGCCGCAACAGCCTGCGGGTGGCCGATCACAACTAGCCTTTGGCCGATGGCCTATGCTTGCCGGCAGTCCACGATAGAGGAGCCCGCGATGCCCACCCCCGAAGCCGCCCTCCTGCACAGCTGGCACCAGAACGCTGCGGCCTGGATCTGCGCGGTGCGCAGCGGCGCCATCGAGAGCCGCCGCACCGTCACCGACCAGGCGATCCTGCTGGCGATCCTCGGCCGGCAGCCCGAACGTGTGCTCGACCTGGGCTGCGGCGAAGGCTGGCTGCTGCGGGCCTTGAGCGAAAGAGGGATCGAGACGGTGGGCGTGGACGGCGACGCTACGCTGGTGGAGGCCGCACGGGCGGCGGGCTCTGCGCCGGTGCATGTGGCCAGCTATGATGAACTGGCGGACGGCCGGGTGGACATCGGTCACGGCTACGACCTGATCTGCGCCAACTTCTCCCTGCTGCACCAGGACATCATCCCGCTGCTCGCCGCCCTGAACGCCCTGCTCGCCCCCGGCGGCGCGCTGGTGATCCAGACGCTGCACCCTTGGGCCGCAGCGGCGGGCGATTATCAGGACGGCTGGCGCGAAGAGTCGTTCGCCGGGTTCAAGGGGCACTGGCAACCGATGCCGTGGTACATGCGCACCCTGTCGAGCTGGACCTGCGCACTGGACATGGCCGGTTGGCGGCTGGCCGAACTGCGCGAACCCCAGCACCCGCAAAGTCCGCTACCGCAGTCATTGCTGCTGGTGGCCGAGCAGAAGGGCTAGCCCTGGGCCTGGGAAAACCCCAGGTGGTAGCCGTTGCAATCGCGCACGCCGAACTCCCGGGAGCCGTAAGGCATGTCCTGCAACGGCCAGGCGATGGTCGCCCGCTCCTTCACCGCATCGTAGTAGCGGTCCACCTGCTCGATCACCAGGTAAAAGGTGGCTGAACAGGCTGCCGGGCCGCCCCAGGGGTTCTCCTGGGTGAACACGAGGCTGCAGTCCCCCAGCCGGACGGTGAGCGTCGACTCCGCCGAGCCGGCGACGGTGAACCCGAGGACGTCGCGGTAGTGGCGTTCGGTCTCGGCCAGGTCATTGCAGTACAAAAGCGCGGTCAGCGGCATGTCGCCTCCGGAACGGTGGATGAACAGTGGCGCGATAGTCATCCATTGCCCGCCGCTTTGGCAACGGGCGCTACAGCCTCGGCCTGAACAGAATCCCGGTATAGCGCAGCAGGAACAAGCCGAAGGCGGCGCACCAGAGCAACACCGACAAGCCCAGGCCCAGGCTGGAGAACGGCACGACCCACACCCGGCAGGCCGCCGCGGCCAGCACCAGCGCAAACCCGGACACCATGCCTTTGGGCGGTTGCAACAGGCGCCCGGTGTGCCCGAGGCAGACCCTGGCGATCATCGCCAGAATCAGCCCGCCCACCCCGCCGACCGCCAACGCATGGGTGGCCAGGCTCTGCTGCCCGATCAGCTCCAGGTGCCACAGCGCCATGGCCAGGGTCGCCAGCGCCATCCAGCCATAGGCCAGGTACAGCGACCACAGCAGCGGCACGCGCCACAGTCCGCGGTCATGCCAGCGGATCAGGCGCCACACCTGCAAACCGCCGACAAGGACGAACAGCGCCGCCAGCCACAGGCTCGGCGAATCGTTGAGGCCGGCGGCGAAGGTCACGGCGATCAGCAGGCTGGCGGCGAAGGTCACGGCGATCAGCAGGCTGGCGGGCAGCAACAGCCGCGTCGGCCATGCACCGGCCGGCGGCGCGGGCGGCCGGTTCAAGCCGCGCTGGATGAAGAACGGCAGCACCCGCCCGCCGATCACGGTCATCAGCGCCGCGATCAGCCACAGCGCGGCCAGCACGCCCTGACGTTGCAGACCGGCGTCATCCAAGTGAAGGCCGGACAGGGTCAGCGCCTGACAGCCCGCCATCAACGCCAGCACCAGCACGATCGGGTAGTTGTCCCGCTTGCGCGCAGCGATCAGATCCCGTCCCAGCAGCCCCGCCAGCAAGGGCAGAAATGCCCCTTGCACCAGCAGCACCGCACCGACGGGCAATGGCACCCACCACGCCAGACGCCCCGCCAGCCAGACCGACACCAGCGCGATCAGCGGCCATCCGCGCAGGGGCGCAATGCCCGTCCAGTTCGGCACCGCCGTCAGCAAAAAGCCGCCGACGATCGCCGCTGCGAACCCGAACGGCATCTCATGGCGGTGCCAGGCCAGCATGCCGCCCGCCGGTTGCAGGGCAAGCCAATGGCCGTGCAGCCACAGACCCCAGACCATCACCGCCAGCACGGCAAACCCGGCCCCGGCGAGAAACAGCGGCCGAAAGCCGACACTGAACAGCGGCGCATCGGACAGGTTACGCATGGCAAGCCTCCGCTGGCGCATGCACAAGCCCCAAGCGACGCTCCGAGACCAGCCGCATCACGTAGCCGATCTTGAGCAGGGTCGGCCCGATGACGGTCAAGGCATGCATCGTCACCAGCAACCCGAGCGGCAAGTGCCCTTGATGCAGATAGGCCCCGTAGAGGCCGACCGACAGCAAGGCCAGGCCGGCGACAAGCACGCGGCTCGACAGGCGCAGGACGTTCAGCGGACTTTCGAAGAAAGCGAGCATTTTTCGTATCCTCGTGCGGCTGGATGTGTGCCTGGAACGTTACAACTCCCGTGCCACTTTCAAGGCCCCGTCAAATCAGGGCCTTGGCAGCGACTGAGTCGATATGACTCGAATCCGACCTGGTCATTAAGACTACCAATAGAGTCATAACGACCAAACCATGACCTTGCGACCGATCTGCGGCATCCCGCACGTCCCCCGGACTGACTACGCTGTTAATCCAGCGTGTCTAACCTGCCGAGGACAACCGCCATGCAACGTTTCCAGAAACTCACGCCTTGCCTGTGGTTCGACGACCAGGCCGAAGCGGCGGCGAAGTTTTACTGCTCGATCTTCGATCACTCGAAAATCACCGCCGTCACCCACTACGGCAAGGCCGGCCAGGAATTCCACAAGCGCCCGGAAGGCTCGGTGATGACCGTCAGCTTCGAACTCGACGGCCAAAGCTTCACCGGCCTCAACGGCGGCCCGGTGTTCACGTTCAACGAGGCGGTGTCGTTCCAGGTCAATTGCCAGACCCAGGACGAGATCGACCACTTCTGGGGCAACCTGTCTTCCGGGGGATCTTCGCAGGCGCAGCAGTGCGGCTGGCTCAAGGACAAGTTCGGGGTGTCGTGGCAGATCGTGCCGGTGGCGTTCATGCACATGATGCAAGACCCCGACACGGCCAAGACCCAACGGGCGATGCAGGCCATGCTCGGGATGAAAAAGCTCGACATCGCTGAACTTGAGCGGGCATTCGCCGGCCAGAGCTAATACACTCCAGCCCTGGCCTGCCGGGATCCACGACGATGAGACACAGTGCCGCCAAGCACCCTGAGAAAGCGCCGCGCTTCTGGCGCGACGACGCCCTGCCCTTCATCGAGGCGCGGGCCATCGCCGATGGCCGGGACGTCTGCTACGCCCGGCACTCCCATGCGCACTTCTCCATCGGCGCCATCACCGCCGGGCGCAGCACCTATGTGCACGAGCAATCGCAGCACGAGGTCGCCGCCGGCACCGTGGTGCTGATGAACCCGGGCGACGTGCATGCCTGCAACCCGATCGACGACCAGCCCTGGTCGTACCTGATGCTGTACGTGGAAACCCCTTGGCTGACCGACCTGCAGCACCAGCTGGGGTTCAGCGCCGACCTTGAGTTCCGGCGCTTCTGCGCCACCCGTTCAAACGATCCCGGCCTGTTCCGCGATCTTCAGGCGCTGTACCGTATCCTCGTCGACGACCAGCAAGACGTGCTGCGCAAAGAGAGCGCGGCGGTGGAGTTCTTCAGCGACCTGCAAACCCGACTGAACCCTGCGGCGGCGCCCGTGCGCGAGCCGAACAGCAAGCTCGAACACGCGGCCGCCTTCATCCGGGCACACTGCACGCGACTGCTCAGCCTCGACGACATCTGCGCGGCGGCGCAATTGTCGCCCTCGTACCTGATCCGCGCCTTCAAGCAGCATTACGGCATGACGCCCCACGCCTATGTGGTCAATCAGCGCATTCAGTTCGCCCGGGAGCGCCTGCGCAGCGGGCAGTTGATCGCCGACGTCGCATTGGAGGCGGGATTTGCCGATCAGGCGCACTTTCAGCGGGTGTTCAAACAGCACTTGGCGGCGACGCCGGGGCAATATCGCGGATGATGGCCTTAGTTATCCGCAGCCGATAACTTCCGGTTAAACATTGCCGCGACCCTCAACTGCCCGCCCATATTCAGCCGCCGCAACCCCACACTTCACTTGAGACTTACAAGCCGAAACGATACTCACCCGTCAGGCAGTTCAAACTTACGTAGTCTGCGTCCAAATCAAACACTCGGTACGGACGCCGACATGAAACACTGGTTCAATTTGCTGCACCCGCAAACATTATCTGTCGATCAGGCTGAAAGCCGGGCCATTGCCGCGACACTCAAGAGCGCAACTTCCCTGACGGCCCAGGCAGCAAGCCAGGCCATCGGCCCTACGCTTGAGTTCGAAACTCATCAGCAACCCGATGTTCGAGCATTAGGCACTTTCATCAATACGGGCAGCCGCTTCGACATCGCCCAACACTCGGCGAGGCAATTGCTCAGGCGAACAATTGCGCAGCAAACATTCAAGGCAGCCGACCATGACTTCTGGATAATGGTGAACCCGGCAGGTGAGGTTCATCGGGCCATTAACGTTCCAACCTCGCCGACCCCCTCTCTGAAGTTGGAAGCGCTTGACCGTGCAACTTTCGCCAGCCAGAAGGGCAACATCGAACTCATCGCAAAGGCTGCTGCCCTCGCGGGCGGCGTCATTTCCTCGTCCAATGTCGTCCCGCTCGTCAATTGGCTGCAGTTTCATCAACTGAACGTGCCGAAGACTGTCGGTGACATACAGAACCTGATTGCACTGCTGACACTTGAACTGCCGACGCCCCCGCTGCACGGCAATTATTGGGGTGACGTCCATCAGGCCGGCGAGCCGACACTTTTCATCGATGAAGACCAGCATTCAATCCTTCATCAGCACACCTACGGACTGACGAAAATGAGGAATACGTCCGCCCGGGAACCACTGATCAGTTACCTGAGCAGGGCGCTTTACGAAAAGAGAACCTCAACGTTTCTGCGCGAATACCCACAAGAAAGTTGGGCACTGCTGTTGGAGCTCCCGTTTATCAAGCAAATCGCCCAATCGTACATCGAGGCACTGGGACTTGACGCATCGTCAGCCGAAACCGACTTGCCGGTTGAACTGTACAGCCGGGTACTGGTATCCGCCATCATCGAGGACCTCGACCTTGGCACGCATGACAAGAACACCGATTTTCGCCGCACCCTGCTGTATGCCCGCTCCAATGCGCAAGCCAACGTCTACCAGGTACGGGAAGGAATAAAGGACTGGTTGAGCGGCGTCGACGAAGCCGCTCTCCCCTTGGCAATTGAACTGATACTCGCAGGACTGGCGCCGGAGTTTCTGGTTGATGCCCCCGTGTCCGTGACGATCGGCTCACTGGAGTGGGTCACGCTGCGCAGATCGGTCATGCTGACGGAAAGCATTGCTCCAGGCCTGTCCCGAAACCTGTCGTATGCACAGTTGATGGAACTGGGAGCGATTGCGCCCGCCAGCCCTCAACAGCAGATCCTCCACGACTGGGTGACATTGCAGGGCATCAAGGACTGGGCAACGGTCAACGACCTGGAGGACGATGCGCACAGCGATGCGGAACAGGACCTCGTGAAGAATGCGCTGACGCAATACTCGGCACACGCCAGAACGCTCGAAGAAGCCCATGACGCAATGGGCGCTCGACCCGTCAATCGCCGCCTGCTGGCAACAGACCAACTGTCGCTTTACAAGCAAGACCCCATGGAAATGCTGTCCGTATGGGCGCCACTGAACAGCTACTCCTCAGAGTCGCTTATCGATCTCTATCTGGCAGGCGTGTTGAAAGAGAAACGGTACGACAGAAGGCTGGGCACCAGCATTTACAAAGAGAATCCCGACCTCCTGACGCTGCCGCCCATCAACGACCTGTACGCCGCGCGGACGAAGGCACATACCGAACGCTACAAGGCCGCCATTGCGACGATGCTGCGCCTGGCGATGTCGCGCTTGCCGAACGATGACCGGATCGCGCTTGAGCGTGGAAAAATCGGCCTCTATTACGTGCGCAAGAATCTGTCCCGAACCCTCGACGGCGGAGCCGATCTGCGTGAAAACCAGATCGCGGGTTTCGGCGTTGTTGTTCTCTGCCGGCACGACAGCCAGATCCGTTGCGTTGAAGTGTTCCCCCACCAAGGCCTGTGCCGCGCCAATCCGGCACTGGCCCAAGCTTATGTCAAAGGCTACGTGCTGGACGAAAGCGGGGGCTGGTTCTCCAAAGGCCCGAACGGCAACAACGATGATTTCAAAGCATTGACCCACATGAGAGTCGCCGACTTCGACACGCGGGCTTACTTTGCGGGCGGCTCGCCAGACGGCCCACCGGTATACGACGTCACGAACATGGGAATGGAGCGCTTCGCCGAACTCGACTACAACGACGGCCCGCAGCCCTTCTCCTTCAGCCCCATGAGCAGTTTCCGTTCGGCACGGTTCGAACAGATCAGCCGACTGATAGCCGAACACCGCTCTCCGCTGACCTACGAACATTTCTACGCCATCGCCTACGACAAGACCGGTATCGAAGAACGGAACGAGGCCATCAGCAACACGTTCGACACCATCCTGAACACCGTCATCCCTTTCAAAGGCTGCATCGAAGACCTGGCGTCCGGCGACCCGGATCGGCGAAGCGGTGCCCTCTTCAGCTGCATCATGGACGTCACTGCCGTCGTCACCGTTTTTGCGGGCGGAGCCGGACTGTTCACCAAAGCCCTGGCCAGCAGTTCCAGACTGTTGAACCTGAGCAAGGTGGCCGCACGTTCGTTGCTGTCGCTGTTCAACCCACTGGACGGCGTGCCGCAGTTGATTCACGGCGGCGCCAAACTCGTCGGCCAGACCGCGCTGAAGCTCAACCACCTGGGCAAGGCCATGACCCGCACCGGCGCCGACCAGTTGCGCTTGTTCACCGGCGGCAGCGGCGCCTATGACCTGATCAAGGCCTTGGACAAGACCGGCTCCGCCGCCCAGATCCGCATGACCCTTGGGACCGTGGCGCATGGGCGTGCGCTGTTCAGGGACGAAACGCTGGAAACCGCCGGGCATGTGCTCAAGCGGTTGGGCGACAAGGCCCTGCCGCCCGACGGCATTCCCCTGTCGGAGTTGGATCATTTGTTCGAAAAGGCTCTGATCGAAGCCTCGGCGAAATTGCAACCGGCCCAGGCACTGAAGGCCTTGATCGGCAAGCAACCCTTGCAGGAACTGCTGGGCGGCATCAAGTCGACCTACTTCAAGCACTACGAAACCGCGCGAAAAACCACGAACGTGGTCGAGTCGATGGAAGCGTTGGTCACCATCGACGTCAAAAACATCAATGCCCTGAACGAACACCATCGAACGTTGCTGACGTCGGAAGGCCTGAGCGACGCCAAGTATCACCAGGTGTACGAAGAAGGGCGATTCAACCCCACCGGCCTGACCGATGATGCGGACCGAGCGACAGCCTGGATCCTCAATGCCTCCAGCTCCAAAGGCAATGAGTTCGCAACGCTCAAGGCGCTGCTGCTCGAGTACAGCGGCAACGGCCTGGCGCTGAGCGATCCGGCGGTGGTGCGGGAACTGCACAAACGCCTCGTCCCCACCGTTCCGGCCCTGCGGACACCGAAACCCGAGACGGGCTACCCGTCTTCCATCAGCGGCAGCATCATGCTCGACCGGCATCTGCCAAGGCTGGATGCTGGCCATGAACACTTCGGCAAACAGCTGTACGGTGCGGTCACGGGCTTCCATGCCTTCACCGACGGCAACGGTCGCACCGCCCGAACCCTGTACGCAGTCCACGAGTTGCGCGCCAATCGCTTCAGCCCGTTGGCGCCCGCCTCAGAGGGCGCATTGAGCGGCCTGGCTTGACGCCGCTGCAGCAAGGCCCTTGCCCTGTCGAACCGGGCAAGGGCCGCGCGCGAAACTTACGGAATCAGCAGATACACCGCACTCCCCGCCAGCAACACCGCCATCGTCCGGTTGAACAGGCGCACCCCGGCGGGATTCTCCAGATAGCCGCGCAGGAACGTCCCGGCATACGCCCAGCACCCCACCGACAGGTAGCAGATCACCAGGTACACCGCCGCGAACTGCCACACCAGCCGTGCCTCGCCATCGGCGACGAACGCGCCCATCCCGGCCACGCAGGCCAGCCAGGCCTTGGGGTTGAGCCACTGCATGACAGCGCCGTACAGCATCGACGGCGCACGCTGCGCCTCCCCCGCGCCCAGTTTTCCGTCATCGGTGAACAGTTTCCAGGCCATGAACAGCAGGAACGCCACCCCGGCCACCTGCACCCCCCGCGTCAGCGCCGGCCACAGCCTCAGCACTTCGTGCAGGCCCAGCCCCATCAGCACCAGCAACAGCACGAAGCCCAGGGTCGCCCCGGCCACATGCCGCTGACTGGCCAGAAAGCCGAACCGCGCCCCCGCCCCCAACGCCACAATGTTCACCGGCCCCGGCGTAATCGACGCCACCAGGGCGAACGCCGCCATCGACACCATCAGACTCATCGCACACCTGTTCCCTTTCCGTTGAACCGGTCGTCACCCTAACCGCCCGCGCAACACCCGTATTGAACAAAACACCCCTGGCCTGTACCGCGACGGCCGCGCCTGACTGTATGGGTTCGAACGCACGCGCCCCGTGGTAAAAAGGCACACCCGCCACCGGAGCCACCGCCATGGACCTCGCCACCCTCACCTTGTTCCTGCCCGCCTGCTTCGCCCTGAACATGGCGCCCGGCCCGAACAACCTGCTGTCGGTCAGCAACGCCACCCGCTACGGCTACCGCCGCGCCTGCGTGGCCGGAATCGGCCGGCTGCTGGCGTTCGCCGGGATGATCGCCCTCGCGGCGGCGGGCCTGGCGGTGGTGCTGCAGACGTCCGAGCTGCTGTTCTACGGGATCAAGATCCTCGGCGCCGGCTACCTGTTGTACCTGGCGTGGCAATTGTGGCGGGCCGAACCGACGGCACACAGCAGCGCCGACGCGGCGCCCAGCGGGATCCTGGCCCTGGCCCGCCAGGAATTCCTGGTGGCGGCGGGCAACCCCAAGGCGATCCTGATCTTCACCGCGTTCCTGCCGCAGTTCGTCGATCCGGCCCGGGCGATCACCCCGCAATTCATGGTGCTGGGCCTGCTGTTCCTGGCGCTGGAATGGATCGCCATCAGCGCCTACGCCTACATGGGCCTGCACATGCGGCGCTGGTTCGCCGAACCGCGCGGCAAAAGGATCTTCAACCGCTGCTGCGCGGGGCTGCTGTCGGCGGCGGCTTCGGTGCTGCTGATGGCCAAACGCGCCTGAGGGCTCACTCGGCAGCTTCGGACGGTTGCCGAGCGATGGCGGACGGCGGGCAGCCGAACAGCCGCTTGAACTCCCGGCTGAACTGCGTCGCGCTGGCGTAACCCACCTCGTAGGCGGCCTGGGCGCTGCCGAACCCTTGCTGCACGATCAACTGACGGGCCCGGTGCAGGCGCAGATTCTTGAGGTACTGCATGGGCGCGTGGCCCGTCACCTCGCGAAAGGCCTGGTGATAGCCCGACTGGCTCATGCCGGCCTCTGCCGCCAGCGCCGCCACGGAGAACGGCGCGGCGGGGTCGCGGTACAGGCTGTCGATCGACCGCCGCACCCGCCCCAACCGGCCCTGCCGGGACACCAGCGAGCGCAGGCATTCGCCGGCCGGGCCGAGCAGCATCTGGTAGTGCAACTCGCGCAGCAGAGCAGCGCCGAGCACCCGGGTGTCCATCGGCGACGCCAGCGCCGCCAGCAAGCGATTCAAGGCATCCAGCAGGCCGGGCGTCATGTCGGTGATCATCATCCCCCGCTCGCCCGGATTCGCCGACGCCTGAGGCGGCGCGTCCATGGTCAGCAGCAATTCGCTGACCAGGCTGCTGTCGATCCGCACCGCCACCGCCAGCATCGCACCGTCGGGGCCCACCTGCGTGTCGCAGTCGAACGGCATGGGCACCGTCACCACCAGGCACTGGCCGGCGTGGTAGGTGTAGGTCTCTGCGCCCAGGTAACCGCGCTTCATCCCTTGGGCCAGCAGGACGAAGCTCGGCTCCTGCAGCACCGGTGCCTTGGGCTGCGAAGTGTCGGCGCGCATGTAGGTGATGCCGTCCAGCGGCGCGGCGGTGAAACCGTCGTTGGCCGCCAGGCTGCGCAACCGGTCGATCAATAGCTGGCGTACGTTCGCCCCGTCCGTCATGTGCCTTGCCACCCGTCGATATCCACGAAAGTCCCATGGTAGGCCAGCGAACGCGCGGCGGGCGAGCCCGGCGCCGTGTGCCTGGAGGATTGGGCAAGCCATTTGGGATTTTGTGTATTGGGCCGCCCGCCGACGGCTTCTAGACTTCACCGGCAGTGCGACGACCGTCGCTCATTCACAAGAGGAGTCTTGCGATGTCCAGGAAAATTCTGGTTGTGCTGACCAGCGTCGAGAAGTACCCCAACCTGAACCGCGCCACCGGCCTGTGGCTGGGCGAAGCGGTGCATTTCGTCAAGAAGGTCGAGGCGGCGGGCTACACCGTGGACTACACCAGCCCTCAGGGCGGCTACACCCCGATCGATCCCCACAGCCTGGCCATGGCCGAGCCGGTGGACTGGGCGTGGTATCACGACAAGGCCTTCATGAACCGGCTCGGCGCCACCCTGCCGGCCAGCCAGGTCAATGCCGCGGACTACGTGGCGATCTACTACGCCGGCGGCCACGGGGTGATCTGGGACTTCCCCGACAACCCCGACCTGCAGAAGCTCAGCGCGGCGATCTATGAGAACGGCGGCTACGTGTCGTCGGTCTGCCACGGTGCGGTGGGCCTTTTGAACATCACGCTGTCCGACGGCCAGGCGCTGGTCAAGGACAAGCAGGTGACCGGGTTCTCCAACGAGGAAGAGCGCCTGGCCGAACTGGACCAGTACGTGCCCTTCCTCACCGAAGACGAACTGGTCAAGCGCGGCGCCCGCTACGTCAAGGCCGACCAGCCGTGGGCCGCCTACGCGGTGGCCGACCGGCGCGTGATCACCGGCCAGAACCCGGCGTCGGGCGGCGCGGTGGCGGACCTGCTGCTCAAGGAACTGGCCCGCTGAACCGGCCGGGGCGACAGCGGAGGTCGCCCTCCCTTCACTCGGCCTGCGACGGCCCCTTGAGTTCGACCTGGTTGCCGTCCGGGTCAAAGCAGTACAGCGACAGGCCGTTGCCCTCGGCGCCGAAGCGCGTCGCGGCCTTCTCCACCGTGAGGCCGGCCGATTGCAGGTGCTCGGTGATCGCCTGCTCATCGAACGGCTCGATGCGCAGGCAGAAATGGTCGACGTTGCGCCGCTCGGCGCCGGCGGCGGCACCGCCCTTGCGGCCGATCTCGCCGTTGAGGTCGACCAGGTCGATCATCGAGGTGCCGGCGCGCAAGTGCACCAGGCCCAGCTTCTCGTTGCGCTTGACCAGCTCGGCGCCGAAGACCCGGTCGTAGAACTCGATGCTGCGCTGAAGGTCCGCCACCCGCAGCACGATGTGGTCGATGCGTTGAATCGTAAAAGGCGTCATGCATTCAATCCTTGGGCTGAAACGACCCGCCCACTCTAGTGCAACCGCGAAAAAATTCACTGTCGATTTTTCGGTGGAGCCATCGCAAAAGCGGATTTATCCTCGGCCCATGAACATACAGACCGCTGTCCTGCCGCCCCACGCCGAAATGGTTCGCGCCATGCTCGAACGCGACACCGCCTATGAAGGCGTGTTCTTCACGGCCGTGAAAACCACCGGGATCTTCTGCCGCCCCAGCTGCACGGCGCGCAAGCCGAAACCGGAGAACGTCGAGTTCTTCGCCCACGCCGACGATTGCCTGTCCGCCGGTTACCGCGCCTGCCTGCGCTGCAAACCGCTGGACGCCGCCGCCATCGCCCCGGACTGGGTGCAGCGGCTGCTCAAGGCCGTGGACGCCGACCCGGAGCTGCGCTGGAGCGATGCGCAACTGCTCGCCGAGGGCATTGAGCCGCTGAAGCTGCGGCGCTGGTTCAAGCAGCATTTCGGCATGACCTTCCACGCCTGGCTGCGCACCCGCCGGCTCGGCATGGCCCTGGGCGGCATCCGCCAAGGGACGTCCATCGACCATGCCGCGTTCGATTCCGGCTACGAATCCCTGAGCGGCTTTCGCGATGCGTTCCAGAAATCGTTCCACATCACGCCGGGGCGTGCGGCGGCCAGCGAGCCGCTGCTGTTCACCCGCCTGACCACACCGCTGGGGCCGATGATCGCCATGGCCGAGCGCCGTGGGCTGGTGCTGCTGGAGTTCCTCGACCGGCCGGCGCTGACCCGGGAGGTCGAAGACCTGCAGAACCGCTTCGGCTATGTGGTCGCACCGGGGCACAACGACCATCTGCGGCGGATCGAAGCGCAACTGGCACAGTATTTCGCCGGGCAGCTCCACGAGTTCACGGTGGCGCTGCACCTGCCCGGCAGCGAGTTCGCCCGTCAGGTGTGGGCCGAACTGCTGCAGATCCCCTACGGGCACACGAGCACCTACGGCGCCATCGCCGCCCGCCTGGGCAAGCCGGGCGCCAGCCGTGCGGTGGGCCTGGCCAACGGGCACAATCGGCTGTCGATCGTGGTGCCCTGCCATCGGGTGATCGGCGCGGACGGCTCGCTGACCGGCTATGGTGGAGGACAGCCGCGCAAGGCGTTCCTGCTCAGGCTGGAAAACGCCGCCGTGCAACTCACGCAGCCATTGGCCTTCTGACCGGGCCGCCACACCGCCAAGGATTTCCATGAGAACGCTCGACACCCGCCGCGAAAAGGCGTTAGCCCGTGGCGAAGCCAAAGGCCGACGGAAATAGACCATGCCTGACGCCTATCAACCCGCCACCGCCTTCCTGGCCGGCCTAGACGCAGACTGGAAGCGCCACATCGCCGCCGTCGGCCCCTGCCTGCATCAGCCCCACCCGGCCCGCGACCCTTACGAGTCGCTGGTGCGGGCGATCGCCTATCAGCAACTGCACGCCAAGGCCGGGGATGCGATCGTCGGGCGATTGGTGGGGTTGTTTGCGGACCGGGCGTTTCCCCGCCCGGAGCAGATCCTCGCGACCGATTTCGACCGGCTGCGCAGTTGCGGGTTTTCGGCGGGCAAGATCGCGACGATCCAGGGCATCGCCCAGGCCACGCTCGACGGCGTGGTGCCGGACTACGCCACGGCGCTGGCGATGGACGACGAGGCGCTGATCGAACGCCTGGTCAGCCTGCGCGGGGTCGGGCGCTGGACGGTCGAAATGCTGCTGATCTACAGCCTGGAACGGCCCGACATTCTGCCGGCGGACGATTTCGGCGTGCGCGAAGGCTACCGGCGGCTCAAGGGCCTGGAGGCGCAGCCGACCCGCAAGCAGATGATCGAGATCGGCTCCGCCTGGAGTCCGCACCGCACCGTGGCGGCCTGGTACCTGTGGCGGGTGCCGACCCGCTAGACCGCATCATCGTTCATCGCCGGCAAGCCGGCTCCCACAGGACTCAGCAGCGGCCGTAGATTCTGCGCCCCACCGCAAAAACCTGTAGGAGCTTGCCTGCAAGCGATGAGGCCGGCGCTGCCGACATCTGCAGTGGCTGACCCACCGCCATCGCCAGCAGGCTGGCTCCCACAGGTTCCGCATCCACCCGCAATTCCTGTGGGAGCTGGCTTGCCAGCGATGAGGCCAGCACTGCTGATATCTGTGTTGCCTGACCCACCGCCATCGCCAGCAGGCTGGCTCCCACAGGGAACGGCGGCGCCGGTCAGTCCTGGTGCGCCCAGGTCATGCGGAACGACGCCCCGCCCCACGCCGAATCCCCGACCTCGACCTGCCCGCCATGGGACTGCGACACCCGCCGCACCAGCGCCAGGCCGAGGCCGAAGCCGCCGGTGCGGCGGTCGCGGCTGGCGTCCAGGCGCGAGAACGGTTCGAAGATCTTTTCCCGGCCCGCCAGCGGCACGCCCGGTCCGTCGTCGTTGACCTGCACCTCGTACTGATCGCCGCTGCGCGACAGCGACACCTCCACCCGCCACTCGGCGTACCGGATGGCGTTGCGCAGCAGGTTGATCACTGCCCGCGCCATGAACCGCGGCTCGATCCGCACTTCGTCGACCCCGCACTCGCGGATCACCAGTTGCACCCCGGCCGCCTCGGCCTCCAGCGCCACGCTGCCGACCACACTCTCCAGCCAGTTGAAGGCCTGAATGTTCTCCCGGGTGATCACCGTCGCGCCGCGCTCAAGGCTGGCGTAGGTGAGCAGTTCGGACACCATCTCCTCCAGTTCGCCCAGGTCGGCGTACATGTCGGCGATCAGTTCTCGACGCTGCCCCGCCTCAGGCTGCTGCTTGAGCTGGTCGAGCTCGAACGACAGCCGCGCGATCGGCGTGCGCAGCTCGTGGGACACCGCATTGGTCAGTTCGCGCTGGTTGGCGATCAAGGTTTCGATCCGCGCGGCCATCAGGTTGAAGTGCCCGGCCAGGTCGCGGATGTTCGAACGCTTCGACAGCTGGATCCGCGCCGACAGGTCGTTGTCGCCGAAACGCACCGCCGCCAGGCGCAGCTTCTCCAGGTCACGCCAGTGCGGGCGCACCCAGAAGAACAGGACGATGCCGATCATCACCGCCACCATCAGGTAGGCGCCGACGATGTAGAACGGCATCAGGCTCGGCTCGCCGGGCAAGCGGATGCTGAGCAACTGCGTGCCGCCGTCGATGGACGCGATGTAGCGCATGTATTTGTCGCGGATGACCAGCAGGCCCTGGGCCAGTTCGGCCTGTTCCTTGTCGGTCAGGCCCAGCTCGCCGGCCTCGACCAGCGTCAGCTCCAGGCCGTAGTGCGGACGGATGGATTGCAGCAGCGCCTCGCGGCCCGGGCCGTCCAGCCCGCGCAACTGTTCGCCCAGGGTCCAGGCCTGGCCGCGGACGGCTTCGCGGTTGTAGTCCTGCATCTGGTAGTCGAGCAGCGCATCGAAGGTGTGCTCCACCGTCTGCAGCGCCAGCACCAGCCCGATGGTCATCACCACGAATAGCCCGAGGAATAGCCGCAGCATCTACAACTCCCACGCGAACGGATTGAACAGATAACCCTTGCCCCACACGGTCTTGATGCACACCGGCTCGCGGGGGTTGTCGTTGAGCTTGCCGCGCAGCTTGCTGATGTAGACGTCGACGCTGCGGTTGAGGCCGTCGAACGCGATGCCGCGCATGCGGTTGAGGATCTCGTCGCGGGACAGGATCTTGCCGGCGGCGCTGGCCAGCAGCCACAGCAGCTCGAATTCCATGGTGGTGAGCTCGACCGCCTCGTCCCCCAGACGCACCTCGCGACGGCTGCGGTCGATGGCCAGGTGGCCGAACGTCAGCGCGTTGCACACGCCGGCGTCCGGCACCTGACGCCGCTGCAGCGCCCGCAGGCGGGCCAGCAGCACCGGCGGCTTGATCGGTTTGATCACGTAATCGTCGGCGCCGGACTCCAGGCCCAGGATATGGTCGAGGTCGTCTTCCTTGGCGGTGAGGATGACGATCGGCGTGTCCGACACGCTGCGGATCTCACGGCACACGTGCAGGCCGCTCTGCCCCGGCAGCATCAGGTCGAGCACCACCACCTTGGGCCTGAATTCGACGAACGCGGCCACCGCCAGATCGCCGCGGTGCACCGTGCGCACCTCGTAGCCGTGCTGTCGCAGAAAATGCGCGATCAGTGTGGCCAGGCGCTCATCGTCTTCCACCAGCAGGACTTTGCCAAAACCCAGGTTATCCATAACGACTGTCTGCCGACCTCTGTGAAGTGGGCGACATTATGGCGGCAATCGGTGTCCGGGCGGTTACCGTGGGCAGCAAAAACCGGCCGCAAGGGCCGGTTTCCTGTGATGTTTCATCGTCTTAAGAGTTTTTTACAAGTACCGTCACGCGGCGCTCGGCACGCCGCTGTGGAAGCGGAACTCCACGTCCGGCGATTCGATCAGGTCCTGCTCGACGGCCCGCACCTTCTCGATCACCAGGGCGATGTCCTTGGCGTCGCCGTACTGGTAGGCCAGTTTCAGGTAACCCTGAAAGTGCCGCGCCTCGCTCTTGAGCAGGCCGAAATAGAATTTGCCCAGCTCTTCGTCCAGGTGCGGCACCAGCGCCTCGAACCGCTCGCAGCTGCGCGCCTCGATGAAGGCGCCGACCACCAGGGTGTCGACCAGCTTCACCGGCTCGTGGCTGCGCACCACCTTGCGCAGGCCCGAGGCGTAGCGGCCGGCATGCAGTTGGCGCAGTTCGACCTTGCGCCGCTTCATGATGCGCATCACCTGTTCGTGGTGCACCAGCTCTTCCCGGGCCAGGCGCGACATCATGTTGATCAGATCGACGTGGGAATGGTACTTGGCGATCAGGCTCAACGCGGTGCTGGCGGCCTTGAACTCGCAGTTCTTGTGGTCGATCAGCAGCGTCTCCTGATCGGCCAGCGCGGCCTGGACCCAGGCGTCCGGGGTGCGGCAGCCAAGGAATTCGTGGATTTCGGGAAGGTTCATGGGGCTCACGGGCAATGGGTATCAAGCGAAGGGCGCGATTATACCGGCCTGTCCGCAGACCACCAGCGGCCGCCATTGATATGCATCAAGCCGCAGGCGCGGGCGCAGCAACTATAGTTGTGCAACGCCGTGCCTTTTCATTGCTGGAGACTCCGCTCATGCAAGCCATTCGCAGCATTCTGGTGGTCATCGAACCCGAACACTCGGAAAGCCTGGCGCTCAAGCGCGCCAAGCTGATCGCCGGCGTGACCCAGGCCCACCTCCACCTGCTGGTGTGCGACAAGAAGCACGACCACGCCGGCATGCTCAGCGTGCTCAAGGCCGCGCTGCTGGCGGACGGCTACAGCGTCACCACCGAACAGGCGTGGAACGAAAGCCTGCACGAAACCATCATCGACGTGCAGCAGGCCGAAGGCTGCGGGCTGGTGATCAAGCAGCACTTTCCCGACAGTTCGCTGAAAAAGGCCCTGCTGACCCCGGCGGACTGGAAACTGCTGCGTCACTGCCCGACCCCGGTGCTGCTGGTGAAGACCGCCGGCTCCTGGAAGGACAAGGTGATCCTGGCCGCCGTCGACGTGGGCAACGCCGACGGCGAACACCGCCACCTGCACACCACCATCATCGACCACGGCTACGACATCGCCAGCCTGGCCAAGGGGCACCTGCACGTGATCAGCGCCCATCCGTCGCCGATGCTGTCGGCGGCCGACCCGACCTTCCAGCTCAAGGAAACCATCGAGGCGCGCTACCGCGAGCAGTGCCGGGCGTTCCAGGCCGAGTTCGACATCGATGAAGCGCACCTGCACATCGAGGAAGGGCCGGCCGACGTGCTGATCCCGTTCATGGCCCACAAACTGCAGGCGGCGGTGACCGTGATCGGCACCGTGGCCCGCACCGGGCTGTCCGGCGCACTGATCGGCAACACCGCCGAAGTGGTGCTCGATGCGCTGGAAAGCGACGTGCTGGTGCTCAAGCCGCAGGAGGTCGAGGATCATCTGGTGGAGCTGGCGGTCAAGCACTGAGGCTTGCGGCGCCCGGGCCGGCCTCATCGCTGGCAAGCCAGCTCCCACAGGTATCCCGGGTGTTTGCAGGATGTAGGTACACCACAAAACCCTGTGGGGGCTGCGGTGGTGACCGCCGAAATGACAGGCACCCGCCATCTCTGTGGGAGCCAGCCTGCTGGCGATGCCTTCAGTCGCCCAAGGCATCCTTGAGGAACCCGGGGGCGATGTACCGCTGGTAGTGCGCCTCCGACAGCAGGAAGAACTCCCGGTCGATGGCGTCGCGCAACTCCGGCAGGTTCCAGTCGCGAAATTCCGGCATCAGCACCATCCCGTACGCCTCCAGGTTGACGATCACCCGCGCGCCCCGGGCGATCAGCTGGTAGGCCCAGCAATATTCCGACTGGTGCGGCACGAAGCGGATCTTGCGCTGCTCCAGCTGCTGGCGCAGCAGCGCCCGGTCGAACACCTCGACCTTGCTCGCCATCACTTGTGACAGCAACTGCTCAAGACGCAGCCACACCGCAGTCTTCTGCTCCTCGCCGTAGCCGTTCCAGTGGATCACCTCATGGTGGAAACGCTTGCAGCCGCGGCACACCAGGTCACCGTAAACGGTGGAGCAAAGGCCGACGCAGGGGGTCTTGATGGTCTGATTGGGCATAAGGGGGCAAAACACGGCAACGCGGAACAGGCCGGTATGGTAGCCCTTTGTCCGCCGTTGATCACCCCTCCGTTCGCAGGGTCAAGCGGCCGGCGGGCCCTGGGACGGGCCGTCCGACCCGCCACCAAAGTCCAATGCCGGCCGACTTACCTTTAATTTTTTTTTGCCGTAGAATCAGCCAGCCTTTTTAGGCGCCAATGTCCGTCAAGAAGCTGTTTTCAAAGCGTCACGAGCACAGTCGTTCCTTCAGAGCGGTGTTGGCGAACGGTTTTTCCAGCGGGGAAAAGCCCGACGCCAACCCTCATCAGCTCCCGTTCTGCAGGCGTAAAACTTTGAAAGCAGCTTCTGTAAGGAATGGTCGGTAATTCTGGCTAAGCGGCTCACAACGCCACGCAGCGCATGAATACGTCCATTTCGGGATGAGCGTCCCGGACACCCATTTGGGACCACTGATGAGGGTAATAACTGTGCTTGAAGCCTACCGCAAACATATCGAAGAGCGTGCAGCACTGGGTATCGTTCCCCAGCCGCTCAACGCCGAACAAACTGCAGGCCTGGTCGAGCTGCTGAAGAATCCCCCGGCTGGCGAAGAAGCCTTCCTCGTTGACCTGATCACCAACCGCGTTCCGCCAGGAGTGGACGAAGCCGCCTACGTCAAGGCCGGTTTCCTGTCCGCCGTCGCCAAGGGCGAAGCCAAATCCCCGCTGATCGACAAGAAACGCGCCGTCGAGCTGCTGGGCACCATGCAGGGCGGCTACAACATCGCCACCATGGTTGAACTGCTGGACGACGCCGAACTGGCTGCCGTCGCCGCTGAACAGCTCAAGCACACCCTGCTGATGTTCGACGCCTTCCACGACGTGGCCGAAAAAGCCAAGGCGGGCAATGCCCACGCCAAGGCCGTGCTGGAATCCTGGGCCGCCGGCGAGTGGTTCACCAACAAGCCTGCCATCGCCGACAAGTACAGCCTGACCGTCTTCAAGGTCCCGGGCGAAACCAACACCGACGACCTGTCCCCTGCCCCGGACGCCTGGTCGCGCCCTGACATCCCGCTGCACGCCCTGGCCATGCTGAAAATGGCCCGTGACGGCATCGTGCCTGAGCAGCAAGGCGCCATCGGCCCGCTCAAGCAGATCGAAGAAGTCAAGGCCAAGGGCTTCCCGGTCGCCTACGTCGGCGACGTGGTCGGCACCGGTTCCTCCCGTAAGTCCGCCACCAACTCGGTGCTGTGGTTCTTCGGCGACGACATCCCTTACGTGCCGAACAAGCGCGCCGGCGGCTTCTGCTTCGGCTCCAAGATCGCTCCGATCTTCTACAACACCATGGAAGACGCCGGCGCCCTGCCGATCGAGTTCGACGTGTCGAACCTGAACATGGGCGACGTGATCGACGTCTACCCGCACGCCGGCAAAGTGTGCAAGCACGGCACCGACGACGTCATCACCACCTTCGAACTGAAGACCCCGGTGCTGCTGGACGAAGTCCGCGCCGGAGGCCGTATCCCGCTGATCGTCGGCCGTGGCCTGACCGAGAAGGCGCGCGCCGAGCTGGGCCTGGGCCCGACCGACCTGTTCAAGCTGCCTGAAGCGCCTGTCGACACCGGCAAGGGCTACACCCTGGCGCAGAAGATGGTCGGCAAGGCCTGCGGCCTGCCGAAAGGCAAAGGCGTGCGTCCCGGCACCTACTGCGAACCGAAGATGACCACCGTCGGTTCCCAGGACACCACAGGTCCCATGACCCGTGACGAACTGAAGGACCTGGCGTGCCTGGGCTTCTCCGCCGACCTGGTGATGCAGTCCTTCTGCCACACCGCGGCGTATCCGAAGCCGATCGACGTGACCACCCACCACACCCTGCCTGACTTCATCATGACCCGTGGCGGCGTTTCGCTGCGTCCGGGCGACGGCATCATCCACTCGTGGCTGAACCGCATGCTGCTGCCGGACACCGTGGGCACCGGCGGTGACTCGCACACCCGCTTCCCGATGGGCATCTCGTTCCCGGCCGGTTCCGGTCTGGTCGCGTTCGCCGCCGCCACCGGCGTCATGCCGCTGGACATGCCTGAGTCGATCCTGGTTCGCTTCAAGGGCAAGCTGCAGCCTGGCATCACCCTGCGTGACCTGGTTCATGCCATCCCTTACTACGCGATCCAGAAAGGCCTGCTGACCGTCGAGAAGAAAGGCAAGAAGAACGCCTTCTCCGGCCGCATCCTGGAGATCGAAGGCCTGGACGAGCTGACCGTCGAGCAAGCGTTCGAACTGTCCGACGCCTCCGCCGAGCGCTCCGCCGCCGGCTGCACCATCAAGCTGCCGGAAAAGGCCATCGCCGAGTACCTGCAGTCCAACATCACCCTGCTGCGCTGGATGATCGGCGAAGGCTACGGCGATGCCCGCACCATGGAACGCCGTGCCCAGGCGATGGAAGCCTGGCTGGCCAACCCTGAGCTGATGGAAGCCGACAAGGACGCGGAATACGCCGAAGTCATCGAGATCGACCTGGCCGACATCAAGGAGCCTGTGCTCTGCGCGCCGAACGACCCGGACGACGCCCGTCTGCTCTCCAGCGTTGCCGGCGAGAAGATCAACGAGGTGTTCATCGGTTCGTGCATGACCAACATCGGTCACTTCCGCGCCGCCGGCAAGCTGCTGGATCAGGTCAAGGGCCAGCTGCCGACCCGTCTGTGGCTGTCGCCGCCGACCAAGATGGACGCTCACCAACTGACCGAAGAAGGCTACTACGGCATCTACGGCAAGGCCGGCGCCCGCATGGAAATGCCAGGCTGCTCGCTGTGCATGGGTAACCAGGCACGCGTTGAGCCGAACAGCACCGTGGTGTCGACGTCGACCCGTAACTTCCCGAACCGTCTGGGCGACGGCGCGAACGTCTACCTGGCTTCGGCTGAGCTGGCGTCCGTGGCTTCGATCCTGGGTCGCCTGCCGACCGTCGAGGAGTACATGGAATACGCCGGCAAGATCGACAGCATGGCGGCCGACGTTTACCGCTACCTGTCCTTCGACCAGATCGCCGAGTTCCGTGAGGCTGCTGCGAACGCCAAGATTCCGGTCGTTCAAGCCTAACGCTGCAAGGCAATGAAGAACGCCGCCCGTCGCAAGACGGGCGGCGTTTTTTTATGCCTTCAATCCCCCGTGCAGGAGCCAGCCTGCTGACGATGCACCGGCACAGCCGACATCGCCAGCGCCTGACCCATCGCCATCGCCGGCAAGCCGGCTCCCACAGGTTCCTCCGTGAGCGCCAAAGAAACTGTGGGAGCCAGCCTGCTGGCGATGGGGCCGGCACATCCAGCATCCTCTCAGCCAGACACACCGCCATCGCGAGCAGGCTCGCCCCCACAGGATCGAAGGCGTTCGCCGATTCCGTGTACGCCAGAGCAAACTGTGGGAGCCGGCTTGCCGGCGATGGCGTCGGCATATCCAGCATCTCTCAGGCAGGCACCCCGTCATCGCGAGCAGGCTCGCCCCCACAGGGAATCATCGCTCAGGGCGCCAGATCGCGCGCCTTCTGCACCGCGCCGTCCACGCTCAACCCGCTCAGGATCACGCCATTGGCCTGGGTCTGCGGCAACGCATCCAGCGCCGCCAGCGCCTCGTGCTTGAGCCGGGCCAGAATCAGCCGCTTGCCCGCCTGATGCACCCGCACGAAGAACTCCTGCATCGCCTCAAGGCTGGTGCCGTCCAGGTCAGGAGACTCCTCAAGGCTGAGGATCACCGTGTGCACGGGCACCTGCGAGTGGCGGACCAGCCGCAACGCGCCGCCCAGGATCCGTTCGACATTGGCGAAGAACAGCGCCTCGCCGGGCCGCACGATCAGCACGCCCGGCTCGGTGGCCGCCGTCGGATGGCGCTGAAGGTCGACAAAGTCATGGCCGCCGTCGATCCGCCCGAGCACCTGGATGTCCGCCGCCGACAGCTGCTTGAGCATCAGCAGCACACTGATGGCCACCGACACCAGCAAGCCGTCCAGCACCCCCAGCACCAGCACGGACGTCACCGCGCAGACCACCAGCACCCGGTCGCGCCGCCAGATGAAATAGCGCCCCAGCGGCTGCAGGCTCAAGCCCCTGCCCAGCGCGTGCATGACGATGGCCGCCAGCACCGGCTCCGGCGTCAGCGCAATCCACGGCAGCACGGTCAGCACGATGATCAGCACCGTCAGCGCCGCGATGCCGCCTGCCCAGCGTGACGTGGCGCCGGCGGCTTCGTTGGCCGAGGTCGCCGAATAGCCGGCCCCCACCGGCATGCCATGGAACAGGCCGGACAGCAAGTTGCCGGCGCCCAAGGCCAGCAAGTCGCGGTTGGAGGTCACGCGGTCGCCGTGCTTGAGCGCATACGCACTGATCGAACCGTAGGATTCGGCGTACAGGATCATCACCATGGCGAACGCCACCTCCCCCAGGCGCAGCCAGTCGGCGAACGGCAGCGCCGGCAGGTTGGGCACCTCCAGGCCCAGATCGATGGCGCCGATCAGCTTCACGCCGTGATCCGACAGGTTCAGCCATTGCCCGGCCGCAATGCCGATCACCACCACCAGCAGACCGCCGGGCACCCGGGGATGGCGCGAAAGCACCCCGAGCAGCACCAGCGCCGCGGCGCCGACAGCGGCGGACGGCCAGTTCCATTGCGGCAACTGCTCCAGCAATTGCGGGGCGAAACGCACCAGGTTGGCGTCCGTCAGGTGCACGCCGACCACGCTCGCCACTTGCTTGAGAATGATGGTCAGCGCCAGTCCGAAGGCAAACCCGCGCAGCACCGGCTTGGCGATGAAGGACGTGACGCTGCCGAAACGGAACGCCCCGGCCAGCAGAAACAGCGCGCCGGTGACCAGCACCAGCCCCACCGCCAGGGTCGAACGCAATTGCGGGTCGCCGTTGGCCAGGGTCGCCGTGGCCGCCGCCAGCACCGCCGCCGACGACGAGGTCGCCGAGACGATGGCGAAACGGCTGGAGCCCAGCAGTCCGTAGCACAGCAGGCCGGCGAACAGCGCGATCACCCCAGCCTGGGGCGCCAACGCGGCGATGGTCGAATAGGCCACGGCTTCGGGCAGCAGCAGGCCGGCGATCGATAGCCCGGCCAACAGGTCTTGCCAGCGGTTGGCAGGTGCGACGGAAGGGGGAACGCTCGACAATCCTCTGTCTCCAGGCGAAAAAAAAGCCGCTGCGCACATCGTGCGCAGCGGCCACTGTAGCTGTGTATCTGCCGGGGCGCGAGGCCCTGCGCGGTTATGCCGCCAGCGAATAGATCAACGCGGAAATCGCCACCAGGCCGACGGCCGTGACGAACACGTTGGACGCCTGACCGCGGTAGCGGGCCATCGCCGGCACCTTGCGGATGGCGTACATCGGCATCAGGAACAGGATCGCTGCGATCACCGGGCCGCCGATGGTTTCGATCATGCCCAGGATGCTCGGGTTGAGCGTGGCCACGATCCAGCACACCACCAGCATGAACGCCGCGACGATGCGGTCCAGGGCCTTGGCGCCCGGACGCTTGCCGCTCTTGACGATCAGGCCCTTGAGGCCTTCGCTGGCGCCGATGTAGTGGCCCAGGAACGACTTGGAGATGGCCACGAACGCGATCAGCGGCGCCGCGAACGCGATGGTCGGGTTGCTGAAGTGGTTGGCCAGGTACGACAGGATCGACAGGTTCTGCGCCTTGGCCTCGGCCAGTTGCTCCGGCGACAGGGTCAGCACGCAGCTGAACACGAAGAACAGCACCATCAGCACCATGAGGGCGTGGGCGCGGGACAGGATCTGCGAGCTGCGCTCATCGGCGTGGACGCCATAACGGCGCTTCTGGTCCACCGCGAACGCCGAGATGATCGGCGAGTGGTTGAACGAGAACACCATCACCGGAATCGCCAGCCACAGCGTATGCAGGAACGCCGAAGGCGCCGGCACGTGCGAGGCGGTGGTGAGGATGCCGCCGGTCCAGTGCGGGATCAGGTACACCGCCAGGAACGCCAGGGCGACGATGAACGGGTACACCATCAGGCTCATGGCCTTGACGATCACCTGCTCGCCGCAGCGCACCACCGCCAGCAGGCCGAGGATCAGCGCGAACGACAGCACCGCGCGCGGCGGCGGCGTGATGTGCAATTGGTGCTCAAGGAAACTGGCGACCGTGTTGGTCAGGCCGACGCTGTAGATCAGCAGGATCGGGAAGATGGCGAAGAAGTACAGCAAGGTGATCAGGGCGCCGGCCTTGATGCCGAAGTGCTGCTCGACCACCTCGGTGATGTCGGCGCCTTCGCGGCCGGACAGCACAAAGCGAGTCAGGCCCCGGTGTGCGTAGAACGTCATCGGGAACGCCAGCAGCGCCAGGATCAGCAGCGGCCAGAAGCCGCCCAGCCCCGCGTTGATCGGCAGGAACAGGGTACCGGCGCCGATGGCCGTCCCGAACAGTCCCAGCATCCAGGTGGTGTCTTGACGGTTCCAGCTCGACAGTTCAGCTGGTGCCGCCGATTCAAAGCGCTCGTTGACGCTATTGGCCTGATCATTCATCCGGTCGGATCTCCGCATTCCGGTCACTTGCCACTCGGTCAAAACGCGCCGGAAAAAACCGACAGAAACGTCGCAACCGAAACAGGGTCGCGATTCTCCGGGATAAATGAGCAGAAGCAAAGACTTAGCTGAGGAATGGTTGTACGGATCAGATTCCAGGTATGTCGTTTTCGGCAAAATAGCTGTCGCTTACAGACACCAAAAATGTCGTTTTCCGACAAGCCCAAGCGCTGCAAGCCTGGCGGAAGTGGCGCTCAGGGCAGCTCACCGACCGGTGTTTATCGGCTATACCCAATGGCGAGATTCCGACCGTGTTCCCCAGCCTTCCGCCCTTGGAGCCGCCCCATGCCCCTTGTCCGCGTCGACATCAGGAAAAACCCCGACCCCACTTTCGCCAAACGCATCGGCGAGGTGATCTACGCCGCCCTGCGCAGCACGTTCAACGTGCCGGAGCACGACAACTTCCAGATCCTGGCCGAACACGACGGGCCGCATTTCATCTATGACCCGCAGTACCTGGGCATTCCGCGCAGCGACGGCATGGTGTTCATCCAGCTGACGGTCAGCGAAGGCCGCAGCGTCGAGCAGAAGCAGCAGCTGTACCAGACGATCGCCCATCACCTGCACAACCAGTTGGCGGTGCGCCAGGAAGACGTGTTCATCAACCTGGTGGAGGTGAAAAAGGAGAACTGGTCGTTCGGCCACGGCATCGCCCAGTACGTGAGCTGAAACCGTGCCCGCCCACGGCGGCGCGACCGCCTGACCAAGCGCCCTCCGGGCCCCCGCACCAGCTCCTACACTGGCTGGTGCGAGCCCAGGGTCTGCGGTTGCCAAACCGCTGCGCAATCCGCACTCTGGCACGACTTTCGCGACCGACACGACGACGATCACAGGAGCCGAGCAATGCCCGCCACCGTTCTGGTACTGGTTGAAACCATCAATGACTACCTGCCGATCCTCGAACGACAGGGCTTTCACCTGATCCTCGCCCCCACCCCCGCCGAACGCGCCCAGGCCATCGCCACCCACGGCCCGCGGATCGATGCCGTGCTGACCCGCGGCCCGCTGGGCCTCTTCGCCGACGAGATCGCCGCGTTGCCGGCGCTGAAGATCATCTGCGTGATCGGCGCCGGCTACGAAAAGGTGGACCTGCAGGCCGCCAGCGACCGGGGCCTCACCGTGACCAACGGCGCCGGAGTCAACGCCTCCTCGGTGGCCGACCACGCGATGGCCATGCTGCTGGCGCTGGTGCGTGACATTCCGCGCTGCGACGCCGCCGTGCGCCGGGGCGAATGGCCCAAGATCATGCGCCCGTCCCTGTCCGGCAAACGGCTGGGCATCCTCGGCCTGGGCGCAGTGGGCATGGCCATCGCCAAACGCGCCGGCAGCGGCTTCGACATGGAGATCAGCTACCACAGCCGCCAGGTGCGCAACGACGTGCCCTACGCGTTCTGCTCGACCCCGACGGAGCTGGCCCGGGCCTCGGACTTCCTGGTGGTCGCCACCCCCGGCGGCATCGGCACCCAGCACCTGGTGACCCGCCCGGTGCTCGACGCCCTGGGGCCCAAGGGTTTCATCGTCAACATCGCCCGCGCCAGCGTGATCGCCACCGCCGATCTGATCGCCGCGTTGGAGCAGCGGCGGATCGCCGGGGCCGCGCTGGATGTGTTCGACCACGAACCGCAAGTGCCGGATGCCCTGAAGGGCCTGAGCAACGTGATCCTGACCCCGCACGTCGCCGGGCTGTCACCGGAGGCCACCCAAGGCACTGTCGAGCTGGTGGGGAAAAACCTGGTGGCGTTCTTCTCCGGGCAACCGGTGCTGACGCCCCTCGACCTGCCCCCTCGCCTCAACGACCAGCGCGTGCACTAAAGCACGCCGAGCAACGTCCACATCCGCCGCGCCTCGGCGTCGGCGGAAATCAGTTCGCCCAACAGCTCGCTCAACGGCTTGTTGCCCCACTCCACCGCGCGCCGGATCAGGTACGGCACCGGGCTGTGGGGTTCGGTGCGGGCCAGGTATTCGGCGATCAGCAGCAGTTGCCGGTAGGCTTCCTCGCGGCTGGCCGGCTCGCGGGCCGCCTGGATCGACGGCGCGTCGTTCACCGCATCGGCAGCCGCCTCATCGGCGGACGGGACCTCGGCGACCGGTTCCTGAACCGGTGGCGGCGCGGGTTGTTGCGGGTGCATGGCGATGAACTCCTTGACCAGCGTCAGCAGCGCTTGGAGGGTCTCCTGCAAGGGCTTGAGCCCCGGCCCCTGATCCCCCAGATAGGTGTCGCTCCAGGCGTCGAGCCTTTGCAGGTGCTGCAACCCCAGCAGCAGGTTGCCCTGCTGGCGCAGCCAGAACGCCATGGGCGTAGCGCGCACCTGATCGCTGAGGGTCTTCTGTTCGCTGCGGGCGGTTTCCGCCAGGGCCTTGGCGTTCTTGCTGTCGTTGACCTGCACCTGCTGCACCTGCAGACGGCGCCAGGCACTCAGGCTGTAGCCCTCGAAATCACGGTTGTGGGCGCCGAACAGCGGCACCCGGGTCAGCAGGATTTCGCTGTAGCGGCGCACCAGCCATTCCAGCGGCGTCACCCGCCAGGACTGGTCGCCGTCTTCGGCCTGTGGGTGCACCTGATCGGGATAGCGCTCGCACAGCCCCGCGACCAGCGCCAGGCTCCCGGGCAGACCGTCCAGCCCCTGCAAATGGAGCCACGCTTCGCCGAGCCAGGCGCTGAGCATCAAGTCCTTGCTGCGTTCCAGCAGCAGGTGGGTGGTGATCGCTTCCACCTTCGGCCAGTCCGCCCGCTTGAGCGTCGATTCCCATACACCGGTCGGCAGGCTGGCGTCGTCTTCGCGGCGCAGGTCGCGCAGTTGGTCGAACTCGCGTTCGTAGCGCAGGTCCACGCCGCACGGCGCGTCTTCGCTGATCGGCGCCAGCAGCTGTTCAATGAGGTCAGGCAACGCGGCGGATGGCAGGCTCACAGCCCCTCCTTCTGGGTGTCGATGGCGGCGGTGGTGCCGGTCATCTGAAACGGCGAACGCGGCGCCCGGGTCGGCGGCGGCGTGATGGACATCGGCAGTTTCGAGCCCTGGCTCATCAGCGACAGGCGCACGAACATCCGGGTGAAGCCGGTGGTGACGCTGTCGTTCTGCGCCGTGACCGGCAGGCGCAGGCTCAGCGGAAAGTCGGTGTAGTCCATGCTCGGCTGGCGCTGCACGGAGAAATGCGCGCGCATCAGGCGCAGCAGCGACCACGGCCCGCCGTACTCCCAGCCCGCCTCAAGGTCGCGCACCACCAGGTTGGGCTGCAGCGGATCGTTGACCGGCCGTTCGTTGCCGTTGCGCGCCCAGCGCAAGGTCAGGCGCACCGGCTGGCCCACCCTCCAGCGCAGGTTCGGCTGCTCGGCGCCGGGGTAATTGATCTGTTGGCTGCCGGCCAGCAGGCCCCAGGCGATCACCTGATCGGCGCCCCTCTCTTCCTCGCGGTCGGTGCGCCAGCGCACATCCAGCTCCAGGCCGAGGATGCCGCTCTTGTCCCGCACGAACAGCGGCGTCAGCCAGGTGCCGGCCTGCTTCAGGCGGTTGAGGAAATCCTCTGCCGCCAAGCGCTCCGGCGCCTGGCTCGTGGCCAGGCCCGCCAGCGCCACCGGCAGGCGCTTGTCGATCAGCTCCAGCAGGTGCTGCACCCGGGCCGGGTCGGCATCCTGCGCCTGCACGCCGTTGGCGAACGGGAAGCGGTCGGCCAGGTATTGATTGAAGTAGTTGGCCAGTTCGTTCCACGCGGCGGCAGCCTGTTGCTGTTGCAGGAACTGGCAACGCTGCATGGCCGACTGCTGCAGCTCCACGGCCCGCATCGCCAGGGTGCCGCGCCCGCCGGCGACGTTGGCGGTCTGCAGCACCTGCACGCAAGAGCCGGTGTCCATCTCGATGAAGTCACGGCTGACCAGCTGTTCGATCTGCGCGGGCGAGCTGGCGGGGTTGGCGTCCTTGTACTTGAGCAGCTCGTCGTTGAGCGCGCTGAACTGGGTCACCCGCTCGTAGTCCAGCGCCGACAGGTTGGCCTGCTGGGTCTTGAGCCACTGCAACGCCGAGGTGCGCCGCTCGGTGATGCCGAGCATGGTATTGAACTGCTGCTTGAGGCTGAGCTTCAGGTCCTGCACGTCGCTGGCGCCGTAGAGTTGCAGGCCGAGGTTCTTCGAGCCGTCCCACTGGCTGATTTCGGCCCGTCCGCCGAACAGCGGCTGGACGACGATCTCGTCCAGGCCGCTGACGATCTGCGCCATCGCCCGGCGGTTCAACGCGCTTTGCAGGCGCGCCGCCAGGTCCGTGCGGTGCACCTCGACGAACGCCTTCTGCAGTTCCATCGCCTGCTCCGCCCGCACGTTGAACACCGCGTAGGGTTGGGTCTGGTCATTGTGGTCTTTGAGGCTCAGCCACATCGCTTGGGCCGCTGCGCTTTCGGCTGCCTGCAGCAGTGCGCCACGGTAGGCCGACGGGATCCTGGGCAATTCTTCGGCGATGTAACTCTTGTAGCTGGCGAAATAGCTCAACGAAGTGTCGAGGTCGTCGCCGTCCACGGTCTGGCCGCGCAGGTCGATGTTGTCCTGGCTGGCGCGCAGGGCGACCGACACGAAGTCGCGCTTGAACAGCGACTGCACGGCGTTGTCCAGCTTGACCACATGCTCTTGCAGCGTCAGTTGCCCGCTGCCCTGCTGCACCAGCAGATTGCCCCGGGAGCCGACCTGGGCGATCCACTGGTCGCGAAAGCTCTGCTGCAGCTTGGCCGCCTGGGCCTCCAGTTGCTGCTCCACCGCCGGCCCCAGCAACGCGCTCTTGTGCACCTCGTCGAGCATTTCGCGGTAGCCCGGCACCAGGTCCTGGCCCTTGCCGCGCCCCCAGGTCGAGTTGGTCAGGGCGATCGCCACCTGCAAGTCGTCGACCAGCGCGCGCAGATCCTCCAGCTCGCCGAGGCTGTTGCCGCTGCCGACCTCCAGTTGTTCCAGGTGCAGCTTGAGGTAGCCGGCCTTGCTGACGAAATTGTCGGCCAGGAAATACTGATCCAGCCAACGTTCCATCAGCCCGGTGAAATTGCCCACGATCAGCGGCCGGTCGACGCTCAGATCCAGCGCCTGCAGATTGCCGTCCTCGTCGGCCAGCAGCACCCGGTTGAAGAACGCGGCGTGGGGCAGCGTGCCGGCGTTGAGGTTCAGCGACAGGGCGTTGTTGCTCAACTGCACCAGATCCTCCAGCGGCGCCCGGGGATTGTTCAGGGCCTGGCCGAACCACTGGTTCTGCTGCTCCAGGCGCACGGCGCGGTCCACCAGGTCGGTGGCCTTCTGGTAGTTCTGCCACTGCGCAGGATCCTCGCTTTCGACACTGGCCCGCCGGTCGGTGCTGCGGATGCCCTTGAGCTTGGTCAGCTCGGCGTTCAGCAGATCATGCAGCGGTTCGAGCAGGTGCCGCCGGGCCGACAGGCGCAGTTGCTGTTCAAGCGTGGCGTCGAGCGACGAGAACCACGACGTCGGGAACACCAGCGACGCGAAATCCCAGCGCGGCGAGCGCTCCATCACCCGCCACAGGCTCTGCACGTTGCGCCGGGTCGGCTCGACCCGGTGCGCATCGTCGGTGACCGCCACATAGCCTTTCTGGGCGACTTGCAGCAGCCGCGCCAGCTCATGGGCGTCCTTGACCGAGGCATGCCAGACCAGCAGCATCGCCACCGCCCAGACCCCCGCGACCACCACCGCCACCCCGGCCGTCAGCCGTTGCCAGCGCTGGCGCAGGCGCAACAGGCGCGGCACGCCTTGGGCCACGCCACGCTCGCCGACGATGCGCTGGCGCCACAACTGGCGCACGAAGGCGCTTTGCTGCAAGCCGCTGTCATCGGCCGAGAACCCGTCCTGCGCATCCTCCGCCGGTTGGTTGGCGCTCAGGTACAGCCCGCGAAAGCACGGTGCTTCACCCTGGGCGTTGCCCTGGAACACCGGCTCCAGCACGTTCTGCAAGCCGCGGCGCAGGCTTTCCAGACGCTCCGGCAAGGCGTACAGGTCGGCGCTCAGATGCCCGGACAACGTGCCGATCTCGATCACCGCTTCGGCCACCGCCCGGTGCAGGCGGTCCAGCGCCTGGTCGCTCCATTGCCCCTGCCAGACCGCGTCCCTGGCATAGGGCGACGACCAGCCCAAGGTGCGTTCGCGGGCCTCGTCCGGCAACGCGCTGATCAGCTCCTGGAACCCCGGCAATTCCTCCAGCCCAGTGACCACCACGTACACCGGCAAGCTCAGGCCGAAGCGCTGCAGCAGGTCGATGAAGCGTCGCCGGGCCGCCAGGCCGAGGCCGGTCGCCTGCTCCAGGTTGCCCAGGCGCGCGGCGGGCACGGTCCAGATCACGCCGTCCAGCGGACGTTTGCTGCGCAGGCGCAGGATCAGCCCCAGCAGCCGCCACCAGCCGCCGCGTTGCAGGTGCATGCCGTCTTCGGGCAAGAACAGCGCCTGGGGCACCACCAGCACCGCGCCTTCAGGGTCGGACCACCAGCGGCCGAACCAGGCCGGTTTGTCGGTGGGTTGCAGGCGCCACTCGGTCACCAGTTGCGTGCCTTGGACTTCGTCGCCGAGCATCAGCAGCCACGGCAACTGATAGCGGTCGCGGCTGCCCTGCTCCTGCTCCATGTGCCGCACCGCACCGTAGAAGCTGCGGATCGCCGCGCCGCTCTGGGTGCGCAGCCACCACACCGCGACGGCCAGCAGCACCAGCAGCAGGACGATGCCGACCACCCACGCCACGATCGCCAGCGTGCTCATGAGCCTTGCTCCGGCGCGGGCGCAAGTTCTGTCATCTGCAGCACCGGTTCCAGTTCCTGGCCGATGTCGCGCCACAGCATGTGCCCCAGACCGGCGAGCAGCAGCACCATCGCCGCAATGCCCAAGGCCAGCCGGAAGCCGTCCGGCAGCGCAGTGCGCACCGGCAGGTTCAGCGGCGCCGCCTGCGAGGGCTGCACCAGCCGTTGGCTGACGTCGGCCCAGTCCGCGTCGTCCTGCCAGGCGAAGGTGAACAGCGCCAGGCGCCACTTCTCCCGTTGCGCCTGGCTCTGCTCGCCGCGCAGGCGACCGTGGAAACCGAGGATCAGGCATTGCAGGTAGACGTTGGCCAGGTCCCGGGCGGTGGGCTGCTGTTCCTCAAGCAGGGTGGCGATGGCCGCCGGCACCTGCTCGCCGGCCTGGCGGCTGGCGTACAGGCGCGACTCCAGGGGCTTGTCCTGCCAGGCGGCCTGCCCCGGCCAGGGCGTGAACAACAGGGTTTCGTCCACCAGCGCGACGAACGCGTACACCAGCGCCCGCACCTGCTCGGTGGCCGCGTCGCCGACCCGGGCAAACGCGGTGCGCCACAGGCGCTGCGAGGCCTGGGTCGAGAGCTCGACCACGGTGTCGACCAACGCCTGTTCGTCCTCGCCGTCCTTGGGCAACTGGCTCCAGTCCTGCGACCACTGCTGCCAGGCCTGGCGGAACGCGCTGCTCAGCGGCGCGTCTTGCAACCCCAGGCTTGCGGCATTCCCCTGCGACATGAGCGGCTCCTTGTGTGATCAGGCACTTTCACCGGTCTGCGGGACAAACAGCACCACCTGCCAGGGGCTGCTGGTCAGCTTGGCCGCCGGGGCGGCGATCATCAGCGGCAGTTGGGCGTCGAACCAGGTGCCTTCGGCGTTCACCACAAACAGGCGGGTGTCGTCGCCGACGCTGTAGGCCATCTGCTCGCTGCGGCTCATGGCCTGGTGCGTCAGGCCGCTCATGCGCTGGCGGCTGAGCAGCGCGATGTGCGGCGCCGACGCGATGATCGCGCCGCGCAGCCAGTCGCCGGCGGCCTGTTCGCTGGCGCCGTTGGGCATGCGCAGGCCGATGACCAGGCGCTGACTGGGCCGGTCCTCAGGCAACTGGATGGAAAAGCTGTGCTCGCCCCGTTCGAAGGCGATGCTGCGGTAACCGGCGCGGATCAGTTCGAGGGTGGTCTCCAGCCAGTCGAGCACCTGCCCGTAACCGCGCTGCAGCTCAAGGAAGTCCAAGGGTGCGAACGCCGGCACGCCGGCCAGCGGATCCAGCGCCGCCCATGCGCCGGCCAGGCCCAGCAACTGCACATACAGCGCCTGCGGATGGGCGATGCGCGTGTTGAGCAGGCCTTCGACTTCCGGCAGGCGCGCCCACAAGGCCGTCAACTGGCGGCGGATCTCCAGCGCATCGTCCTGGTTGCCGGCCTGCTGCGCCTGGCGCAGGCGACCGCCGAGGAACAGGCACTTCTCCCGCGCCCGCGCGCACAGCCCGGCCACCCGGCGGCCCAGCGGCGAGTCCGGCAGCAGCAAAGGCGTCGGCGGCGTGTACGGCAACGGCAGGAAGCCGCCGCCCTCCTTGCGGATCTTCAGCAGCGGCAGGCAGATCGAATCGGCCTTGTTCAGTTGCGTGCACAGGCGCGGATTGGGTCGCCACACGGTGATCGATTCGGGGAACTCGCCGCTGGTGAGGTCCGGCAGCGCCTCGCCCACCACCGATTGCAGACGCCCCTTGAGCGGCAACAGCTGACCGGCGCGCCACAACGGGCTGACGGCCAGGTACACGGTGACGGTGGCGTCGTCGGTCTCGTCCACCGCCGCTCTCACGTCCAGCTCCAGCGCCGGGCCGACGCCGGCCTGCACATCCACCGGCAGGCCGTCGGGCATCGTCCCTTGCAGCGCCAGGATGCGCACCACCCCGGCGCTCATCGCCGAGGGGTCGAACTCCAGGCGCGCCACGCCCCAGAACCACGGGTTGCAGGCCTGGGCCAAATGCGCGCCGAGCGCCTCGGCCCGCAACCCCTGCAACTGAAAATGCTGCGGCAGCAACTGCATGCCTTCATGCCAGCAAACCGCGTCAGGTAGCAGACTCATGTGATTCCCTTCGACTGCGCCGCAGGCCGGCGGCGGACGGTGCGCTTTCAGTTTTCCCTGCTGACCAGGCTCATCTCGCGGCTGTCGAACTTGAGCCAGGCGTCACTCCGGTCGTCCAGCCGCAAGCGGTGCGCTCCGGGTGTGTTATAGCTGGCGAAGACCAAAAGTCCAGCCGCCCGCTTGCCCCCCAACGGGAAGGGTTGGCGGTCGATGAATTGCCCCGGCACCAGCTCCAGTCCCCACACGCTCATCAGCTGACGGTAGTCGCGCTGGTACTGCTCGCGCTCGGCGAACCACTGACTGGCGCTGATGCCCGACAGTTGCTTGAGCAGATCCGGATCGTTGACCGCGATGAAATCCACGGCGATGGGGGTGTCGTCGTTGGCCTTGGGCGCGACGTCGAGGGTCAGGCTGTCGAGATCCACTTTCGGCCCGAAGAACGAACAGCCGGCGAGCAGCGCAAAACCGAACGTTAGAAAAAGTCGTGCACGCAAAATGAATTTTCCTTTTCGCAGAACAGTCCAAAAAAGTTTTTCGCTTGCATTTTTATAGTCCTGTTCTAGCGTCTTGGGTAGTTCGGTTCCTACGGCCGAATGTGGAAGGTTTGTCAAAGGAACGACAGGTCATCTGCCTCCCTTTCTAACCTGTGGTCCAGCAAGGGAAAGCGATGAACGGGCCTCCCCGATGCATTGCGCCCGCCCATCGCATCGGAGTCCGCCGACATGGCAGAAAGCACCCAGCACAAGCTCGACCGGGTTCGCCCGCCCCGAGTGCAAATCACCTACGACGTCGAAATCGGCAACGCCATCGAGAAAAAGGAATTGCCGCTGGTGGTCGGGATCCTCGCCGACTTGTCCGGCAAGCCCCTGGAGCCGTTGCCGAAACTGACCGAACGGCGCTTCACCGAAATCGACCGCGACAACTTCAACGAAGTGCTCGCCTCCATCGCTCCCCGCGCCACGATCCAGGTCAACAACACGCTGACCGGCGACGAGAGCAAGCTCAACATCGAACTGAACTTCAAGCACATCGACGATTTCGACCCGGTCAAGGTGGTGGAGCAAGTCACCCCGCTGCGCCGCCTGTTCGAAGCCCGTCAGCGCCTGCGCGACCTGTTGACCAAGCTCGACGGCAACGACGACCTGGACAAGCTGCTGCGCGATGTCATCGCCAACACCGAAGGCTTGCAGGAGATCAAGTCGGCTCGCCCGGACACCGCTGTCCCGGCCGCTGACGCCGAAGCGCCGGCCGAACCGCAAGCCTGACCGTCCACTTGAATCCAGGGAGAATCCACCATGCCCGCCGCCGCCCAGAACGAAGCCAGTGAAGGCACGACCCAGACCTTGTCCCTGCTGGACAAGATCATCGCCGAGGGCCGCATGGCCCACGACGACAGCCAGCAGGACTACGCCCGCGACATGCTCGCGGAGTTCGCCACCCAGGTGCTTGACGAAGGCATGGCCATCGACAAGGACACCGTGGCCATGATCAACGACCGCATCAGCCAGATCGACGAGCTGATCAGCGCCCAGCTCAACGAAGTGCTGCACCACCCGGATCTGCAGAAGCTCGAAGCGTCCTGGCGCGGCCTGCACATGCTGGTGCAGAACACCGAGACCAGCACCCGGCTGAAGCTGCGCCTGCTCAACGTCACCCAGAAAGAGCTGCAGAACGATCTGGAGAAAGCCGTCGAGTTCGACCAGAGCGCCCTGTTCAAGAAAATCTACGAAGAGGAATACGGCACCTTCGGCGGCCACCCCTTCAGCCTGCTGGTGGGCGACTACACCTTCGGCCGGCATCCGCAGGACATCGGCCTGCTGGAGAAACTCTCCAACGTCGCCGCCGCTGCCCACGCCCCGTTCATCGCCGCCGCCAGCCCACGGCTGTTCGACATGAACAGCTTCACCGAACTGGCGGTGCCGCGTGACCTGTCGAAAGTCTTCGAGAGCCAGGAACTGATCAAGTGGCGCTCGTTCCGCGAAAGCGAAGACTCACGCTACGTGTCGCTGGTGCTGCCGCACTTCCTGCTGCGTCTGCCCTACGGGCCGGACACCTCGCCGGTGGAAGGCATCAACTACGTCGAGGACGTCAACGGCACCGACCACAGCAAGTACCTGTGGGGCAACGCCGCCTGGGCGCTGTCGCAGCGCATCACCGAGGCCTTCGCCAAGTACGGCTGGTGCGCGGCGATCCGCGGGGCCGAGGGCGGCGGCGCGGTCGAAGGCCTGCCGGCGCACACCTTCCGCACCAGCTCCGGCGACCTGTCGCTCAAGTGCCCGACCGAGGTGGCCATCACCGACCGCCGCGAAAAAGAGCTGAACGACCTCGGCTTCATCGCCCTGTGCCACAAGAAGAACAGCGACATCGCGGTGTTCTTCGGCGGCCAGACCACCAACAAGTCCAAGGTCTACAACACCAACGAGGCCAACGCCAACGCGCGGATCTCGGCGATGCTGCCGTACGTGCTCGCCGCGTCGCGGTTCGCCCATTACCTGAAGGTGATCATGCGCGACAAGGTCGGCAGCTTCATGACCCGCGACAACGTGCAGAGCTACCTCAACAACTGGATCGCCGACTACGTGCTGATCAACGACAACGCGCCCCAGGAGATCAAGGCGCAGTACCCGTTGCGCGAAGCGCGGGTGGACGTCACCGAAGTCGCCGGCAAGCCCGGCGCCTATCGGGCCACGGTGTTCCTGCGGCCGCACTTCCAGCTTGAGGAACTGACCGCGTCGATCCGCCTGGTCGCGACCTTGCCGCCGCCGGTGGCGGCCTGACCGGCCCTCGCCCGCCGGCACCGCCGGCGGGCCTCTCCCGTTTGCCTAGCGCGACAACCTTCAGGAGTTCCAAGCGATGGATGCAATCATTCTCGACCTCGGCGGCGACATCAAAGGCGACAGCCTGCTCGAGGGCTACGCGGACAAGATCGAAGTCATGTCCTACAGCCACAACGTGGCCATGCAAGTGACCAACGACGTCAGCAACTCGGAACGCACCAGCGGCAAGCCCCACGTCGGCGAGTTCACCCTGACCAAGTTCGTCGACACCTCCACCCCGTCCCTCAACGAATACTGCTGCGCCGGCAAGCCGATCCCGGAAGCCAAGATCACCATCGGCCGCAACGCCGCCGAAGGCAGCGGCCAGTTGCTGCCCTTCATCATCTACACCCTGACCAACGTGGTGATCTCCAACGTCAGCGTCAGCGGCGGCACGGGCGGCAAGCCGGTCGAGACCCTGTCCCTGAACTTCACCAAGATCAAGTGGGAGCTCACCGCACAGAAGGACGACGGCACCAAGGAAGGCACCGCCGCTTCGACCTGGGACATGGCCGCGAACAAGCTGGTCAGTTAAGCGGACGCCCCGGCCATGGCAGACACCGGCATCCTGGCGCCGCTGTTCGAACGGCTCGCCTCCAGCGAGCACGACGGCGCGCCGGTGTTCGACCGCCAGGCGCTGCTCGACTCGGTGCACACCGAGCTGTCACGCCTGTTCAACACCCGCCGGGGCCCCAAGACCCTGACCCGCCCGCCCAGCGTCATCGACTACGGCATCGCCGACTGGAGCGCCCTGCAACAGCAGCGCAGCGATGACCGCCGGCGCCTTTCGCGGGACATCCGCGAAGCCATCGACCGGTTCGAACCGCGCCTGCGCCTGGGCGAGGTTCAGGTCAATCCCCTGCCCGAACATCCCCAGCGGCTGAGCATCCGCCTGCTCGGCGAACTGCGCAGCGGCCAGCGGCACTGGCCGGTGGCGTTCGTCATCGAGCCCGGCGACGAAGGGCTGGAGGTGCGCCATGAGCGACTCGATTGACCCGCAACTGCTCGACTACTACCAACGGGAACTGACCTGGCTGCGCCATGCCGGCAGTCAGTTCGCCGAGCGTTATCCCAAGGTCGCGCGGCGCCTCGAACTGTCGCCGGGCGAATGCCCCGACCCGCATGTGGAACGGCTGCTGGAAGGTTTCGCCCTGCTCGCCGCCCGCCTGCAACGGCGGCTGGACGACGACTACGCCGAGTTCAGCGATGCCCTGCTGGAGCAGCTGTACCCGCTGGCCATGCGGCCGATGCCGTCCTGCGCCATCGTGCAGTTCGAACCCGACCCGAGCAAAGGCAAGCTCGACGGCGGCTACCCGCTGCCCCGGGACACGCCGCTGTTCGTCACCACCGACAAGGGCGACAGCATCCACTTTCGCACCAGCGCGGCAGTGCGCCTATGGCCGCTGAAGGTCAGCGAAGCGTTGCTGCTGGGCAGCGACGAAGCGCAGGCCCTGACCGGCGTCGCCAGCGCCCGCTCTGCCCTGCGCCTGAGCCTGCAATGCCTGGGCGAAAGCCAGTGGCGCGAGCTGGGCATCGAGACGCTGCGCATTCACCTGACCGCCTCGCCGGTGATCAACGCCTGCCTGTGCGACCTGCTCGGCGCCCATGCCGTGCAGGTGCTGACCGGCCCGCCGGGCAGCGTGCCCGAGGCGCTCAAGGGGTTGCCGCAGGTGGTCGGTTTCGCCGATGACGAGGCCCTGCTGCCGGACGAAGACGGCGTGCATCCGGGCATGCGCCTGCTCGCCGAATACTTCGCGTTCCCGGACAAATTCCACTTCTTCGACCTGCCGCTGGCCGGCGCCGCCAGCGACAGCCAGACCCTGTACCTGTACATCGTGTTCGACCGGGCCCCGGCCAGTCGTCTGTCGTTGCAGGCCAGCGACATCGCCCTGGGCTGCGCGCCGGTGATCAACCTGTTCCCGCGCACGTCCGAGCCGCTGCGCCCGGACGGCACCCGCAGCGAATACCGCCTGATCGCCGACAGCCACCGGGAAAACAGCGTGGAGATCCACAGCATCCGCGCCATGCGCGCCAGCTCCGCCGCCGGCGTGCAGCGGGTGCCGGCCTATTACGGCAGCCAGCACAGCGGCGGCGACCAGCAGCGTTACTGGCATGCGCGGCGGGTCAGCGGCATGACGCCCAACCGGCTCGGCAGCGACCTGTTGGTGAGCGTGGTCGACACCCGTTTCGAACCGTCGACCGACCTGCCCGACTACAGCCTCACGGCGGAGCTGCTGTGCACCAACCGTCACCTGGCCCAGAGCCTGCCGGCCGGCACGCCGCTGGGTTTCGAGCGGCCGGGGCCGGTGGCCTGGGCGCGCCTGCGCAACCCGCCGAGCCCGCAGAGTCTCCCACGCCTGGACGGCGCGTCGCGCTGGCGCCTGGTGTCGCAGCTGACCCTCAATCACCTGTCACTGGTCGAAGGCCCGCAGGCGCTCGATGCGCTCAAGGAAATCCTCCATCTGCACAACCTGCGCGACGAAGCCAGCGCACTGCGCCAGATCGAAGGCCTGGCGCACCTGGCCTGCGAGCGGGTGATCGGCCATGTCGGCGCCGATGCCTGGCGCGGCTGGCGCAATGGCCTTGAGGTGCAACTGCAGCTCGACCCGCACCATTTCGTCGGCAGCAGCGCCGTGCTGTTTTCCGCCGTGCTGGCGCAGTTCTTCTCGCTCTACGCGACCGCCAACCGTTTCGTGCGCACGGTGCTGATGCAGGCCGACAGGGAGGTCAAGGCATGGCAACCCCAAGCCGGCATGCCCCTGTCGCTCTGAGCCTGGGCCAGCGCCTGCGCCGCGATCCGCAGGCGTTCGAATGGCTGCAGGCGCTGTTGCTGCTGGAGCGTGAGCAGCCCCAGGCCGAGTCCCTGGGCAGCGGCACCGCGCCCCAGGCCGAAGCCGTGAAGCTGCGCGGGCCGCTGACCCCGATCTTCCCCACCAGCCAGATCGAGCGCCTGCGCGAAGAGCCGGGCCAGCCGCTGACGTTGGAGACGCCGGTGTTCGGCCTCGGCGGCCCCGACGGCCCCCTGCCCTATGCCTATCAGGAGTGGCTGCAGCAGCGGGCCCGGGCCAAGGACCACGCGCCCGCCGAGTTCCTCGACCTGTTCCAGCACCGCTTGCTGAGCCTGCTGTACAAGGTGATGCGCAAGCACCGGATCGCCCTCGGTTTCACCACGCCCGGTGCCTCGCCGGTGCAGGCGCAGTTGCGGGCGTTGACCGGGCTGCTGCCCAAGTCCTTGCAGGAGCGTCAGGCCGTACCCGACTGCGCGGTGCTGGCCTGCACGGCCCTGTACGCCGACGGCCGCCGCTCCCTGGCCGGGTTCGCCGCCATTGTGCGGGAGCAGTTCGAAGTGCCCGTGGAGCTCAACGCCTATGAAGGCGCCTGGCGCGAGATCCCGCCCGCCAGCCGCAGCGTCATGAAGGCCGGCGGACGCAATCTGCAGCTCGGCCGCAGCGCCGTGGCCGGCACCCGCGTGTGGGACGAGCACGCCGGCATCCGCCTGACCCTCGGCCCGTTGCCTCAGGCTGCGGCCGCGCGCTTCCTGCCGGACGGCGAAGCGCACCCGGCGCTGGCCAGCCTCGCGGCGCTGTACTTCGGCCCGGACCTGGACGTCACCCTGGTGCTGCTGATTCGCGGCGCCGGCCCGCTGAAGCTCGGGCGCCAGGCCCCAGCCCTGCTGAGCTGGAACGGCGGCCTGCAACGTCAGGCCAGCCTGGCGGTGCAGCGGATCGAAACCCGTCTTCGCCAGTTGGAGATCACCTGAGATGGAACTGGCCAGCCTGATCGGGCGCCTCAACCCCGACAACCGCCGCGCCCTCGAACGGGCCGCCCAGCGCTGCCTGCAACGGGGCCACCACTTCGTCGAGATCGAACACCTGCTGCTGGAGCTGCTCGACATCGAGGGCGGCGACCTGGCGTTCCTGCTGCCGCGCTTCGGCCTGGAGCGCGATGCCCTGACGGCGGAAATCAACAAGGCGCTGGACCTGTTCAAGTCCGGCAGCACCCGCACGCCAGCCCTGTCGAACCACACCCTCGGCCTGCTGGAGGACGCCGTGGTGCAGGCCAGCGTGCTGGGGCTCGACAGCATCCGCTCAGGCCTCCTGCTGCTGGCGCTGATCGACCGCGACGAACGCCGCAGCCTGCTGCTCAACAGCGCCTCGTCCTTGCTGCGCATCCCCAAGGAAGCACTGCGGGCGAACTTGCTGGAATGGACAGAGAACTCCCGCGAGCACGTCGGCCCGCGCACCGTCCCGAACGCAGGCCCGGTTCCCCGGCAGGATTCGGTGCTGGACCTGTACACCCAGGACCTGACCGCCGACGCCCACGCCGGACGCATCGACCCGATCGTCGGCCGCGACGGCGAGATCCGCCAGTGCATCGACATCCTCCTGCGGCGCCGGCAGAACAACCCGATCCTGGTGGGCGCGCCGGGCGTGGGCAAGACCGCCGTGGTCGAAGGCCTGGCCCTGCGCATCGCCGCCGGCGATGTGCCGCCGTCCTTGCAGGAGGTCAGCCTGCGGGTGCTCGACCTCGGCCTGCTGCAGGCCGGGGCCGGGGTCAAGGGCGAGTTCGAACAACGGCTCAAAGGCGTGATCGACGCGGTGCGCAGCGCCGACAAGCCGATCATCCTGTTCATCGACGAAGCCCACACCCTGATCGGCGCCGGTGGCTCCGAAGGCGGCAGCGACGCCGCCAACCTGCTGAAGCCGGCGCTGGCCCGGGGCGAACTGCGCACCCTCGCCGCCACCACCTGGATGGAATACAAGAAATACTTCGAGAAGGATCCGGCCCTCGCCCGCCGCTTCCAATTGGTGCAAGTGGAGGAGCCGGACGAAACCACCGCCGTGGAGATGCTCCGGGGCGTGGCCGCCAAACTGGAGCAGCACCACGGCGTGCAGGTGCTCGACGCGGCGATCCATGAGGCGGTGAAACTGTCGCACCGCTACATTTCCGGCCGCCAGTTGCCCGACAAGGCCATCAGCGTGCTCGACACCGCGTGCGCCCGGGTCGCCCTCGGCCAGCACGACGTGCCGCCGCCGCTGGAAAGCCTGCGTCACCGTCAGCAAAGCCTCAAGGAAGAGCTCGAACGCCTGCGCCGCGAGCAAGCCACGGGCCTGGACCACCGCGAACGCATCACCGGGCTTGAGAGCGAATCGACCGCCAACGTCCAGGCGATCCGCGAACTGGAGACCCGCTGGAGCGAAGAGCGCGTGGCCGTGCGCGAACTGCTCGACACCCGCCGCGAACTGCTCGACCTGAGCGAACGCGCCGACAGCGACAGGCCCGACGAAGCCACCGACAGCCGCATCGATCACCTGGCCGCCGAACTGCTGCGCCTGGAGGCCGGGCTCGACGCGATCCGCCAGGACGATCCGCTGGTGCCCGAACAGGTCGACGGCAAGACCGTCGCCGCCGTCATCGCCGGCTGGACCGGCATCCCCGTCGGCAAGATGCTCGCCGACGAGGCCCACGCCGTGCGCACCCTCGGTCAGCGCATGGGCCAGCGGGTGATGGGCCAGAGCACCGCGCTCGGCACCATCGCCCAGCGTCTGCAGGCCTACCGCGCCGGCCTGACCGATCCGCAGAAACCGGTGGGCGTGTTCCTGCTGGTGGGCCCCACCGGCGTCGGCAAGACCGAAACCGCCTACGCGCTGGCCGACGCCCTGTACGGCGGCGAGCGCAACCTGATCAGCATCAACCTCTCCGAATACCAGGAAGCCCACACCGTCAGCCAGCTCAAGGGCGCCCCGCCCGGCTACGTCGGCTACGGCAGCGGCGGCGTGCTCACCGAGGCCGTGCGGCGCAAGCCGTATTCGGTGGTGCTGCTGGATGAGATCGAGAAGGCCCATCCGGACGTGCTGGAGGCGTTCTACAACGTGTTCGACAAGGGCCTGATGGAAGACGGCACCGGGCTGGTGGTGGACTTCAAGAACACCGTGATGCTCGCCACCAGCAACGTCGGCGCAGAGCTGCTGCTCGACACGCCCGCCGCGCAGATCGGCTCCGAAGCCTTCAACGAAGCGCTGCACAAGGTGCTGCTGCAAGCCTTCCGCCCAGCGTTCCTGGCGCGCATGACGGTGGTCGCCTACCGGCCGCTGGACGAAGCGACGCTGGAAGGGATCGTGCTGGCCAAGCTTGAGAAACTGCGCGGACGCTATAAGGCCGCGACCGGCAAACCGTTCGAATTTGATGCCGGAATCGTCAAGGCGGTGCTCGCCAAATGCAGCGCGGCGGGTGCGCGGGATGTCGAGAATGTGTTGATGACGCAGGTGACGGGGAAGTTGGCGGAATGGGCGCTGGAATGAGCGCCGAATCACGTTTTGCAGTGGATCTGCTGACCAGGACAAGGAGAAAGCCAGATGCGTTACAAATGCGCAAGCTGTGAAACGGAGTTCAATCACCAGACGCTGACCTGCCCGGTTTGCCACTCCGACAGCATCTATCAAAGCCTGGTGGACCAGGACCCTGGCGATCTGAACAGCGTGGTGACCCGAGATGCGCACAAAGACTTTCACCGTCCCTCAACGAACCTGGGAAACTTTGATATTCACTACAGCGCGGCAAGGCACCTCATCTCCATCACGGTGAAGATTCATCCCACCTACGATGACCGCTACTACAAGGTCTTGAGCGAGGAGGAGCAGAACACCCACCTGTCCTTGACCGGCAAGCTGCTCAGAAAGGTTCAGTCGACCACTGACGCCGCGCCAAGCGCCCACAAGAAAGGCGTGCTCAGCGAGTTCACCGCAGCGGCCAAGAAAGCCATACCGCTGACCTGGAACAACCGGTTCGAAATCGTGCACAAGCGCTTCAGCGGCCCGCCGATCAAGATCGAATTCGCTCTCGAGGCGTCCGACCTGCAAAGCTCGCACTACGAAGTCGAGATCATCGATGCGAACGAACACATCTCCAACCAGGCGACGGTGCTGGAGACCGGCAGCACACCCGGCACGTCCTATCATCGGGCCATGTTCACCAGCGATGTGTCCGGCCCCAGCGGTTCAGGCTTCAAGCGCGAGCAGATCATCGGCAACCTGGTGGCCGGCTACAAGATTCCCTTTCCGAACTACAGCACAGCCTCGCCCGCCCTCCCGGTCGCCTCCTCCTCATCGGCCCATCACCCGAGCGACCACACCGGCATCGGCGCTGACCAGGACGAGCGCGCCGGCAAAAAGCTGCTGCGCGAGTTCGCCACCGAATTCAGAAGGGTCATCGCCGGCACCGACTACAAGAGGTTCAAGATCCTCGTTGAGATCAAAGCCCCCATCAACAGAACCGGGAGCCTGCTGGAATACCTGTTCAGCGAGCTTGCCCCCCAGGAAACGGAAATAGCCCGACGCAACATCCGTCACCTGTTCGGCCCGATGGGCTCAGCGGAGCGCTACATAAAAATAAGCATTGCCTCCGCCGATCCGACCTGCACGACCCCCGCCCAACATGTTCGGCAAATCATGCTGGACACCGATGCGCCGTCCCCCGCGAAGGCCTGCCCGGCACAGATAACCATCTGCCATGAGTTTGGCCACATGCTGGGGCTGCCGGACGAATACGTGTGCATCAGCCACTCGGCGGAAAACAATCTCCGGCGCCTGGGCATGAATGTGTTTCGCAGCGATCACGCCTTCGAGAGCTGGAACGAGCTGCAACTGCCGAACCCCGGACAGCGCATGAGCGATGTGGTCAGGGACAATCAGAAAAGGTTCCTGCAGTTGTGCGACAGGGCCGACCTTCCTCCGCCCCTGTTCGGCCACTCCACCACCAGCCTGATGTCCGCCGGCTCGGTTCTGCATGAGCATCATGCGGTCACGATCCTTGAGGCTTTCTGTGCCTGCATGGGCGGCGCGACGCAAATCGATGACTGGAAGGTCCGCATGCTCTGAGCGGCGGACGACCGACTGTTTCTCTGTACACGCCTCACTACAGGTCTCTGTCATGCCCTACAAAATTCTCATGTGGAACACGCAGCACCTCAACAACCAGAGCAAAAAGGAATCGGAGGCCTACCAGGCAAAAGCCGCCTACCTGATCAAAGTGCTGCTCATCAGAAGGCCGGACCTGCTTGCGCTCTTCGAGACAGGCACCACGGGCACGCCGAACGTGAGCGTGGAGAAGCTTCTCAATGCCCAGGGGTATCAGTTGGTGCATGCCCTGGACAACGAAGGCGGGATCCGCATCGACACCACGTTGGGTTCGATGGTGTTCGTCAGGAATGAATTGGCGGGGGCTTTTCAGATGCTGCCCGGCTACGTGCTGGGCGCCTCTGAGCGGCGTGCGCCGATCATCATACGGCACCGGTACAACCACGACGCCTTGGCGTTCTACCACGCCAATTCGTCCTACAAGGCCGTCGAGTTGACGGCGGAAACCATCAACTTCATCGTCGAAAACTACCGCGAAAGTTTCCGTGAACTGATTTTCTTCGGGGGCGACCTCAACGCCATGCCCCACGAGAACCACAAGGTCATCCATCCCCGGGGCCACAAGCCCCTGCAACCCAACTGCCCCCCCACCGCGGGCACCCATATCCAGATCATCAACAAGACGCGCCAGCAGGCGCAGCGGGACTGGCGCCTCAATGTCGAGTATGTGTACGACTTCGACCAAGGCATCGATGTGCCCTTGCAAACCCTTGAACACTGGCAAAAGCGGTTCAAGTGGGACGAGGCCATCACCGAGGATGAATACGTGGCGGCCGCTCGGGTGCTCGACTACGCGTACGTCACCGATACCTATCGCTGGAGCTGCGAATGCGACGGGTATGCCGAAGGCACGCCGAACGGCAGCGGCGGCTTCAAGGCCATCAGGCGCATCAGCCATGGCGAGGTGATTCGCAGCGACCATTTCCCCGTGTTCTATTTCGGCAAGAGACACGACGAAGAGGCCATGTTTCTGGTTCACATCGCCGAAGACCCTCATCTCAGCGCCTCGCTGAGGCATCGGCTCGGCGCGGCGGAGCAGCCCGTCACCCTGCGTTTCGGTTCGTTCAAATCGTCACCGGTGGTGATGGAAGCGCCGGTTGGCGCGACCTACTGGGCCTGGGCCAACGCAAAGACCCTGCGGGTTGCATCCAGCACCAACCTGGTGGCGAGCTTTCGGTACAAGAAACAGACGGGCGTCACCTGGCCGGCCATTCTCGAGTTTCCGTCGTTTTCCGGGCCCGGCGGCAGCGGTGCGGCAATCACGCTTTACGTCACCGGCATCGATTACCAGTAAGTCGGGGCCGCATGCCTCTCGACACCGCCACCCACGAACCGGACTTCCCCCAGCAGGCCCCCCCATGCCCCGCGCCACCGACAGCAACACCAGCCTCTCCCTCACCGCCTCTTCGCTGTCGGCGCTGTTCCCTGAGTCGCTGTCCGGCGACGAAGCGCTCAACGCGCTGGGCTCCCAGATTCTCAACGGCCTCAACGACGGCGCCGCCCTCACCCTGAGCAGCGCCGTCGCCACCCACGTCACCACCACCCTGCACAACGATGCGCAGAGCCGGCCGTTCGACGGCCTGGTCGCCGAGATCCGCCAGTTGCCGGCCGACGCCACCGCCGAACGCTACCAACTGCTGCTGCGCCCGTGGCTGTGGTGGCTGAACCTGGCCAGCAACAACCGGGTGTTCCAGAACCTCAGCACCTCGGACATCGTCACCACGATCTTCAACGCCCACGGGTTCAGCGACTTCAAGCTCTCGCTGACCGGCAGCTACACGCCCCGCGAGTATTGCGTGCAGTACGGCGAAACCGACTTCGCCTTCGTGTCGCGCCTGCTGGAGGAGGAAGGGATCTTCTGGTTCTTCACCCACGACGACGGCAAGCACACCCTGGTGCTGGGCGACAGCAACGATGCCTTCGTGCAGATCCCCAACGGGCCGAAGGTCAAGTACCTGGGCCAGCAGTTGGGCGAGCGTGAGCTGCACGGTATCCGCACCGGCCAAGTGTGCGTGCAGGCCGTGGCCGGGGTGTACCGGGCGACCGATTATGAATTCACCACACCCACCACCTCGCTCTACGGCCAGGCCGAGGCCGTGGCCGGGCCGCGTTCGGTGTACGAGCACCCCGGCGGCTACAACGCCAAGGCCCGGGGCGATGCGCTGACCAAATTGCGGGTCGACGGCCTGCGCAGCGAGGAGAAGCGCTTCGTCGGCGAGAGCGACTGCCGCTGGCTGGTGCCGGGACACTGGTTCACCCTCGACGGCCACGACGACGAGAGCCTGAACGTCGATTGGGTGGTGACGCGGGTCGTCCACGACGCCAGCCACCTCGACTACCGCAACCGCTTCGAGGCAATCCCCAAGGCCACACCGTTCCGTCCGCAGCGGCTCACGGCCAAACCGCGCATGCACCCGCAGACCGCCGTGGTGGTGGGCAAGTCCGGCGAGGAGATCTGGACCGACGAGTACGGGCGGATCAAGGTGCAGTTCCCCTGGGACCGCGACGGCAAGAACGACGAGACCAGCTCCTGCTGGGTGCGCGTGGTGCTGCCCTGGAGCGGCAAGGGGTTCGGCATGCAGTTCGTGCCGCGCATCGGCCAGGAGGTGATCGTGACCTTCATCGACGGCGATCCGGACCGGCCGCTGGTGACCGGCTGCGTGTACAACGGCGACAACGCCCTGCCTTACGCCCTGCCCGCCAACCAGACCCAGTCGGGCATCAAGACCCAGTCGTCCAAGGGCGGCGGCGGTTTCAACGAATTGCGCTTCGAGGACAAGAAAGACGCCGAGGAAGTGTTCCTGCAAGCGCAGAAGGATCTGAAGGTCAACGTGCTCAACGACACCACCGCCACCGTCGGCCACGACGAGACCCTCACGGTGCAGAACGCCCGCACCCGTACGGTCAAGGACGGCGACGAAACCGTGACCCTGGAAAAGGGCAAGCGCAGCGTGACCATCCAGACCGGCAGCGACTCGCTCGACGTGAAGGACAGCCGCACCGTGAAGGTCGGCGCCGACCAGAACCACAGCACCGGCGGCAACTACACCGACAAGGTCACCGGCGACTACAGCCTGACAGTGGACGGCAACCTGACCATCAAGGTCAGCGGCACCCTCACCCTGCAGAGCGGCGGCAGTTTCACGATCAAGAGCGGCGCCGACCTGGCGGTCCAGGCGAGTACGTCGATCAGCCAGAAGGCCGGCACGTCACTGGCCAACCAGGCCGGCACCTCGCTGGACAACAAGGCCGGGACTACGCTGACCAACGACGCCGGCATCAGCCTGACCAACAAGGGCGCCGCGTCGCAGACCGTGGACGGCGGCGGCATGCTGACCATCAAGGGCGGGCTGGTGCAGGTCAACTGACGGGGGAAAGGCATGGCGATCACACCGCTGGATGTGCAGCAGGACGACAAGCACCTCAAGGGCCGCCTGCAGGACGGGCAGCTCGACGGTGCGTTGCAGATCAAGGACGACGGCCGGGCCCAGGCGAACCTCAACTACAGCCAGGGCGAGCTGCAAGGCACGTCCCTGCTCTATCACCCCAACGGCAAGGTCTCGGCGCAGTTGCCGTTCGTGCGCGACAAGCTGCAAGGGGTCGCCAGTTTCTACGCCCCCGAAGGCTGGCTGCAGCGCAAGGCCACTTACCGGCGCGGCTTGCTGCACGGCGAGGCGTCGAACTTCTTTCCCGACGGGCAGTTGGCCGAGGCCGAGTTCTACCGCGACGGCGTGCGGGAGGGGCGCTATCAGCGGTTCCATCCCAACGGCAAACCGGCGGTTCAGGCTCGCTACCTGAACGGGCAACTGGTGGAACCGGAACAGGCGTTCGCCGACGACGGCCGGCCGCTGGACGCCGACGGCAAGCCAATCTCGCGGGTGCGCTGGTGGTTCAGGCGCTGGACGGATCCGCAGCAGGCCTGAGGGCACCGGTCGCCAGGACGGGCCTCATCGCCAGCAGGCTGGCTCCCACAAGGGAATGGTGGCTGGCTTCCGCAAGGGACTGCTGCTCAATGGCTCTCCATTGTGGGAGCCAGCCTGCTGGCGATGGGGCCGGCCCCTGCGGCGCAAGGCCTCAGGGGATGAGCATCTGCACCTGCCCCGGCATCGCGATCTTGATCACCCCCGCCCAGTTGCACATCAGCGTGCTGTTGGCGTCGATGGCCGGCATGCCGCCCAGCAGCAAGGTCGGCGCGCCGCCGGGGATCCACGGCGTGGCGGTGGCGGGAATGCACGGCATCGGCGTCAGCACCCCCAGCGCCGCCGCCGTGGCGGCGGCCACCATCGGATTGGCCATGCTCATGCACATGCCGAACGGCAGGATGTTGACCAGCGGAATGTGATCCATGATGTTCGCCGCCGGCATCCCGCCGGTCAGCGTGCGGTTGACCGGCAGCACGTTGAGCGCTGACGGCGCGGCGCCGAAACTGCATTGCAGCGTGGCGCCGGCACAGACTTGCGGACAGCCCATCTCAAAGCTCCTTGCCCAAAGCCGCAGACCCGCTAAACCTTAGCCTGCCGCGCCGCCGGGCGCACATTCCCGAGGGTGATTATCCGCCAACACGCTAACCTATAAGACCGGCGCGCCCTTGTGACCCGTCCGGCACGCCATTAGATTAGCCAATGATGTCTGGCCTCCAAAATAAGCAGAAGGGATAAGCATGGCGCTTACTGACCAGTCCACCCGTATCCGCTCCGGCGAAGAACTCGACGCCGGCCTGATCGACCCGTACCTCAAGGCGCACATTCCGGGCCTGACCGGCACTCCGCGGATCAGTCAGTTCCCCGGTGGCGCATCGAACCTGACTTACCTTCTGGAGTACCCGGAGCAGGAATTCGTCCTGCGCCGTCCGCCGTTCGGCCACAAGGCCAAGTCCGCCCACGACATGGGCCGCGAATTCCGCATCCTCAACCAGCTGCGCGACGGTTTCCCGTACTGCCCCAAGGCCTATGTGCACTGCACCGACGAATCGGTGATGGGCGCCGAGTTCTACGTGATGGAACGGGTCAAGGGCATCATCCTGCGCTCCGACCTGCCGCCGGAACTGGGCCTGGATGCGCAGAAGACCGAAGCCCTGTGCAAGAGCTTCATCGACAAGTTCGTCGAGTTGCACCGGGTCGACTACAAGGCCTGCGGCCTGGCCGACCTGGGAAAGCCTGAAGGCTACGTCGCCCGCCAGATCAAGGGCTGGAGCGAGCGCTACGAAAAGGCCCTGACCCCGGACGCGCCGCACTGGGAAGCGGTCAAGGCCTGGCTCAACGACAAGATGCCGGCCGACCACCCGACCTCCAGCATCGTCCACAACGACTACCGCTTCGACAACGTGATCCTCGACCCGGACAACCCGATGCAGATCATCGGCGTGCTGGACTGGGAGCTGACCACCCTCGGCGATCCGCTGATGGATCTGGGCAACACCCTCGCCTACTGGATCCAGGCCGACGACCCGGCGCCGGTGCAACTGATGCGCCGCCAGCCGAGCCACGCGCCGGGCATGCTGACCCGCCGCGAGTTCGTCGACTACTACGCCGAGCGCGCCGGGATCGCCATCGACAACTTCGACTTCTACTACACCTACGGCCTGTTCCGCCTGGCCGGCATCGTGCAGCAGATCTACTACCGCTTCTACCACGGCCAGACCCAGGACAAACGCTTCGCGCAGTTCATCCACATGAACAAGCTGCTGGAGCAGATGAGCCTGCAGGTCATTTCGAAATCCAGCCTCTGAGCTCAACGCCCGAGCCCCATTGCCCAAGGAAACCCCATGTCCAAGACTCAGTTGTTCGACCTCGACGGCAAGATCGCTTTCGTCTCCGGCGCCAGCCGCGGCATCGGTGAAGCCATCGCCAAACTGCTGGCCCAGCAAGGCGCCCACGTGATCGTCTCGAGCCGCAAGCTCGAAGGCTGCCAGCACGTCGCCGACGCGATCATCGCCGCCGGCGGCAAGGCCACCGCCATCGCCTGCCACATCGGCGAAATGGAGCAGATCAGCCAGGTGTTCGCCGGGATCAAGGAACAGTTCGGACGCCTGGACATCCTGGTCAACAACGCCGCGACCAACCCGCAGTTCTGCAACGTGCTGGACACCGACCTCGGCGCCTTCCAGAAGACCGTGGACGTGAACATCCGCGGCTACTTCTTCATGTCCGTGGAGGCCGGCAAGCTGATGCGCGAGAACGGCGGCGGCAGCATCATCAACGTCGCCTCGATCAACGGCGTTTCGCCGGGCATCTTCCAGGGCATCTACTCGGTGACCAAGGCCGCCGTGATCAACATGACCAAGGTGTTCGCCAAGGAATGCGCGCAGTTCGGCATCCGCTGCAACGCGCTGCTGCCGGGCCTGACCGACACCAAGTTCGCCTCGGCGCTGGTCAAGAACGACGCCATCCTCAAGACCGCCCTGGCGCAGATCCCGCTCAAGCGCGTGGCCGACCCGAGCGAAATGGCCGGCGCCGTGCTGTACCTGGCCAGCGACGCGTCGAGCTACACCACCGGCGTTTCGCTGAATGTGGACGGCGGTTTCCTGTCCTGATCCCAGCCCAAAAAACTGTAGGAGCCAGCCTGCTGGCGATGAGGCCGGCACTGCCGACATCTCTAGTGCCTGATCCACCGCTATCGCTGGCAAGCCAGCTCCCACAGGTATCCCGGGTGTTCCCAAGAATCATGCTCACCACCAAAAACTGTGGGAGCTGCGGTGCGACGATTCGACTTGCCAGCGATTTGGCCGGCACTGCCGACCTCTCTGGTGGCTGACCCACCGCCATCGCCAGCAGGCTGGCTCCCACAGGGGATCTCAGGTGTTCGCAGGAGCCCTGCACACCGCAATGTCACTGGGTGACGCAGCGGGTCGTGGTGGTGTGTCGGGTCACTTGGCCGTCGGCGTACATGTCGCCGGACACGTCGGTGTTTTCCAGGGTCTGGCAGGTGCGCACCGGCTCTGGCGGCGGTAGGGCCGGTGGAGGTGGCGGAGGGCTGGCGCAGCCGCCGAGAAGGGCCATGGCGAAAATCCACGGCAAGGGTTCAAGCACGCGTTTCCCAAGTCTGTTCATAGGTTGGCCCGCGATGAATGGATGACTCAATTCCCGCCGCTGCGCGTTGATCCACCCGGCCACGGGAAACCCACCACTCATTCTTTATAGCTCAGCCACCCGCAAGCGCCAGTGAAACGGCGCCGCGCAGCCGGGCGGGCTGTCGATTCCGCGTCAGGCCAGCCCCGGATCCGACGCGTCGAGGGAATTGCACTGCAACTCGTAACGCAGCTCCTCGACCAGCGCCGCCACCGCCTCGGGCGTGCGCAAGGCATCGACGCTCAGACCGCTGATCACCAGATCCACCTGCCCCGAGACCGGGTGATAGAGCTTCACCGTCAGCGAGTGCTCGCCGTCCACCGTGCAGGCGCAGGCCAAGGGCGAGAAGCTGTGCTCAAGCCGGGCCCGCAGCTGGGCCAGCGTGATCATAGCAAGCGCCTTGTGGGGGAGCTTGCGGTGATGAAGGGAGAATGGTTCATGGGGCGGATCCTTCAGCGGTTCTCAGGGGCGCACACGACAGGCGCCCCGCCAGCTTAAGAATCGACCCGGCGGGCAAGAACCCGAATTTGCACCGCCTCCACTAGTGCATTTGCACCTTACCGCTGGCCCCGGTTGCCCCACCCGGCGGAAAACAGCCCCCGCTCCCGGGCCCAGACGATGGCCTCGCTGCGGCTGTGCACATCGAGCTTGGAATACACCGTCGCCACATGGTTGCGCACCGTGTTCGGCGCCAGCTTCAGCCGCGCGGCGATCTCCTTGTCGGCCAGGCCCTCGCAGATCAGCCCCAGCACATCGCGCTCCCGGGCCGTGAGGTCGGTGAACGCAACGCCCGGCAACTGCGGTGCGTTGATCTTCTTCACATTGGCCAGTTTCTCGATCAGCGTGCGGCTGAACCACGAGGCGTCCTTCATCACCTCCTCGATCGCCGCCACCAGTTCCAGCTCGGTGCGCTTGCGCTCGGTGATGTCCATCAGCACCAGCAGGTAGCAGGGCCGGTCGTGGATGTTGACGGTGTCGGCGGACACCGCGCACTCCAGCAGCTCAGCGTCCTTCTTGCGCACCTGCACCTCGACGCGGTCGACCCGGCCCGCCTTCTCCAGGGCCGTCATCAGCCGTGCCCGGCTCGCCGGGTCGGCGATGAAATCCAGTTGCGCAACGGTCTTGCCGATCACCTCGTCGTCGCCATAGGCCAAGGCATCGAGGAACGCCTGATTGACATCGATCACCCGCTGCTCGTCGGCGCTGCACACCAGGATCGGCACCGGCGTCAGGCGGAAAGCCTTGGCGAACCGCTCCTCGCTCTCGCGCAGCGCCAGCTCGGCCTTGTGCCGCAGCTCCATGTCGACGAAGGAAAACAGCATGCAGTCCTCATCGTTGAGCTGCAGCGGCTGGCCGGCCACGATCACCTGCTTGCTGCCGCCGTCGGGTAGCCGAAGCTCGGCCTGCATCTGCGGGATGGTCGCCACCTCGCGCAGGCGCTGGATCGCCAGATCCTTGCGTTCGGCCTGTTCCAGGATGTCGAGTTCGTAGGTGGAGGCGCCGATCACTTGGTCGCGGCTGTAGCCGGTCATTTCCAGGAAGCCCGGATTGACCTTGATGTAGCGCAGGTCACTGAGCCGGCAGATCACCGCCGGCGCCGGGTTGGCATGGAAGGTCTTCTCGAAGCGCTGCTCGGCGTTGGCCCAATCGGTGACGTCGCTCATGATCAGCACCAGCGACTCGGGTTCGCCGTCACGGTCGGTCAGCACCAGGCTGCGCACACTGTGCACCCAAGTGCGCTCATCATCACCGGCGGCTCTGGCCTCCACCAGCACATCGCTGAACGACTCGCCCGCCGCCACCCGATTGAGCGGGTATTGCTCAAGGGTCAAAGGATGGTTGTTGCGGTAGCGCAGGCTGAACCGCCCGGCATAGTCTTCGGCATCCTTGCCCAACGCCTCGACGCGGTCGACGCCATGCATCGCCAGCGCCGCTTCGTTGGCCCAGCGGATGCGCCGGTCGGGCTCCATCAGGATCACGCCGTCGGACAGGCCCGCAATGATCTGCTGCAACTGGCGGCGGTTGGTTTCGCTGATCAGGACATCTCGGCTCATCGGCCCTCCACAGGTTAGGGGGTGTGAGGGTTGTGACCACGCCCGTCCCGGAACGTGCGGGCGAGGTGCGCCCCGCTCCGCCCGTCCGGTCGTTAGCCCCGCAAGGAATTCTCGACTAACGTTAACGACTCAGCGACCCGCAAGCACCTGATCAAGGAGAGACAGATGACGAGCGACAACACCGCCGAACAGGTCTACCGCACCTGGTCCACCCCGATCCTGCTGGAGCTCAAGAAACGCGAGCACCAGATGGCGCCGGCCGAGCGCCTGGCGCTGCAGACCGTGATGATCGAACGACGGTTGCTGGACACCGGCAACCCCAACGGCAAGGACCGGCGCAAGCAGTCGGCGGGCCAGACCGATAAGGTCGAATGACGGCAGGCGCGAACCTGCCCGCGATGGCGAACCTGAGCCACCACAACAAGTGACTGACAGACCGCCATCGCGAGCAGCTCGCTCCCACAGGTCAAATGACGCTGAAACCTTCCCCGAGCCCCGCCAGTTTGTCGGGGTTGCGCATGATGTAGATCCGGTTCACCCGCCCGCCCCCGTCGAAGCCGAACGTCATGGCCGCCGTGACTTCGCCCTGCGCCTTGATCAGCACGCCCTTCGCTCCGTTGATCTCCACCGGCAGCCATTCCTGCGCCTGCCAGTAGGCATGCAGCGACTGCCCGACGAAGTCCAGCACATCCGATCTGCCGAACAGGGTCTGGCGGATCGCCGACGCTTTGCCGCCGCTGTCGGCGCACAGTTCGACGTCTTCGCTCAGCAGGGCGCTGAGCGACACGGTCGAACCGCCGGCGATGGCGGCCTCAAAGGCATCGAGCAGTTGCGACTGGCGTTCGGGCTCCGGCCGGTAGCGGCCCTGCCCGTCGCCGATCCGCGCCTTGGCGCGGGACACCAGTTTGCGGCAGGCCGGTTCCTGGATGCCCAGGGTCGCGGCGACCTGCGGATAGTCGAAATCGAAGATGTCGTGGAGCAGGTAGGCCGCACGCTCCTTCGGGCTCAACCGTTCGAGCATCAGCAGGAACGCCGTGGACAGCGACGAGGCCAACTCATGCATGTGCTCGGGCGACTCATGGTGGGTGGTGTGGATCGGCTCGGGCAGCCAGGTGCCGACGTAATCGACCCGCGAGCGCTGCGCCGAACGCAGCGCATCGATGCAATGGCGGGTGCAGGCGGTGGTCAGCCAGGCCGCCGGGGTGGCGATGGAGGCCCGGTCGGCCTCCATCCATTTGATGAACAGTTCCTGGACCGCATCCTCGGCCTCCGCGCGGGAGCCGAGGATGCGGTAGGCCAGGCCGAGCAGAAACGGCCGCCGCGCCTGAAAGGTGGCAACGCTGTCCTCAGCGAGATTCATCGGTCAGTGCCTCGACACCTGCAAACGGTTCCACAGGTTGATCATGCCGATCTCCCCCGTCAAGGCAGCGATCTGCCCGTCGTTGAAATGCTCGCGCAGGGCGCTGCGCAAAGGGGCGTAGTCAGTGTGCGGGTCGAGGACGGTCAATGCCTCGGTCCACGCCAGCGCCGCACGCTCGGCGGCGCTGAAATCGCTGACATGGCGCCAGACGATCAGGCGGTCCAGGCGTTCGTTGCTTTCCTGGGCCTCCCGCGCTTCGCGGCTGTGCATCTTCACGCAGAAACCGCATTGGTTGATCTGCGAGGCGCGCAAGTGAACCAGGTGCACCAGCGAGGGCGCAAGGTCGTGCGCGCCGAGGCTGACATGCACCTGGGCCAGGCTGTCGAAGACCTGGGGCATGGCGTGTTGCAGGTTGACCGCTTGAGTGTTGGACGACATCGCGTTGCTCCGTGTTTGAGGGATTCAACGGGATGACGATTCAGCCTCGCGGCTTGTGACACGAGACTCGACATTTCGCTGAGAGCCCCAGCCGCAGCAGCTCCTTGCGCAGGATCGACGGTTGCAGAACGGCTTCCCCGGCGTACCAGTCAAGCGCAACCAGGCGGCTGAGCTTGTCCTGGCTGATCGGCGGATCCGCAAGATAGCGGCTCTCGCCGTCGCGGATGCCGATGACGTTCAGCAACCAGTCCTCGCCCTGCCCCGTCAGCCAGCCGCTGATCTCTGCGCGATGCCCGGCCCCGCTGCCTGCGGCGTCGGACTCAGGCCGCCTGCTGCCTCCCGGCCACCGCCGCCGAAGCCGCCAGCATCGCCCGCAGCAGCACGGCGCAGCCCGCCGCCAGGTCGTCCGGTGCGGCGTTCTCGATTTCGTTGTGGCTGATGCCGCCCTCGCACGGCACGAAGATCATGCCGGCCGGGCCCAGTTCGGCGAGGAAGATCGCGTCGTGGCCGGCGCCGCTGACGATGTCCATGTACGACAGGCCCAGCCCTTTGGCCGCGCTGCGTACGGCGTCGACGCAGCCCTTTTCGAAGTACAGCGGCGGGAAGTCGGCGGTCGGAGTCAACTCATAGGTCAGGCCGTGTTCCTCGCACGTGGTGTCGATGACCTGCTTCACTTCGGCGATCATCGAGTCCAGGCGCGCCGGTTCCAGGTGCCGGAAGTCCAGGGTCATGCGCACCTCGCCGGGGATCACGTTGCGCGAACCCGGATAGGCCTGCAGGCAGCCGACCGTGCCGCAGGCGTGGGGCTGGTGGCCGAGGGCGGCACGGTTGACCGCGCCGACGATCACCGAGGCGCCGACCAGGGCGTCCTTGCGCAGGTGCATCGGGGTCGGCCCGGCGTGGGCCTCGACGCCGCGCAGCTTGAGGTCGAACCACTTCTGCCCCAGTGCGCCGAGCACCACGCCGATGGTCTTGCGTTCGTCCTCAAGGATCGGCCCCTGCTCGATGTGCGCCTCGAAATAGGCGCCGACCTTGTGGCCGCTGACCTTGCGCGGCCCGGCATAGCCGATGGCGTTGAGCGCCTCGCCGACCGTGATGCCGTCGGCGTCGACCTTGGCCAGGGTTTCGGCCAGGGTGAATTTTTCCGCGAACACCCCGGAGCCCATCATGCACGGGGCGAAGCGCGAGCCTTCTTCGTTGGTCCACACCACCACTTCCAGCGGCGCTTCGGTCTCCACGCCGAGGTCGTTTAGGGTGCGCAGCACCTCGACGCCGGCCAGCACGCCGAAGCAGCCGTCGAACTTGCCGCCGGTGGGCTGGGTGTCGATGTGGCTGCCGGTCATCACTGGCGGCAGGTCCGGGTTACGGCCCGGGCGCCGGGCGAAGATGTTGCCGACCTCGTCGATGCTGACGCTGCAGCCGGCGTCCCGGCACCATTGCACGAACAGGTCGCGGGCCTGGCGGTCGAGGTCGGTCAGGGCCAAGCGACAGACACCGCCCTTGACCGTGGCGCCGAGCTTGGCCAGTTCCATGAGCGACTGCCACAGACGGTCGCGGTTGATGTGCTGAAGGGTCGATTGCAGGACGTCGACGGCTGCGTTCATGGGGATCTCCTCAGGCAGTTCTTATGGATGTTTCTGCGGTGTCTGTCGGGCCGCCATCGCCAGCAGGCTGGCTCCCACAGGGAATGAAGTCGCACACCGATGCTGTGTCCGACCCAAACCCTGTGGGAGCGGGCTTGCCCGCGAAGGGGCCGGCCGCTACACCGCCGTTTTCACGGCCGCAGGCTGCGTGCGCAACACGCACAGCCCGTAATAGATCAACCCGCCCAACGCCGAGCCGGTGAACCAGCCATAGCTGTAGAACCAGTTGAAGGCATCGCTGCCCAGCGACAGCAGGGTCAGCGCCACCGGCACGCCGAAGGCGATGAACCCCGCCGCGTTCCAGGCCGGGTACACGTCGTCGCGGTACAGGCCGGCCAGGTCCAGGCGCTGTTTCTTGATCAGGAAATAGTCCACCACCATGATCCCGGCGATGGGCCCCAGCAGGCTGGAGTAGCCCAGCAGCCAGTTCGAGTACACGGTCTCCAGGCTGACGTCGGACACGATCAGGCCGAGCTTCTTGAGCAGTTCATGGCCCATCAGCAGCAGCCCCACCAGACCGGTCAGCAGCACCGCCTTGGTACGGTCGATGATCCGCGGGGCGATGTTCTGGAAGTCGTTGGTGGGCGAAACGATGTTGGCGGCAGTGTTGGTCGACAGCGTGGCGATGATGATCAGCGCCATGGCCACCGCGACCCACGCGGGGCTCTGGATGTGGCCGATCAGGCTGACCGGGTCGGACACGGTCACCCCCACCAGCTTCACTGACGCGGCGGTCATCACCACGCCCAGCGCGGCGAACAGGAACATGGTCAGCGGCAGGCCGAAGATCTGCCCCAGGATCTGGTCCTTCTGGCTTCTGGCGTAGCGGCTGAAATCGGGGATGTTCAGCGACAGCGTGGCCCAGAAGCCGACCATCGCCGTCAGGCCTGCCGCGAAGTAACCGACCACGCTGGCGCCCTCGGGGCGTTTCGGCGGGATGGCCAGCAATTCCGTCATCGACACGTTGGGCATCGCCCACACCAACAGCCCCAGCCCCACCGCCACCAGCAGCGGCGCGGACAGGGTCTCCAGCCACTTGATCGATTCGGCGCCGCGGATCACCACCCACAGGTTGAGCGCCCAGAACACCATGAAACCGATCACCTCCCCCGTACCGCCGAGGGACTTCCAGCCCTCGAAGACCGAGCCGAGAAACAAGTGGATCGCCAACCCGCCGAACATCGTCTGGATGCCGAACCAGCCGCACGCCACCAGCGCCCGGATCAGGCACGGTACGTTGGAGCCGAGGATCCCGAACGACGACCGCAGCAGCACCGGGAACGGAATGCCGTACTTGGTGCCGGCGAAGGCGTTGAGGGTCAGGGGAATGAGCACGATGACGTTGGCCAACAGGATCGCCAGCAGCGCCTCGCCGACCGTCAGCCCGAAATAGGCGGTCAGTACGCCGCCCAGGGTGTAGGTCGGCACGCAGATCGACATGCCGATCCACAGCGCGGTGATGTGCCACTTGTTCCAGGTGCGTTCACGCACCCGGGTGGGCGCCATGTCGTGGTTGTAACGGGGACTGTCGAGGACGTCGCTGCCGGCGTCGAGTTCGAACAAGCCGTCGCGCTCGGTCACTTGCGATCTGTTCTGTTGCATGGCCGCTCCACTGTTCTTCTGATTATTTTTTTGCTCATCAGGCGGCTGCGCACGAAGGTGCGGGCCGGACGATGGCCGGAGGAATCGACAACGTTCACGCACCGGCCAAGGCGTCAGCGACGGCATCAAATTGCGTGCCGGGTTCTGCGCAGGACGCTCGGGCGGTGCCTTTGCAACGGGTCAAGCCACTGATATCCATCAGTTTAATTTTATGTTCGCAACGTCCCTGGAAAGTTGTCCGGGCACTCAGGCCGAATGCCGGGCAAGTTGTCCGAACTGTCAGGACTCAACTTGGTGCATCACATTTATTTTCGTTATGGCGCATCGCTTTCCGCCCGGTTTCAAGCGGCTGATTTCACATAGGAAATCTTGACCATATTTGCATCCTGTCAAGTGCGTCAAAATGGTGAAGGGCCTCACCATTTTGGGGATTTTTGCTATTTATTCTTTTAAATCAATAAGTTATTAACCGAATAAGCTTATGAAAAATAATCTTGCCCAATCTCATATCTGCGACTAGCGTCTATTCCTGACAGACCTGACAAGATTCAACCGATTGCGCTTACCAACGATAAAAACATCTAGAACCGGCACAAGCCGGTCATGCCTGCGAGGAATCCGGAATGTCTCTGTTGATCCGTGGCGCCACCGTTGTCACCCATGATGAAAGTTACCGCGCCGATGTGTATTGCGCCGACGGCGTGATCAAGGCCATCGGTGAACACCTCGATGTTCCGGCCGGCGCCGAAGTGCTCGACGGCAGCGGGCAATACCTGATGCCCGGCGGCATCGATCCGCACACCCACATGCAACTGCCCTTCATGGGCACCGTGGCCAGCGAGGACTTCTACAGCGGCACGGCGGCGGGGCTGGCCGGCGGCACCACGTCGATCATCGACTTCGTGATCCCCAACCCACAGCAGTCGCTGCTCGAAGCCTTCCACCAGTGGCGTGGCTGGGCGCAAAAGTCCGCGTCCGACTACGGCTTCCACGTCGCGATCACCTGGTGGAGCGAGCAGGTGCGCGAAGAAATGGCCGAGTTGGTGCACCACCACGGGATCAACAGCTTCAAGCATTTCATGGCCTACAAGAACGCGATCATGGCCGCCGACGACACCCTCGTGGCGAGCTTCGAACGCTGCCTGGAACTCGGCGCCGTGCCCACCGTGCACGCGGAGAACGGTGAACTGGTCTATCACCTGCAACGCAAGCTGCTGGCCCAGGGCATCACCGGCCCCGAGGCGCATCCGCTGTCGCGCCCCTCCCAGGTCGAAGGCGAAGCCGCGAGCCGGGCCATCCGCATCGCCGAGACCCTCGGCACGCCGCTGTACCTGGTGCACGTCTCGACTAAGGAAGCGCTGGACGAAATCACCTACGCCCGCGGCAAGGGCCAGCCGGTCTACGGCGAAGTGCTGGCCGGGCACCTGCTGCTGGACGACAGCGTCTACCGTCACCCGGACTGGCAGACCGCCGCCGGCTACGTGATGAGCCCGCCGTTCCGCCCGCGCGGGCATCAGGAGGCGCTGTGGCACGGCCTGCAATCGGGCAACCTGCACACCACCGCCACCGACCACTGCTGCTTCTGCGCCGAGCAGAAAGCCGCCGGGCGCGACGATTTCAGCAAGATCCCCAACGGCACCGCCGGCATCGAAGACCGAATGGCGGTGCTGTGGGACGAAGGGGTGAACACCGGGCGCCTGTCGATGCAGGCCTTCGTCGCCCTCACCTCCACCCACACCGCCAAGATCTTCAACCTCTACCCGCGCAAGGGCGCGATCCGGGTCGGCGCCGATGCCGACCTGGTGCTGTGGGATCCCGAAGGCACCCGCACCATCTCCGCCAAGACCCACCATCAGCAGGTGGACTTCAACATCTTCGAAGGCAAGACCGTGCGCGGCGTGCCCAGCCACACCATCAGCCAGGGCCGGGTGGTCTGGGCCGACGGCGACCTGCGCGCCGAACGCGGGGCCGGGCGCTACATCGAGCGGCCGGCGTACCCGGCGGTGTTCGACCTGCTGAGCAAGCGGGCCGAGCAGCACAAGCCCACTGCCGTGAAACGCTGAAATCGGCCTTCGACCTATCGCTGGCAAGCCAGCTCCCACAGTGATTGCAGTCGCACACAACGATTGTGTTCACCCAAGAACCTGTGGGAGCTGGCTTGCCAGCGATGGGGCCCTTTCAAGCACCACAAAACCACTGCCCGACAGAGGCAGAGAACCTCAAATAACCGTGAGGCACACCACCGTGATCGAGTCCCTGAACCACCTCCCGCACCCGCACGAAAGCGCCGCCGCCCTGGCCGGCCATTTCACCGACCTGGCGCCGCCGCTCAACGACCGCCAGGCGCACCTGGAAGCCTCGCGTTGCCTGTACTGCTACGACGCCCCGTGCGTCAACGCATGCCCGAGCGAAATCGACATTCCCTCGTTCATCCGCAACATCCACCAGGACAACGTGCCCGGCGCCGCGCAGAAGATCCTGTCGGCCAACATCCTCGGCGGCAGTTGCGCGCGGGTGTGCCCGACCGAAATCCTCTGCCAGCAAGCCTGTGTGCGCAACAACGCCCACGAGTGCGCGCCGGTGCTGATCGGCCTGCTGCAGCGCTATGCCGTGGACAATGCGCACTTCACCGAACACCCGTTCCGGCGGGCGGCCAGCACCGGCAAGCGCATCGCCGTGGTCGGCGCCGGTCCGGCCGGGCTGTCCTGCGCCCACCGCAGCGCCATGCACGGCCATGACGTGGTGATTTTCGAGGCACGGGAAAAGGCTGGCGGACTCAACGAATACGGGATCGCCAAGTACAAGCTGGTGGACGACTACGCGCAGAAGGAACTGGAGTTCCTGCTGCAGATCGGCGGCATCGAAATCCGCCACGGCCAAAGGCTCGGCGACCACCTCACCCTCAGCGAACTGCACCAGCAGTTCGACGCGGTGTTCCTCGGCCTGGGCCTCAACGCCAGCAAGCAGTTGGGCCTGCCCCACGAAGACGCCCCCGGCCTGCTCGCCGCCACCGACTACATCCGCGAACTGCGCCAGGCCGACGACCTCACCCAACTGCCTCTGGCCGAGCGCTGCATCGTGCTGGGCGCCGGCAACACCGCCATCGACATGGCCGTGCAGATGGCCCGCCTCGGCGCCCGCGACGTCAACCTGGTGTACCGCCGTGGCGCGGCGGACATGGGCGCCACCGGCCACGAACAGGACATCGCCAAGGCCAACCAGGTGCGGCTGCTGACCTGGGCCCAACCGGAGGAAGTGCTGCTGGACGGCCAAGGCCACGTGCGCGGCATGCGCTTCGCCCGCACCCATCTGGTGGAGGGCCGTTTGCAGACCACCGGCGAAACCTTCGAACTGGCCGCCGACGCGATCTTCAAGGCCATCGGCCAGGCGTTCGACGGCGCCGCCCTCGCCGACCCGCTGGCCCGCGAACTCAAGCGCCAGGGCGAGCGGATCCAGGTGGACGAGCACCTGCAGACCAGCATTCCCGGCGTCTACGCCGGCGGCGACTGCACCAGCCTCGACCAGGACCTGACCGTGCAGGCGGTGCAGCACGGCAAACGGGCCGCCGAGGCCATCAACGCCCAACTGACGCTCAACGTGGAGGCTGCGTAAATGGCCGATCTCTCGATTGTCTTCGCCGGCATCAAAGCCCCCAACCCGTTCTGGCTCGCCTCCGCGCCGCCGACCGACAAGGCCTACAACGTGGTGCGCGCCTTCGAGGCCGGCTGGGGCGGCGTGGTCTGGAAAACCCTGGGCGAGGACCCGGCGGCGGTCAACGTGTCCTCGCGCTACTCGGCCCACTACGGGGCCAACCGCGAGGTGCTGGGCATCAACAACATCGAGCTGATCACCGACCGCTCGCTGGAAATCAACCTGCGGGAAATCACCCAGGTGAAGAAGGACTGGCCGGACCGGGCGCTGATCGTTTCGCTGATGGTGCCGTGCGTGGAGGAATCGTGGAAACGCATCCTGCCGCTGGTGGAGGCCACCGGCGCCGACGGCATCGAGCTCAACTTCGGCTGCCCCCACGGCATGCCCGAGCGCGGCATGGGCGCGGCGGTCGGCCAGGTGCCGGAGTACGTCGAGCAGGTGACGCGCTGGTGCAAGACCTACTGTTCGCTGCCGGTGATCGTCAAGCTGACGCCCAACATCACCGACATCCGCGTCGCCGCCCGCGCCGCGCACCGGGGCGGCGCCGATGCGGTGTCGCTGATCAACACCATCAACTCCATCACCAGCGTCGACCTGGAGCACATGGTCGCCCTGCCCACCGTCGGCAGCAAAAGCACCCACGGCGGCTACTGCGGCTCGGCGGTCAAACCGATCGCGCTGAACATGGTGGCGGAAATCGCCCGCGACCCGCAGACCCATGGCTTACCGATCTGCGGCATCGGCGGCATCGGCAGTTGGCGCGACGCGGCGGAGTTCATCGCCCTGGGCAGCGGCGCGGTGCAGGTGTGCACGGCGGCGATGCTGCACGGGTTCCGCATCGTCGAGGAGATGAAGGACGGGCTGTCACGCTGGATGGACAGTCAGGGCTACGCCAGCCTTGCGGATTTCTCCGGGCGGGCGGTGGGCAACACCACCGACTGGAAGTACCTGGACATCAACTACCAGGTGATCGCGAAGATCGACCAAGAGGCGTGCATCGGCTGCGGGCGCTGCCACATCGCCTGCGAGGACACCTCGCACCAGGCCATCGCCAGCCTGCGCCAGGCGGACGGCACGCACACCTATGAAGTGATCGATGAGGAATGCGTGGGCTGCAACCTGTGCCAGATCACCTGCCCGGTGCAGGACTGCATCGAGATGGTGCCGGTGGAGTCCGGCAAGCCGTTCCTGGACTGGAACCATGATCCGCGCAATCCCTACCATGTCAGCCCTTGAGGGCGGCGGCGCCTGAACCGGCGCCATCGCCAGCAGGCTGGCTCCCACATTCTTCCTGTGGGAGCCAGCCTGCTGGCGATGAGGCCCGCCCCGGCACCTCAAGACTCAAGGCTCAAGGCTCAGGGCTCAGGGCTCCAGCCCGATCCCCCGCAGGATCACCCCGGTCACCGTCTGCACCGCCCGCTCGAACTGCATGTCCGACAGCGGCTGGTGCTCGTTGAGTATGTTCACCTGATGATCGAAGTCGGCGTAGTGCTGGGTCGAGGCCCAGATCATGTACAGCAGGCTCGACGGTTCCACCGGGAGGATGCGCTTGTCCTCCACCCATTGGCGGATCTTGGCTTCCTTCATCTTCGCCCAGTCGTACAGGCTGGCGTCCAGCGCCTCGCCCAGGGTCGGCGCGCCGTGGATGATCTCGTTGGCCCACACCTTGGAGCCGTAGGGGCGGCTGCGCGAGTGGTTCATCTTGGCGCGGATGTAGCTGCTGAGCACCACGCGCGGGTCGTCGAACATCTCGAAGCACAGCGCGTCCTGCTTCCACACGTCCAGCAGATCCAGCAGCACCGCGCTGTACAGCTCGCCCTTGGTGCTGAAGTAGTAATGCAGGTTGGAGCGCGGCAGTTGCACTTCGGCGGCGATGTCGGCCATGGCCGTGCCGCCGAAGCCTTTTTCGGCGAACACCTTTTCCGCCGCCAACAGGATCTTCTCGACGTTACTGCGGCGGATTCCGATCTTGTGATTGCCCATGAGGGCTCCCTGTCGACAACGTTGTTGAAGACTAGCATCCGCTCTGGGCAGCGGGCGACAGCCAGGCACGATTCTTCACACACAGGCCGGCTCATCTGGTTTAGGATCGCCCCCCTTCTCCCCGTCATCCGCTGAAGGATCCTGCCCGTGAACATTCGCCAGCGCATCGCTGCGGACGACCCCGCCCTCGCCGCCCTGTGGGAACGCTCGGTGCGCGCCACCCACGCCTTCCTGCCCGAAGACGACATCCAGCGGCTGTTCCCGCTGGTGCGCGACACCTACCTGCCGGCCCTCGACGTGTGGGTGTTCGAGAACCCCGACCGCAGCCCGGCCGGCTTCATCGCGACCGATGCGGACACCGTGCAGATGCTGTTCATCGACCCGGCGCAGCGCGGCCAGGGCATCGGCCGCCGCCTGCTCGACCATGTCCGGCGCCCGCGGCTGAAGGTCGACGTCAACGAACAGAATCCCCAGGCCCACGGCTTCTACCGGCACTACGGTTTCGAAGACATCGGCCGCTCGGAGACCGACGGCGAAGGCCGACCGTTTCCGGTCATACACATGCGCCTGAAGGCCGACTGAGGCGCGCTCTATACTCAGCCCCGCGACTTCACTGAAAGGGAACTGCCCCATGCCGATGAAAACCCTGCTGACCGCCGGCGCCCTGCTGGCGTCGTTGACTGTTTCCCAGGCGTTCGCCCACGCCCACCTCAAATCCCAGGTGCCGGCCGCCGACAGCACCGTCGCCGCGCCGACGGAACTGCGCCTTAAGTTTTCCGAAGGCGTCGAGACCACGTTCACCAAGGTCACGATCACCCGCGACGGCGCGCCGGTGACGGTCAAGCCGCTGACCACCGAAGATGACAAGAAGACCTTGATCGTCACCCCCGAGGCGCCGCTGACCGCCGGCAAGTACAAGGTCGAATGGCACGCGGTGTCGGTCGACACGCACAAGAGCGAAGGCGCCTATCAGTTCAAGGTCGGCCAATAGTCCATGGCCGAAGCGTTGGTGCTGTGCCGGTTCCTGCATTTCACCGTGGTGCTGACGCTGTTCGGGGCCTGGCTGTTCCGGCCGCTGCTGCTCAAGGCTGATGCGACAGACGCGGACCTTCGCTCCAGCCGCTGGTTGGCGGCCGTGGCCCTGGTCAGCGGCGTCGTCTGGGCGTTGCTGGTCACCGCAAGCATGGCCGGTTCGCTGGCGGCGGCGTTCGATCCGCAGACGTTGGCGCTGGTGTCGCAGCAGACGTTCTTCGGCCAGGTCTGGCGCTGGCACCTGTTGCTCAACGCCCTGCTGCTGATGCTGCTGTTCACGCCCTGGCGCACGCGCCGGCCGTTGCGCCAGGGCCTCGCCGCCCTGCTGCTGGCGACGCTGGCGCCGGTCGGCCACGGCGCCATGTTCGACGGCTGGCACGGGCAACTGCTGATCCTCAACCAGATCGTCCACCTGACCTGCGTCGGCGCCTGGCTCGGCGGGTTGCGGGTGCTGGTGATGGTCCTGCGCCGGCCGCAAATCGCCATCGCGCCGGTGCTGCGTAGCTTCAGCGGCATCGGCTACGGGTTGGTGGCGGGGTTGCTGGTCACCGGCCTGATCAACGTGCGGGCGCTGACCGGCCAGTGGTGGCCGACGCCGCTGTTCACGGGCTTCGCCCTGATCCTGCTGATCAAGGCGCTGCTGGTGCTCGGCATGCTCGGGCTGGCGCTGTTCAACCGCCTGCGGATCAAGGACTGCGAACGGCGCGCCGCTGCCCTCAGGCGCAGCGTGACGCTGGAATGGCTGCTGGGGATCGGCGCAGTGGCGGCGGTGTCGCTGCTCGGCACCCTGCCGCCGATGATCGCCGCCTGAAGCCTCAGCGGGCGCTCACCTCTGTTGCGAATGCCACAAAACCTGTGGGAGCGAGCTTGCTCGCGATAGCGGTGGGCCTGCCGGCATTAATGCAACTGACAGACCGCAATCGCGAGCAGTCTCGCTCCTACAGGGGCAGTGGCCCGCAGGACTTGCCGGGAATCAGTGCGGCTGGGTGTCCCCCGCCGCCGTGTCGATGCTCACCACCACCGACATCCCCGGCCGCAACCGCTCGCTCTCCTGCTGGTCGGGGTCGATGGTGATGCGCACCGGCACCCGCTGGGCGATCTTCACGAAATTGCCGGTGGCGTTGTCGGCCTGCAACAGGGCGAATTCGGAACCGGTGCCCGGCGACACATGCTGCACCCGGCCGGTGAATCTGCGGTGGTTCAGCGCATCGACCGTGAAGGTCGCCGGCTGGCCGACCCGCACGTTGTCCATCTGGGTTTCCTTGAGGTTGGCGATCACCCACTTCTGGTTCGGCACCAGCGCCATCAGTTGCGCGCCGGAGTTGACGTAGGCGCCGAGGCGCACGCCGATCTGCCCCAACTGGCCGTCACGGGGGGCGATGATGCGGGTGTTGGACAAATCGATCCGCGCCAGTTGCACCGCCGCCTCGGCGCTGGCCACCGCCGCTTCCAGGGAGCCGCGGTTGACGATCACCGTCTGCAGGTCCTGCCGGGCGATCTCAAGGTTCGCCTTGGCCTGGGCCACCGACGCGGTGGTCTGGGCACTGGCGGCAAGGGTCACGTCCAGCTCGCGCCGGGACACCGAACCGTCGCTCACCAGCGCCTTGTTGCGCGCCAGGTCCGCCCCGCTCTTGCGCGCCTGGGCCTCGCTGTCGGCCAGCGCCGCCTGACGCAGCTTGATGGTCGCCTCGGCGCTGTTGCGCTGCTGCACCACGTTGGCCAGCGCGGCCTTCTGCACCGCCAGCTGCGCCAGCGACTGGTCCAGCCGCTGCTTGTAGATGCGGTCGTCCAGGCGCACCAGCAGGTCGCCTTCCTTGACAAACTGGAAGTCCTGCACCGGCACTTCGTACACGTAGCCGCTGAGCTGCGGGCCGATGATCGTCACTTGCCCGCGCACCAAAGCGTTCTCGGTGGTTTCGACGGCGCTGCTGAACGGCGGCAGCTGCCAGGCGTACAGCACGATCAGCACGCCGACCAGGGCGATGGCGGCGAACCCCAGCGACGAGATGATCCGCACCCGCAGGGAACGCGGTTCGGTGTTGGGCGACGACGGCGGCGCCACACCCTCGGGCGTGGCGGCAATGGCGTTGGTGGTGACGGTCGGTTCGGTCATGAAGAAGAGGCACCGCTGGAGGGGACGGAAGGCTTGGGAGAAACCGTGCGGGTGGTGCTGACCAGCCACAGCGCGCGGACGGAAATCCAGATCAGGGTCAGCACCGCGATCACGGCGATCAGCATGAACACATCGTTGTAGGCCAGGATGTTGGCTTCGCGGGTGGCGGCGTTGGCCAGGCTGCGGATGCCTTGCAGGTTGCGCAGGCCCGGATCGGCGATCAGCGAGCCCACCGCCGAGCCGCCGCCCTGCACGCGGGCGGCCACCTGGGGATCGGCCAGCACCAGTTGGTCGACGATGTGGCTGGAGTGGAACTTCTCGCGCGCGATCTGGAACGTGCCCAGCAACGCCGCGCCGATCAGGCCGCCGAGGTTGTTGCAGATCCCGAACAGCACCGAGAAGCTCACCAGGTTGCGCGGATTGGTCAGCACGTTGCGGGTGCCGAGCACCATGGTCGGCCCGAGGAAGAAGGTGCTGCCGAACGCCAGCAGGAACTGGCTGAAGTAGAGGTTCTGCGGGCGCGTCAGGTTGTTCGAGTAGCTGTCCATCACCGACCCGGTGGCCATCAGCGCCAGGGAGATGATCAACGGCAGGAGCAAGTGCGCAGGATTGATGGTCAGCGCGCTGGTGAGCAGCCCGGCGATGCTGCCGATCAGCATCACCACGTACAGGCTGTGCAACTGCTGGCTGCCCATGTTCAGGTTCTGCATGAACCCCACGGCGCCGGTGGACTGCTCCGAAGTGACCATGCGGATCAGGATCACCGCCAGGGCCAGGCGGATCATCACTCCGCTGCCGAGCCAGCGGGTCATCAGCATCGGGTTGCTGCGGTTGTGCTCGATGGCCAGGCCCGCCAGGATCAGCACGATGGCCGCCGCCAGGGCGATGCCGATCCAGCGCGCCTCCAGCCACCAGTCGATCCGCCCCAGCGACAGCACCGCGCAGAGCAGCGCCACGCCGCTGGCGAGGATGGCGAAGGTGAGGAAGTCCAGCGGTTCGAAGGTGCGGAAGCGGTCGCCCGGCGGCAGTTTCAGCATCAGCACGCAGCCCAGCGACAGCAGCGCCATGCCCATTTCGAACAGGTACAGGCCGCGCCATTCGGCGATCTGCAAGAGGTCTTCGGAGAACAGCCGCGCCAACGGCAAGGCCAGCTGCGACGCGCCCAGCCCCAGCACCAGCGCCTTCATCCGCCATTTGGCCGGGAACGCCTGCACCATGTAATACAGGCCCAGGGAACTGAGCGCCGCGCCGACCATGCCGTGGGCGGCGCGCACCGCAATCGCCGAACTCAGGTCGTTGACGAACAGGTGGCCGAAGGTCACCAGCGCGTACAGCACCAGGAACACCTCGGTGAACGCCCGCAGGCCGAACTGCTGGCGGAACTTCACCAGCAACAGGTTCATCGACACGTTGGTCATCACATACGCCGCCGGCAGCCAGGCCATCTCCGCCGTGGTCGCGCCGAGCGCGCCTTGCAGGTAAGGCAGGTTGGCGACCACCAGCGAATTGCCCAGCCCGCCGGTCAACGCCACCAGCAACCCCACCAGCGCATAGGCCAGGCGCTTGGGGTTGGAATGCAGCGGCGTCGAGGGGGAACCCGGCAGGCTGGGCTTCTCGTGGGGCTGCCAGTTGCGCGGGGCGTAGTGATCCATTGAAAGGCCTTGTGCCGGAAAGTTGAACAAGTGTGACGCAAAACCACGGCCAAACCCATATCCGCTGTGGAATCGGAACTGCTCGCAATAGCGTGGAGTCAGCCCTGTCGACGGTGACTGAAACGGCCTCATCGCGGGCAAGCCCGCTCCCACATTGACCGTGCCGTGCACAAGACCTGTGGGAGCGGGCTTGCCCGCGATGACGTCGGCCCAGGCACCGCAGGGCTTGAGGCAGACCACTGCCCCGCCCGATTCGTAAAAATTGTTTAAAGGTCATCTCGCCCGCAGCGGATGTTTCCCGCCGCCCGCCGATGCCAACCTTGCCGCACTTCTCAACTGCAAGGTGTTCGCTATGACCACGTCCAACCGTCGACGCTCCCTGCGTCCGTTAAAAAGCCTTCTGGCCGCCGCCCTGTTGCTGCCCGCCCTCGCCTTCGCCCAGGAACGCCCCTGGCCGGACGGCTCGCAGCTGGTGATTTCGGTGTCGATGCAATTCGAGACCGGCGGCCAGCCGGAAGGCGCCGAAAGCCCGTTCTCCGGCAGCCCGCTGCCCAAGGGCTACCCCGACCTGCCGGCGCAGACCTGGTTCGACTACGGCTACAAGGAAGGCCTGTGGCGGATGCTCGACCTGTGGGACCGTACCGGCATCAAGGTCACCTCCCATGTGGTCGGCGAAGCGGCGCTCAAGCACCCGGAACTGGCCAAGGCCATCGCCGAACGCGGCCACGAAGTGGCGGCCCATGGCATGCGCTGGGCCGATTCGTACAACATGAACTACGCCCAGGAAAAGCAGTTCATCGGCGACGGCGTGGCCGCCGTGGAGAAAATCACCGGCCAGCGCTCGGTGGGCTACAACGCCAACTGGCTGCGGCGCAGCCCCAACACGCTGAAGGTGCTGCAGGACCTGAAGTTCACCTACCACATCGACGACGTCAGCCGCGACGAACCGTTCGTGACCCTGGTGCGCGGCCGCAAGTTCGCCGTGGTGCCGTACACCCTGCGCAACAACGACATCGTGCTGGTCGAGGGCCGGCACTTCTCCGCCGAGCAGTTCTACCAGCAGCTGGTGCTGGAGTTCGACCGCCTGTATGCCGAGGGCGCCGAGAAACGGCGGATGATGTCGGTCAGCCTGCACGACCGCATCGGCGGCACCCCAGCGATGGTCGAGGCCATGGAGCGCTTCATCCGTTACGCCCAGTCCCATCCGAAGGTGAGCTTCATGCGCAAGGACCGGATCGCGCAAATCGTGCTGACCGAGAAGGATCCGCTGATCGACGACAGCGAAGCGGCCTATAACCACTGAGGCTTGCGGCGAGGACGCTTCCTCGCCGTCATCGCAAATTCAGGCCCGCAGCATCATGTAGGCCGCCACCACCAGGCACACCCCGGCGAACCCCACCTGCAAGGCCCGCGCCGGCACCAGGTAGCAGAGTTTGCGACCGATGATCATGCCGACGATGCTGGCGACGATGAACGCTGCGCCCACGTGATCGATCCGCACCCCGGCGTGGAACGCACCGGCCACGCCGATGGCGGAGATCAGGCTGATCACCATCAGCGACGTGGCGACGATGCCGCGCATCTGCACATCGGTCAGTTGCTTGAACGCCGGCACGATCAGAAAGCCGCCGCCGACGCCGAGCAGTCCCGACACCACGCCGGTCACCGCCCCCAGCGCCGCGAGGGTCGCGGTGCATTTGGCGGTCCAGGCCAGGCGTCCGGTCTGCTGGTTGAGCATGCAGTTCTTCTGCCCCCAACTGGCATGGCCGTGGTCGCTCGGCCCCTCTTCCTTGCGTTCGCGGCGCAGCATGCGCCCGGCCACCATCACCATCAGCAGGCTGAAGAGGATCATCAAGATCTTCTCCGGCAACTGATGGGCGAAGTAGATGCCCAGCGGCGAAAACACCGCCCCCAGCGCCGCGATCAACAACGCCGCACGGTAGCGCACCAGCCCGTGGCGCAAGCCGTCGATGGCGCCGACCGCCGCCGCGCTGCCCACCGCGAACAGCGCCACCGGCGCCGCTTGCGTCATGCTCCAGCCCAACCCCAGCACCAGCGCCGGCACGGCGAGAATCCCGCCGCCCGCGCCGGTCAGGCCGAGGATCAGCCCCATCACCACACCAAACAGACTTGCCAGCAACATAAGCGGATCTCAGTCGACTCTGGACAGGCCGGTCAGCCACTCGCGGCCCTTGAGCATGCCGTTCCAGTAGAACCACGGCAGCAACGTCGCCTTCAGCCACCACGCCGAACGGCGCGGCACGGTCGGGTCGAGGGCGAAGGTCGGCAGCAGTTTGCCGCCGTAGCCGAACTCGGCGAGGATCACCTTGCCCTTCTCCACCGTCAGCGGACACGACCCGTAGCCGTCGTACTTGAGCGGCAGCGGCTGGCCCTTGCGCAGGGCCAGCAGGTTCTGCGCGACCACCACGACCTGCTTGCGCACCGCCGCGGCGGTCTTGGCGTTGGCGGTGCCGCAGATGTCGCCCAGGCCGAACACCTCGGGGTAGCGCGGATGCTGCAGCGTGTGCGGATTGACCTCGCACCAACCGGCCGCATCGGCCAAGGGGCTCTGCGCGATGAAGTCCGGGGCGACCTGCGGCGGCACGGCGTGCAGCAGGTCGAAGGCCTTCGCCTCGCGGGTGACGTTGCCGTCGGCGTCCTTGACCTCGAACCACGCGGTCTTCGCCGGGCCGTCCACCTTCACCAGGTTCGAATTGAACGCCAGCCGGGCGTTGTACTTCTCGATGTACTTCATCAGCGGCGGCACGAAGGTCGGCACGCCGAACAGCGCAGGTCCGGCCAGGTTGAACTCCACGTCGATGCCGTTCAGCACCGAAGACTGGAGCCAGTGATCGCAGGACAGGTACAGCGCCTTCTGCGGCGCGCCGGCGCATTTGATCGGCATCGCCGGCTGGGTGAACAACGCCTTGCCGCCGCGCAGGTTCTGCACCAGTTCCCAAGTGTAGGCCGCGTGCTGGTAACTGTAGTTGGAGGTGACGCCGTGCCGGCCGAGGCTTTCCTGCAGGCCTTCGATCTTCTCCCAGGCCAGGCGCAGGCCGGGGCAGACGATCAGGTTGCGGTAGCTGACGGTGCGGTCGTCGTTGAGGGTGAGCTGGCGCTTGTCCGGGTCGACGCAGGTCACCAGGGCCTGCACCCAGGTCGCCTGGCGCGGCAGCACCGACGTCATCGGCCGCGCGGTGTCCTTCACGTCGTAGGCGCCGCCGCCGACCAGCGTCCACGCCGGTTGGTAGTAATGGTGGGTGCTCGGTTCGATCACGGTGACTTTCAGGGTCGGGTCACGCTTGAGCAGGCTGGCGACGAAACCGATGCCGGCCGTACCGCCGCCGATGACCACGATGTCCGCACTGATGGAGGGGCCCCAGTGTTGGTCGTTCATTGCTTGTTCCTTTTGCTGCACGCAAGGATGGATGCGGGAGCGAGCCGGCGCGCGATGACGGCGCGACATTCGCCATCGACATGGCCTGAACCACCGCAATCGCGATCAGGCCCGCTCCCGCAGGTGCCGTGTTTCGTTATTGGGGTCCTGGCTGTTCCCAACTCTTGAGCACCGCGCCGCAGTACAGGCCCGAGAGGGTTTTCATCACCTGGATCACTTCGTGACTGGCGAGGCCGTAGAAAATGTACTTGCCTTCACGGCGGGTCGCGACCAGCCCTTCATCGCGCAGGATGCCCAACTGCTGGGACAGGGTCGGCTGACGCACGCCGGTCATCTTTTCCAGGTCGCCGACGTTGCGTTCGCCCTGGGTCAACTGGCACAGGATCAACAGCCGGTCCTCGTTGGCCAGGGCCTTGAGCAGCGAACAGGCCTTGGAGGCCGACGCCCGCAGTTGGGCGACTTCACATTCGGTCAGACTGGATTGCATTTGCAGGAAGCCTTCAACGTCACTTAAGCTGCGAACATTATGTTTTTACATAAAGTGTTGCAACCCATGACTGACTTCTCGTCCCCTTTCACAGGTTCATCTCCATGCCCGCACTGATTGAAGCCTTCCTCGACCCCGTCTCCTCGACCTACAGCTACGTGGTCTACGAGGCCGACGGCGGTCAGTGCGCGATCGTCGATCCGGTGCTCGACTACGACGGCGCCGCCGGCCGCACCTGCACCGCCCAGGCCGACAAGATCATCGCCTTCGTCCGCGCCCATGGCCTGCACGTGCAATGGCTGCTGGAAACCCACGCCCATGCCGACCACCTCTCCGCCGCGCCGTACCTGCGCCGGGAGCTGGGCGGCAAGATCGCCATCGGCCAGGCGATCAGCAAGGTGCAGGACGTGTTCAAGGCGCTGTTCAACCTGGAGCCGGAATTTTGCGTCGACGGCTCGCAGTTCGATCACCTGTTCGCCCCCGGCGAATCCTTCATGATCGGCGGCCTCAAGGCCACCGCCCTGCACGTCCCCGGCCACACGCCGGCGGACATGGCCTACCTGATCGACGGCGAGCAGATCCTGGTCGGCGACACCCTGTTCATGCCGGACGTCGGCACCGCCCGCTGCGACTTCCCCGGTGGCGACGCCCATCAATTGTTCAAGTCGATCCACAAGCTGCTGGCCTTCCCCGCCAGCGTCAAACTCTACGTCTGCCACGATTACCCGCCGGCCGGCCGCGGCCCGCAGTGCCAGACCACCGTCGGCGAACAGCGCAAAAGCAACATCCATGTGCACGACGGCATCGATGAGGCGGCGTTCGTCCAGATGCGCACCCGGCGCGACGCCGGGCTGGGCATGCCGACGCTGCTGCTGCCGGCGATCCAGGTGAACGTGCGGGCGGGCAACCTGCCGCCTGCGGAAAGCAACGGCGTGACGTACCTGAAAATTCCGCTCAATGCCTTTTGAGGCGGAATGCCCGACACCTTTGCGATTCTTTTTCCCACGGGTGCCGGCGAAAGGGTCGAATTGAACGAAGCGTCCTCCATGCGGAAACTCGAATGCGCAAACATTCAATGGAGTTTTCGCAATATGGACATTCGCATCAACCACCGGGACATGACGCCGGATCAGAAATCCCGTTTCGTCAGGGCCGTCCTCACGCTGAAAAACGATGTCGACAGCGTGCTGCGGCCCGGACAGCAGAGCCGCTACGACGACTTCGTGCAGATCCACAAGAACTCGATGGGCAGGGGCAATCCGCTGGTTCCCAATCCCCACGCCACCCCTTTGTTCTACCCTTGGCACCGAGTCCTGCTGCGCCAGTTCGAACTGGCCCTGCAGTCCGCCGTCGACGACCCCGACATCACCCTGCCCTACTGGAACTGGCAGCTCACCGGCGCCGACAACCCCTTCACCTCGGACTTCATGGGCGCCAACGGCGACAATCTGGACCGGCAGCACCTGATCAGCGGCCCGTTCACCCTGGAGGCCAACCGGTTCAGGGTCGCCGTATGGGACACCGACATCGCTCCCACGCCGGACAACATCAGTCTGCGCCGCAACTTCGGGCAGGCCGGCAGGCTGCCCGGGCCGGACGAGGTGATCGACGTGCTCAATCGCCCCTCCTACCAGCAAGATGCCAACGGATGGGAATTGGTCTCCCAACGCCAGTTGCACAATCCGGTGCATGGCTGGATCGGCGGCAACATGGCGGAAGCGTCCTCCCCCAACGACCCGATCTTCTTCCTGCACCACTGCTACATGGACCTGCTGTGGGAACGCTGGAAGCAACAGCACCGCAGCAGCGGCAAGCCATTTGCGGAGCCGTTGCTGAATCAGACCCTGGTCTTCCACCCGGACAACGAACCGGCGCCGTGGCCGCAGACCTTCACCGTACAAGAAACGATCGACACGCAAGCGCTCAACTACAGGTACGCCTCCGTCTGACCGCCCGTGGGGCTCAACTGCCCAAGGTCAACCCGTTCGCCGGCAGCGGCAGCGCGGTCTTGTAGCGCACCTGCTTGAGCGCAAAGCTTGAGCGGATGTTCGCCACGCCCGGCACCTTGGTCAGAAAGTCCATCATGAAGCGCTCAAGCGACTGGATCGTCGGCACCAGCACCCGGATCAGGTAGTCCGGGTCGCCGGCCATCAAGTAGCACTCCATCACTTCGGGGCGGTCCGAGATCGCCTCTTCGAAATGCTGCAAGGCTTCCTCCACCTGCTTCTCCAGGCTCACATGGATGAACACGTTGACGTGCAGGCCCAAAAGGTCCGCATCGAGCAAGGTCACCTGCTCGCGGATCACCCCCAGTTCCTCCATCGCCTTGACCCGGTTGAAGCACGGCGTCGGCGACAGGTTGACCGAACGGGCGAGGTCGGCGTTGGTGATGCGCGCATTCTCCTGAAGGCTGTTGAGAATGCCGATGTCGGTACGGTCCAGTTTGCGCATGAGACAAAACCACCTGTTTTTTATGTTTATGCAGATTTTCTATCTGCAAATGATCTTCAGCGCAACGAAACACAGAGAAATATTCTTCTTGGCCGGGCCTATGATTGTTGTAGGACAAGAATTCTTTTACCGAAGAACGACTGTCAGCTCACTACAAGAAATTCACAAGATCGAGCGTAGAAGCCATGACCCAAGCGTATGAACCGCTGCGTCTGCACGTGCCCGAACCCTCGGGCCGCCCAGGCTGCAAAACCGACTTCTCCTACCTGCATCTGACCGACGCCGGCACGATGCGCAAGCCTTCCATCGACGTAGAGCCCGCCGACACCGCAGACCTGGCCCGTGGCCTGATCCGCGTGCTCGACGACCAGGGCAACGCCCACGGCCCCTGGGCCGAAGACGTGCCGGTCGAGATCCTGCGCAAGGGCATGCGCGCCATGCTCAAGACGCGCATCTACGACAACCGCATGGTGGTCGCCCAGCGTCAGAAAAAGATGTCGTTCTACATGCAGAGCCTCGGCGAGGAAGCCATCGGCAGCGCCCAGGCCCTGGCGCTGAACATCGATGACATGTGCTTCCCGACCTACCGCCAGCAAAGCATCCTGATGGCCCGCGAAGTGCCGCTGGTGGACCTGATCTGCCAGTTGCTGTCCAACGAGCGCGATCCGCTCAAGGGTCGCCAGCTGCCGATCATGTACTCGGTCAAGGACGCCGGTTTCTTCACCATCTCCGGCAACCTCGCCACCCAATTCATCCAGGGCGTGGGCTGGGGCATGGCCTCGGCGATCAAGGGCGACACCAAAATCGCCTCGGCCTGGATCGGCGACGGCGCCACCGCCGAATCGGACTTCCACACCGCCCTCACCTTCGCCCACGTCTATCGCGCCCCCGTGATCCTCAACGTGGTCAACAACCAGTGGGCGATCTCCACCTTCCAGGCCATCGCCGGCGGTGAAGCCACCACCTTCGCCGGACGCGGCGTCGGCTGCGGCATCGCTTCCCTGCGCGTGGACGGCAACGACTTCGTCGCCGCCTTCGCCGCCTCCGCCTGGGCCGCCGAACGCGCCCGCCGGGGCCTGGGCCCGACCATGATCGAATGGGTCACCTACCGCGCCGGCCCGCACTCGACCTCCGACGATCCGTCCAAGTACCGCCCGGCCGACGACTGGAGCCACTTCCCGCTGGGCGACCCGATCGCTCGCCTGAAGCAGCACCTGATCAAGATCGGCCACTGGTCGGAGGAAGAGCACGCCGCCGCCAGCGCCGAGATCGAGGCCGAAGTCATCGCCGCCCAGAAGCAGGCCGAGCAGCACGGCACCCTCACCAGCGGGCAGATCCCGAGCGCCGCGACCATGTTCGAAGACGTATACAAAGAGATGCCGGAGCACTTGAAGCGCCAGCGTCAGCAGTTGGGGGTCTGAGATGAACGATCACAACAACAATATCCAGCTGGAAACCGCCATGACCACGACCACCATGACCATGATCCAGGCCCTGCGCTCGGCCATGGACGTGATGCTTGAGCGCGACGACAACGTCGTGGTGTTCGGCCAGGACGTCGGCTACTTCGGCGGCGTGTTCCGTTGCACCGAAGGCCTGCAGACCAAATACGGCACCTCGCGGGTGTTCGACGCACCGATCTCCGAGAGCGGCATCGTCGGCACCGCCGTGGGCATGGGCGCCTACGGCCTGCGCCCGGTGGTGGAAATCCAGTTCGCCGACTACGTGTACCCGGCCTACGACCAGATCATTTCCGAGGCGGCGCGCCTGCGCTACCGCTCGGCCGGCGAGTTCACCGCGCCGATGACCCTGCGCATGCCCTGCGGCGGCGGCATCTACGGCGGCCAGACCCACAGCCAGAGCATCGAGGCCCTGTTCACCCAGGTCTGCGGCCTGCGCACCGTCATGCCGTCCAACCCCTACGACGCCAAAGGCCTGCTGATCGCCTCCATCGAAAACGATGACCCGGTGATCTTCCTGGAGCCCAAGCGCCTGTACAACGGCCCGTTCGACGGCCACCACGACCGCCCGGTGACCCCGTGGTCGAAACACCCCGCCGCCCAGGTGCCGGACGGCTACTACACCGTGCCGCTGGACGTCGCCGCCATCACCCGTCCGGGCAAGGACGTGACCGTGCTGACCTACGGCACCACCGTCTACGTGTCGCAGGTGGCCGCCGAAGAGAGCGGCGTGGACGCCGAGGTCATCGACCTGCGCAGCCTGTGGCCGCTGGACCTTGAGACCATCGTCAAGTCCGTGAAGAAGACCGGCCGCTGCGTCGTGGTGCACGAAGCCACGCGCACCTGCGGTTTCGGCGCCGAGCTGGTGTCGCTGGTGCAAGAGCATTGCTTCCATCACCTGGAAGCCCCGATCGAGCGCGTCACCGGTTGGGACACCCCCTACCCGCACGCGCAGGAGTGGGCGTATTTCCCAGGGCCGTCCCGAGTGGGCGCGGCGTTGAAACGGGTCATGGAGGTCTGAATGGGCACGCACGTCATTAAAATGCCGGACATCGGCGAAGGCATCGCAGAAGTAGAACTGTCGCAGTGGCACGTCAAGGTCGGGGACCTGGTCGTCGAAGACCAGGTGCTGGCCGACGTCATGACCGACAAGGCCATGGTCGACATCCCGTCGCCGGTGCACGGCAAGGTCATCGCCCTCGGCGGGCAGCCAGGTGAAGTGATGGCGGTCGGCAGCGTGCTGATCAGCATCGAAGTCGAAGGCGCCGGCAACCTGAAAGAGTCCGCCGCGCCGGCTCCGGTCAAGGAAGCCCCGGCCCCCGTGGCGCCGAAGGTCGAGGCCGTCATCGAAAGCAAACCTGCCGCCGCACCGCGTCCGGCCGCCGTTTGCCAGGGCCCGATGGTGGCCCGCGAAGCCGGCGACCGTCCGCTGGCCTCCCCGGCGGTGCGCAAGCACGCGCTGGACCTGGGCATCCAGCTGCGCCTGGTGCGCGGTTCCGGCCCGGCCGGCCGGGTGCTGCACGAAGACCTCGACGCCTACCTGGCGCAAGGTCAGTCGAACGCTTCGGCGCCTGCCGCCAACGCTTACGCCCAGCGCAACGACGAAGAGCAGATCCCGGTGATCGGCATGCGCCGCAAGATCGCCCAGCGCATGCAGGAATCCACCCAGCGCGCCGCGCACTTCAGCTACGTCGAGGAAATCGACGTCACCGCCATCGAAGAGCTGCGCGCGCACCTGAACGACAAGCACGGCGCCAGCCGCGGCAAGCTCACCCTGCTGCCGTTCCTGGTGCGGGCGCTGGTCGTCGCCCTGCGCGACTTCCCGCAGATGAACGCCCGTTACGACGACGAGGCCCAGGTCATCCACCGCCTCGGTGCGGTGCATGTCGGCGTCGCCACCCAGAGCGACGTCGGCCTGATGGTGCCGGTGGTGCGCCACGCCGAAGCCCGCAGCCTGTGGGACAGCGCCGCAGAGATCGCCCGCCTGGCCAACGCCGCGCGCAATGGCAAGGCCAGCCGCGACGAACTGTCCGGCTCGACCATCACCCTGACCAGCCTCGGCGCGCTGGGCGGCATCGTCAGCACCCCGGTGCTGAACCTGCCGGAAGTGGCCATCGTCGGCGTGAACAAAATCGTCGAACGGCCGATGGTCGTAAAAGGCCAGGTGGTGATCCGCAAGATGATGAACCTCTCCAGCTCCTTCGATCACCGCGTGGTCGACGGCATGGACGCGGCGCTCTTCATCCAGGCCATCCGTGGCCTGCTCGAACAACCCGCGACCCTGTTTGTGGAGTGAGGCACGCATGCAAACCCTGAACACCACCCTGCTGATCATCGGCGGCGGCCCCGGCGGCTACGTGACGGCGATCCGCGCCGGCCAGCTCGGCATCTCGACCATCCTGGTCGAAGGCCGCTCGCTGGGCGGCACCTGCCTGAACATCGGCTGCATCCCGTCCAAGGCCCTGATCCATGTGGCCGAGCAGTTCCAGCAGACGCAGCACCACAGCCAGCATTCGGCGCTGGGCATCAGCGTCGGCGCGCCGACCCTCGACATCGGCAAGAGCGTCGAGTGGAAGGACGGCATCGTCGACCGCCTGACCACCGGCGTGGCGGCGCTGCTGAAGAAGAACAAAGTGCAGGTCATCAACGGCTGGGCCAAGGTCATCGACGGCAAGACCGTCGAGGTCGGCGACACCCGCATCCAGTGCGAACACCTGGTGCTGGCCACCGGCTCGAAGACCGTCGACCTGCCGATGCTGCCGATCGGCGGGCCGATCATCTCGTCCACCGAAGCCCTGGCACCTACGTCGGTGCCCAAGCGCCTGATCGTGGTCGGCGGCGGCTACATCGGCCTGGAACTGGGCATCGCCTACCGCAAGCTCGGCGCCGAAGTCAGCGTGGTCGAGGCCCAGGACAGGATCCTGCCGGCCTACGACGCCGAACTGACCCAACCGGTGCACGAAGCCCTCAAGCAACTGGGCGTGAAGCTGTACCTCAAGCACAGCGTCCTGGGCTTCGACGGCAAACTGCAGGTGCGCGACCCGAACGGCGAAACTCTGAACCTGGAAACCGACCAGGTGCTGGTGGCCGTCGGCCGCAAGCCCAACACCCAGGGCTGGAACCTCGAAGCGCTGAACCTTCAGATGAACGGCGCCTCGATCAAGATCGATAGCCGCTGCCAGACCAGCATGCGCAACGTCTACGCCATCGGCGACGTGGCCGGCGAGCCGATGCTGGCCCACCGCGCCATGGCCCAGGGCGAAATGGTCGCCGAGCTGATCAGCGGCAAGACCCGCGAGTTCAACCCCACCGCCATCGCCGCCGTGTGCTTCACCGACCCGGAGCTGGTGGTGGTCGGCAAGACGCCGGACGAGGCCAAGGCCGCAGGGCTGGACTGCATCGTGTCGAGCTTCCCGTTCGCGGCCAACGGCCGGGCCATGACGCTGGAGTCCAAAAGCGGCTTCGTGCGGGTGGTCGCCCGCCGCGACAACCATGTGATCGTCGGCTGGCAAGCGGTCGGCGTCGGCGTGTCGGAGCTGTCCACGGCGTTTGCCCAGAGCCTGGAGATGGGTGCGCGGCTGGAAGACATCGGCGGCACCATCCACGCCCACCCGACCCTGGGCGAGGCGGTGCAGGAAGCGGCGCTGCGGGCCTTGGGGCATGCCTTGCACATTTGATTCAGGAAGATAGAGGGGGGGCAGTGATGGCCCCCTTCGCGGGCAAGCCCGCTCCCACAGGTTTTGTGTCGTTCACACTGATGCGGCGGGCTGATTCCTACAGGGGATCAGGCTGCCCGCAGAATCTGCGGTCACCGCAAGGCCTGTGGGAGCGGGCTTGCCCGCGATTTCTCAAGGGCGACACGATTTATCTGCCCGTCATCCGATAGTCCGGGCTGCGAAACCGGATCAGAATGAAGTATTGTTGTGCCCATCCAAAAAAACGTCAGAAGCCTTGACCGTTTCGACGGTTGTTCAGTGATAGAGGGTGTCATGGGTAACGAAAGCATCAATTGGGACAAGCTGGGTTTTGACTACATCAAGACCGACAAACGCTATCTGTCGTACTTTCGCAACGGCGAGTGGGACAAAGGCACCCTGACCGAAGACAACGTGCTGCACATCAGCGAAGGCTCCACCGCCCTTCACTATGGCCAGCAGTGCTTCGAAGGCCTGAAGGCCTACCGTTGCAAGGACGGCTCGATCAACCTGTTCCGCCCGGACCAGAACGCCGCCCGCATGCAGCGCAGCTGCGCCCGCCTGCTGATGCCGCACGTGTCCACCGAGCAGTTCATCGAGGCGTGCAAGCAAGTGGTCCGCGCCAACGAGCGCTTCATCCCGCCGTACGGCACCGGCGGCGCGCTGTACCTGCGTCCGTTCGTGATCGGCGTGGGTGACAACATCGGCGTGCGCACCGCGCCGGAGTTCATCTTCTCGGTGTTCGCGATCCCGGTCGGCGCCTACTTCAAGGGCGGCCTGACCCCGCACAACTTCCAGATCTCCACCTTCGACCGCGCCGCCCCGCAAGGCACCGGCGCCGCCAAGGTCGGCGGCAACTACGCGGCCAGCCTGATGCCGGGCTCCCAGGCCAAGAAGGCGCACTTCGCCGACGCCATCTACCTGGATCCGCTGACCCACAAGAAAATCGAGGAAGTCGGTTCGGCCAACTTCTTCGGGATCACCCACGACAACAAGTTCGTCACCCCGAACTCGCCGTCGGTGCTGCCGGGCATCACCCGCCTGTCGCTGATCGAACTGGCCAAGACCCGCCTGGGCCTGGAAGTGGTCGAAGGCGACGTGTTCATCGACAAGCTGTCGGACTTCAAAGAAGCCGGCGCCTGCGGCACCGCCGCCGTGATCACCCCGATCGGCGGCATCAGCTACCAGGACCACCTGCACGTGTTCCACAGCGAAACCGAAGTCGGCCCGGTCACCCAGAAGCTCTACAAAGAGCTGACCGGCGTGCAGACCGGCGACATCGAAGCGCCGGCGGGCTGGATCGTCAAGGTCTGACCTGACGCCCGGCAACGCAAAAGCCCCTCTCCGAGCGATCGGTGAGGGGCTTTTTAATGCCCGTGCGTCAGCCTTTCGGCGTGCCGCAGGTCAGGCGCTGCGCAGTTCGACGGTCAGGTGCGACAGCTCATGCACCGGCGCCAGACGCTCGCGGATCGCCTCGGCGCTGACGCCGGCGGCCGCCACCACGCTGACGATGGCCGCCCGCGCCTGCGGGCCGACCTGCCAGACGTGCAGGTCGCTGATGCGCACATCGTCCGAGGCTTCCAGCAGCTCGCGGATCTCTTCGGCCACCGGCTCGTCGGTGGCGTCGAGCAGCACGGCGGCGCTGTCGCGCATCAGGGTGTACGCCCACTTGGCGATGACCACGGCGCCGACGATGCCCATCACCGGATCCAGCCACACCCAACCCAGATACCGGCCCGCCAGCAGCGCGGCGATGGCCAGCACCGAGGTCAGCGCGTCGGCCAGTACGTGCATGTAGGCCGAGCGGAGGTTGTTGTCGTGATGGTGATGATGAGCATGGTCGTGGCCGTGTTCATGGTGATGCCCGTGGTCATGGCCGTGATGGCCCATCAACATGAAGGCACTGACCAGGTTGACCGCCAACCCCACCACCGCGATCACCGTGGCTTCGCCGAAGGCCACCGTGGTCGGCTGGAACAGGCGCAGGGCCGATTCGCCGGCGATGCCGAGCGACACCAGCCCCAGCACCATGGCCGACGCGAAGCCGGCCAGGTCACCGACCTTGCCGGTGCCGAAACTGTAGCGGCGGTTGCTGGCGTTGCGCCGGGCGAACCCATAGGCCGCCGCCGCAATGCCCAAGGCGCCGGCGTGGGTCGCCATGTGGAAACCGTCGGCCAGCAGCGCCATGGAGCCGGTGACATACCCGGCGGCGATTTCGCCGATCATCATCACGAAGGTCAGCGCCACCACCCACAGGGTGCGGCGGGCGTTCTCGTCGTGGGAGGCGCCGAGGAACTGATGGTCGTGGGCGAAGCGTTGAGCGTTGGGCGTCATGGCGTGTGGGCTCACTTTGAATAACGGCGGATGGCTTGCAGCAACTCTTCCACGCCTTGGGCGCGGGCTTCGTCGCTGAGGTCGGGGTGGGCGACGTGCTCACGGGCGTGGGCCTCGATGAACTGCTCCATCAGGCCGTTGACCGCCCCGCGGATCGCCGCCATCAGGTGCAGGGTCTTGCCGCAGTCGGCCTCGGCCTCCAGCGACCGCTCCACCGCCTGCACCTGGCCGGCGATGCGCCGGACCCGGTTGAGCAGTTCGGTCTTGTGTTCGTGCGTGTGCGACATACCTATACCCCCTACCCCTATATTGGGCGCGATGATCGCCGTTCGGCCCGGGCCTGGCAAGGTGGTTTTCGGGGGAAGGGATGAATGGAGTGCCGCGAGATCCATGCTCCGCCTCTGCCGACGCCATCGCCATCGCCATCGCCAGCAGGCTGGCTCCCACAGAGGGGCGCGGGTGGATGCTGAATCTGAGTTCACCGCAGCCCCCTGTGGGAGCCAGCCTGCTGGCGATGGCGTCAGTGAGGGCCCCACTGGGCTGGACGGCCTGAACCCCCGAAAAATAAAGCATCATTTCAGCATCATCCGCCAGGCTACGTTGCCTTGCGCCTTTGCCTACAACTGCGCCAGAATCCGCCGGCTTGTGCGGTTTGGGGGGCGTCGGTAACTTGATTCGCGTCACTGAAGGGTCAGTGATCGGGTTTAGTCGCCCGACGTCTCACGAATTGTAAAGCAGCCATTCAGGCGGGTTTTTCAGTACCTGCTCTCTATGGTGGCTGTACGCAGGGCGCCTTCGGGCGCGCCGGATTCGTGAGACCTGCCGGTCGACTAACCTGCGTACAGCCGCCTCCCCCTCGATTAGTCGCGACGGGTGGGCAGCCTTAATCTTCGAGGTCTCACATATGTTCAAGTACACGCCTAATCCGCCAGAAGCAGAAACAGACGAATCCGATCCAACGTCGCCCTACTCCACCCCCGACTCCCGCAAGCTCCACGAAGCCGCCGAGCGCGCCCTCGACCACTACCTCAAGCCCGAAGCCCCGAAACGACGAAGATCCCGGCCGATGTTCCTCATCGCCCCGGACATGGATCAGGAATCCCTGCTGGCCCACGCCTGCGAATCCATGGCCTCGGCCAACACCCTGCTCAACGACTTCGCCGCCCTGCTGGAACCGCCCTACCGCAACACCGTGCTGGGCATCGCCCAAGTGGTGATGCTGGGCGAACTGGCCGTCAACCGCGCCCTCGACAACATCGATCCGCCCAACCGCTGAGCAACCCCGTGGCGAGGGCGCTCGTTCCTCGCCACACACCGGGAGAACCGACCATGCCTCATCAACCAGATGCACACGTCGTCGCGGCCCTGATGTCCATCGGCCTCAACGAGCGGGATCACCGCTGGGCCCAAAGAACCTGCCTGGCGCTCTACGAAAGTGAAAGGGAATCGGTGGTGGCGTCCGCCGTGCAGGCACTCGGACAGCTCGATGCGCTGGATCCGGAACAACTGTTGCCCACGCTCGAACGGCTGAAACGCCGGTTCCCGTCATGGGAAACCTCAGCGTTCCACCGGCTGGAAGCAAAGGCGATGGCCGCCTGAAAGACCGCGTCTTCGTTCATCGCGAGCAGGCTCGCTCCCACAGGGTGACTGCACTCCTCTGTGGGAGCGAGCCTGCTCGCGATGACGTCGGAACAGACACTGCCTCAACATGCAATGCTCTGACTTTTCTAAACTTATGCACTTATCAAAGCCAAGAAAGTAGACAGCAAGGGCAACGTTCAGGGAGTCAAAAAGTGAATTTGACCTATCAAGATCCCTCCATCAGCCACGATGAAGCCACAAGACTGCTCGCCACCGGCGAGGACAGAAACATCATCGCTGGACTGATTTCCATTGGCTTGAATGAATTGGACAGAGTCTGGGCCCAGAACGCCTGCCTGGCCTACCTCACCAGCGAGTCCGAAGCGGTTGCCGCTTCTGCCGTGACCGCTCTAGGCCACCTCGCTCGCCGGCATTGTGAAACAGACCGCGAAACAGTCATTCCAGCCTTGGAAGCCGTTAAGGTGAAATTTCCAACACTGGATGGCATCGTCACAGATGCACTGGACGATATTGACGCCTACACCTGACCCCGACAGGTAACCATGGCGATGAATCAATGAGTGCTTCATCGCCATTGCGCTCTGGCGGATTCGCGTCGATTCAATCCTCCCGCGTCAACACCTCCAGCAACTCAATCTCAAACACCAGGTTCGAGTTCGGCGGGATCTTGCCCATCGTGCGCTCGCCGTACCCCAGGTGCGCCGGCACCAGCAGTTTGCGCTTGCCGCCCACTTGCATGCCCATCAGGCCTTGGTCCCAGCCCTTGATCACCCGACCGGTGCCGATCACGCACTGGAACGGCTTGCCCCGGCTCCAGGACGAGTCGAACTCGGTGCCGTCCTCCAGCCAGCCGGTGTATTGGGTGGTGATCAATGCGCCTTTGACGGCGGCCTTGCCTTCGCCCACCTGCAGATCGATAACTTGAAGCTGTTCGTTCATGGCAGTGCTTTATTCCGAGTATTGAGCGGAGGCTTTTCTCAGAAAAACACTCGCTCGGCAACTCATTACATGGCCCCGGCGTCCGGATGGCCCTGCTTCCAGGCCATGCTTTTGTCCTGCTTGTCTTTGGCATCCACGGCGAAGTCCTTGTCGAAAATCGCCTCTGTCACGATTGAAGTGTTGGCACTGCGCTTCTTGTCGGCGACCACGCCAATCTGACTGCCTATTGTGAATTCAGTAAAACGCGACGGGGGAATGCCATGCAGATCCAGGAGTTTGACGGTATCGCCTTCACGCACTTCGATCTGTTTTTTCTTCGCATCGACGCTGACGACTTCAAGGGGGGAAATCGTTATCAGCGTCGGATCCCACGCATAAATGCCGCCGCTGCCTACACACGTCTGGCTGGTGGGCTGTATCTCACCGTCCGCCAGACGATGAGGCTCTTTGTTGCAGTCGACGAAAATGCCTGACTGGTCGGATGTCGCCAGCCCCAGGTACTTTTCACCGGTGGGCAACTTCAAGATCTGTTCGCCCTGGGCGTCATAGGCCAGCAACGTCAACATCAGCGTGATCACGTGTTTATTCATCACACACCTGCCATCGATCCAATCAGTGTTGCCGTCACGGAAGCCAGTCGAAGCGCTTCCGGGCGATCCGTGTGCCGTCAGGTATTTCATATCCGATGTAGGACACTTGTTTCTTGGGTATCTGGTAAACATTGCCGAACGAGTCATAACGCTGCGGTTGGCTGTTTGTCCTCATCAGCACTTTCTGCACCAGCACGTAATACGTCGTGTCGGTTTCGATGAGCAGTACGGCTTCCGTCGCGCTGTCTTTTGTCTGTAGAGGCTGCCCAAGCACCGCAGGGAAAACCTTCGCGTACTTTTCCTCGAAATGCAGTTGAACGGGGCGCAGCACACCGCCGTCCCGCACCTGCTGCGCCTGCAAGGTGCCGAAATACTCGGCCAGACTGGCTGTGCCCCATAAGCCGCCGACCAGAAACAGCACAAACAGCACTTTATGAATGAAATGCCAGAACGGTTTCTGATCAAGCGCCCAGGCACTGTTCAGCCCGACGTAAACAATGGCTCCCACCGCCAGAATGATCGGAACCCACACGCCGAACAGCTTCGCGGCCGTCCAAGCGAACGCAAGATAAAAATAAATGGAGATGTCCAGCGAGATCAGGGAAATGCCGAACGTCTTGAAGTAATAAAACAGATGCAGCCAGGAATAGAAAAACAGATAGGCGCCAAACAAGAGGGTCGGCCCGCCGAAGTGAGTGGACAACGGCGAACCGTCTGCCGAAGGCACTCCCGCTGTCGTGCTTGGCTGAGTCACACCGATAGTCTCCCTGCCAAAGGCCTGTGGCCGCGTTCATTGCATAACCGACAAGTCTAGTGCCGATCAGGAAGAATGCGATGCATCCCAATTGTCGTGTGATTTAAGATAGCCACCCGCCATCACTCTCGGACCGATACGCCATGACGGCAGCGCTTGAATGACTCAATTCTGGATCAGCCTGGCCCTCGGCACCGTCATGCTGGCTGTGATCATTGTCTTGATCCGGCGCGAGCGAGCCTTGCGCCGGCAGCTCGCCGAGTACCGCGAACTGCTGACCCGCGCCGCCGAGGGCCCGCACATCCGGCAGGACGGCGACGCCGAGCGTTTCAAGCGCAGTCAGTATTTTGCCCGGATCGGCACCTGGGATTGGGAGGTCGACACGGACCGGTTGTATTGGTCGGACGCGATCTTCGGCATGTTCGGGTTCAAGATCGGTGAAGTGACGCCCTCCTACGCGCTGTTCTGCTCCTGCGTGCATCCGGACGACCGCGCCAAGGTGCGGGCCGGCGAGCTGCGGTGCCTGGAGACCGGCGAGAACCACGACGAGGAATACCGTGTGGTCTGGCCCGACGGCACCATCCGCTGGCTGCGGGAAACCGGCAACGTGGTGAAGAACGACCACGACACGATGATCAAGATGATGGGCGTGGTGCGCGACATCACCGAGGAGAAGGCCTCGGCCAGTTACCTTCAGCACCTGGCCCACTTCGACCCGCTGACGGGCCTGCCCAATCGCCTGGTGCTGGAGGAACGCCTGTCTCAGGCGCTGGAGCAGGCGCGGCTCACCGCGACCCGTGTGGCCCTGGTGTTCGTGGACCTCAACGGCTTCAAGGCAATCAACGACCGTTACGGCCACGCCGCCGGCGACCGCGTGCTGATCACCACCGCCACCCGCCTCAAGCGCATCCTGCGCGCCAGCGACACCGTCGCGCGGATCGGCGGCGACGAGTTTGTGGTCATCCTCCAGGGCCTGGCGCCGGGCCTGAACCTGCCGGACGAAGCCCGCCGCATCTGCCAGAAGATCTTCGTCGAACTGTCCCCGCCGATCACCATCGGCAACGACCAGCGCCACATCGGCAGCAGCCTGGGGGTCGCGGTGTTTCCCGACCATGCGCCGACCATGGACCGCCTGCTGCACATCGCTGACCTCGCGATGTACGAGGCCAAGCGCAGCGGGAACAATCAGTATCGGTTGGGGGGCGGTCAGGTGTTGAGCGGCACTCGCGTCGAGTGACGCTCAGGATCTGGGTGTGCAATCAGTCTTCCCTGACCAAGTGTGGCCATAGGCTCAACGCACCACCGGCTGAATCTCAACAATGGTCCCGTTGGTGATCATCACCATCACGTATTTGTCGTCGATCTGTACCCATTGCGCCTGTGGCTCGGGATCCCTGAGGCCTTTGCGGCGCCAGTCGGTGATTGCCTTTTCGTTGCGTTGGTAGAGGTCCGGAGCGCGGTCGTGGACCTTCAAGGCGCGGTTGCCGGTCGGGGACTGCACGCTCGGGGCGCTGGAGGTCTCGGCCGCTTGCAGGGGTGTTCCGGTGGCGGCGAGGCCGGCGGCCAGGGCCAGGGTGGCGATCAGGGTTTTGCTGTTCATCGGTGAAGCTCCTGGGTAGGCGGATACCTGAACTCCGACTGTGGAGCGCCGGAATCATTCCTTGCGGATTGCGAATGGCTGGACAGTGTAGTCGCCGACACGGCCGCCATGCCTTGCAGGGCCAGCGCCCACAGGATCCTTGCTCAATCCGTGAACGACACAAACCTGTGGGAGCCAGCCTGCTGGCGATGGCGCCCGTCGAGGCGCCGCGCAGGGTTCAGCGTTCAACCCGCACAGGGCTCAGAACAGTTCGCTGAAGGGAATGAAACGCAACGGGTCGCCCGCACGGTGGGTCGTATGCTCGGGGATCTCCGCCAGGCCGTCCGCCCAGGTCGCGCCCAGCAGCACGCCGGAGCTCTGGTTCGGGTACAGCACCGCCCGTCCCGCCTCCAGCCGCACCCGCAGGTACTCGCGGCGACTGCCGGGCTTGGGCCAGTCGAAGCCGGCGGCCACCGTGACGCTCAGCGGCATCACCTCTTCCACGCCCTGGATGCGCAGCAGATACGGCCGCGCCAGCAAGCCGAACGTCACCAGCGCCGACGTCGGATTGCCCGGCAGGCCGATCACCGGCACGGCGCCGAAGCGGCCCACCGTCAGCGGCTTGCCGGGTTTGATCGCCAACTTCCACAGCAGCGGTTTGCCGTCGTCGCGCAGCACCTGGCCGAGGCAGTCGGCATCCCCCGCCGACACGCCGCCGGTGGTGAGGATCAGGTCCGCGGCCACCTGCAACTGCTCAAGCTTGAGCCGTGTCTGCGCCGGACGGTCCGGCAGGATGCCGGCGTCGATCACCTCGCAGCCCAGCTCGCCCAACCAATGGCTGAGCAGCGTGCGGTTGCTGTTGTAGATGCTGCCGGGGCGCAGCGGTTGGCCGGGCTCGACCAGTTCATCACCGGTGGACAGCAACGCCACCCGCGGGCGGCGCACCACCGGCAGGTGCGTCATGCCTTGCCCCGCCGCCACCGCCAACTCGAACGGCCCCAGGCAATTGCCCGCGCGCAGCAGCACATCGCCGGCCCGGTTTTCCTGGCCTTGGGGGCGGATGTTCTGGCCGGCCTTCAGCGGTTGCAGAAAACGCACCCGGCCGTCCTCCAGCACTTCGGTGTTCTCTTGCATCTCCACGCAGTCGGCCCCCGGCGGCACCGGCGCGCCGGTGAAGATCCGCGCGCAGGTGCCGGGCAGCAGCGCATCCGGCGCCAGACCGGCATAGGCCCGCTGGGACACGGCCAGTGGCTGGCGGTGCAGGTCGGCCAAGCTCAAGGCGTAGCCGTCCATGGCGCTGTTCGGCCAGGGCGGCAGATCCAGGGTCGCCACCAGGTCGCTGGCCAGCACCCGTCCCCTCGCCTCGTCGAGCGGCACCGGTTCGCTGTCCGGCAGACGTTGCGCGTCGGCCATCGCCAACAATTGGTCGAGGGCTTCCTCGACCGGCATCAACGGCGCGCGGCTCATCCGCGCGGCCCGCAGGCCTGCACCGGCTTGAGGTGCGGGACGAAATTGCACGGGCGGTGACGGTTGTCCAACTGCTCGGCCAGGATGCCTTCCCACGCGGTGCGGCAGGCGCCGGTCGAGCCCGGCAGGCAGCACACCAGGGTGCCGTTGGACAGCCCGGCCAGCGCACGGCTCTGCACGGTGGAGGTGCCGATGTCGAGAATCGAGATGGCGCGGAACAGCTCGCCGAAGCCGTCGATCTGCTTGTCCAGCAGGCAGGCCACCGCTTCCGGCGTGCTGTCGCGGCCGGTGAACCCGGTGCCGCCGGTGATCAGCACCACCTGGATGCCGTCGTCGGCGATCCAGTTCGCCACCTGGGCGCGGATCTTGTACAGGTCATCCTTGAGCAGGTTGCGCTCGCTGAGGGTGTGGCCGGCCTCCAACAGACGGCTGACCAGCAACTGGCCGGACGTGTCGCTGGCGTAGTCGCGGGTATCGCTGACCGTCAGCACGGCAATATTCAGGGGAACGAACAGGGCATCCGATTTGGCACTCACGGGAATTCTCCGGCAGTTATCGATTCAACTGAACCAGAGCCTAAGTGCCACTTATGAGGAGTGTCTAATCACTCTAACCAACCGCTCTATCGACCCGCTCTATCGACCGTTTCCGGCCTGTTGCGACCCTCGTCCGCCCCCCTGGGAACGGGCCCGATAGAGACCGTCGATAGGCCGTTAAAAACCTCCGATTGGACGCACGGCGCGACGGATGGGATCGTGGCGCCCTGCACGCCCCGTGCGCCCTGCGCAACTGCGTCAATACTCATACCCACTTTCCCATCGAGCAGGTGCCGTCATGGACATCAAACAACTCAAGTTCCTGATCGCGCTGGACGAGACCCGCCACTTCGGCCAGGCCGCCGCCCGCTGCCACATCACCCAGCCGACCCTGTCGATGCGCCTGCGCAACCTGGAAGATGAACTGGACCTGGTGCTGGTCAACCGCGGCCAGCGCTTCGAAGGCTTCACCCAGGCCGGCGAACGGGTGCTGGCCTGGGCCCGTACGCTGCTGGCCGCCCACGACGGGCTGTTCGCCGAGGCCGCCGCGTGCCGGGGGCAACTGGTGGGCAGCCTGCGCCTGGGCCTGGTGCCGCTGAGCAACTTCAACCCGGTCAATTACATCCAGGGCCTGTCGGGCACGTTCCCGGAGCTGAAGTACAGCCTGACGTCGATGAGCTCGGACGAAATCATCGAGAACCTGGGCAACAACCAGCTGGACCTTGGGGTGTGCTACCTGGATCACGTCAACCCGAACTATTTCGAGTTCTTCGAGATCGGCGAGACCCGCGTCGGCCTGCTCTACGACACCCGCCACTTCCACTTCGACGGCCCGGAAATGAGCTGGGAGGACGCCGCCGAACTGCCGCTGGGCATGATCACCACCGGCATGCACTACCGCAAATCCATCGACCTGAGCTTCCGCAGCCGCGGGCTCAACCCGCAGCCGATCATGGAAAGCGATTCGACCTATCAGCTGCTGCAGGCGATCCACCAGGGCTTCTGCTGCTCGATCATGCCGCTGGACAGCGGGCTGGAAGAGCCCATCGAACACCTGGCCTTCATCAACCTGCCGGACGCCAGCGTGCTGGCCCCGCTGGGGCTGGTGATGCGCAAGACCGAACCGCGTTCGGCCATCGCCGAGAAGTGCTTCGCCGAGGCGCGGCGGATGTTCGGGATTCAAGCGCCCGGGGTTTGAGAAGCTGATCCTGAAACCACCTGCTGTCCACCATCATCGACCAATCCAATCACCGCATCGGAACAAGCGATTGGACGCACTTCGAGGACCTCCGTAGCCTGATCCCCATTCAGCGCTGCGAGGCTTTTTCCGATGGTGTGCCCGATTGAACCGACCGCAAACGACAGCGCCACCGACGCCCCGGCGCCGGTGGCCTACCGCGAATACCTGGACGATGCCCCGGTGTCCCACGCCGCCCTGGCGGCGGAGATCGCCCTGGCCATCACCTACAACGGCCTGAGCCAGGCGGTGATGATGGTCTCGCCGGGCGACGTCGAAGATTTCATCCGCGGCTTCAGCCTGAGCAACGGGATCATCGACAGCCCCGACGAAATCTACGACATCCGCCTGACCCGGTTCGACCAGGCCTGCCAGGCCGACGTGCAGATCTCCAGCCGCGCGTTCTGGGCGCTCAAAGATCACCGCCGGCAGATGGCCGGCACCAGCGGCTGCGGCCTGTGCGGCGTCGAGGCGCTGGAGCAGGCGTTGCCGCAACTGGAGATCCTGCCGCCGGCCCCGTTGCCGCCGGCCGCGCACCTGGCCGGCATCCGCCAGCGCATCGAACAGGCCCAGCCGATGGCCCGCAGCAGCGGCGCCCTGCACGCGGCGCTGTACTTCGGCGCCGAGGGCGAACCCTTGCTGTGCCGCGAAGACATCGGCCGCCACAACGCCCTCGACAAGCTGATCGGCGCGATGCGCTTCGCCGGCCTCGACCCTCGCCAGGGCTTCGTCGCGGTCACCAGCCGCTGCAGCCTGGAGCTGATCCACAAGGCCGTGCGTGCCCGCCTCGGCACGCTGGTCAGCCTCTCGGCACCCACCGCGCTGACTGTGCGCTGGGCGCGCCGGCACCGGCTCAACCTGATCCACATCCCCCACCGCAGCGCCCCGAGAATCTACAGCCCGATCCAGGAGCAACCCGAATGAGCGACACCCTCACCCACCTCGACGACCAGGGCCGGGCCAACATGGTCGATGTCACCGACAAAGCGCCGACCCGGCGTGAAGCCAGCGCCCAGGCCTGGGTGCACATGCGCCCTGAGACCCTGCGGATGATCCAGGCCAACGGCCACCCCAAGGGCGACGTGTTCGCCGTGGCGCGGATCGCCGGGATCCAGGCAGCCAAGCGCACCCACGAGCTGATCCCGCTGTGCCATGCGCTGCTGCTCAGTTCCATTCACGTCGAACTCAAGGCCTGCGAGCCGGACCGGGTGCAGATCGTCGCCACCTGCCGCCTCACCGGCCAGACCGGCGTCGAGCTCGAAGCGCTGACCGCCGCCAGCGTCGCCGCGCTGACGATCTACGACATGTGCAAGGCAGTGGACCGGGCGATGGTCATCGGCGACATCCGCCTTCTGAGCAAACAGGGCGGCCGCTCCGGCCACTTTCAATGGGAGACCCCGCAATGATCCTGATCAACTACTTCGCCAGCTACCGCGACCGCCTCAACCTGGGCGGCGAAAAGATCCCCGCCAGCGACGCATTGGCCTGCGTCGAGGACGTGCGGCAGATGCTCATGGCCCGCGGCGAGCTGTGGCGCGAGGTGCTCGGCGCCGGCAACCTGATGTGCGCGGTGAACCAGGAGCTGTGCCAGACCGACCAGGCGATCGAGGACTTCGACGAGATCGCGTTCTTTCCGCCGGTCACGGGAGGCTGAGGCATGGGGGTTCGAGTCCAGCGCAAAAGCTTCGATGCCGGCCAGTTGATCGCCGACCTGCACGCCCGGAATCCGCGGGTGGGCGCAGTGGTGAACTTCATCGGCTACGTGCGTGACCTGAACGTCGGCCAGCCGGTGAGCGAGCTGTTTCTGGAGCACTATCCGGGCATGACCGAGAAGTCCCTGGCGCAGATCGCCGAACAGGCCCGCGAGCGCTGGCCGCTGCTGGCGGTGGAGATCGTGCACCGGGTGGGCGCGCTGACGGTGACCGAGCCGATCGTGTTCGTCGGCGTCAGCAGCAAGCACCGGCATGCGGCGTTCGAGGCCTGCGCGTTCATCATGGACGTGCTCAAGACCCGCGCGCCGTTCTGGAAACGGGAGACCACGCCGGCCGGCGCGCATTGGGTCGAGGCCCGGGAGAGCGATCAGTCCGCCGCGTTCCGCTGGAGCCTGGCCCACGCTTGAGTTCGGCATCAGGACTGGATCGGCGGAATGTGCCTCGTGGCGAGGGAGCAAACGCCCTCACCACACATGCAGGCCCTTCCCATTCCCACTGAAAAAGCGCAGCGCCCGCTCACGCACTCCCTCGCTTCACAAAAGCCTGATTAGATAGGCGCTCCAAACACCTCGTCCAGGAGCCGCCGGTGAGCGACACGCCCCCCAAGGATCTGCCCAAACCCGACCCCGTCAGCCTGCGCCAGGCCTGGCGCTTCTGGCTCAAGCTGGGCTGCATCGGTTTCGGCGGCCCGGCCGGGCAGATCGCGATCATGCATCAGGAGCTGGTGGAGCGCCGGCGCTGGATCTCCGAGAAGCGTTTTCTGCACGCGCTCAACTACTGCATGCTGCTGCCCGGCCCCGAGGCCCAGCAACTGGCGACGTACATCGGCTGGCTGCTGCACCGCACCTGGGGCGGCGTGGTGGCCGGGGCGCTGTTCGTGCTGCCGTCGCTGTTCCTCCTGATCGGCCTGTCGTGGGTGTACATCGCCTTCGGTGACGTGCCGGCGGTGGCCGGGGTGTTTTACGGGATCAAGCCGGCGGTCACTGCCATCGTCCTGCACGCGGCCCACCGCATCGGCTCTCGGGCCCTGAAGAACGCCTGGCTGTGGGCGATCGCCGCAGCCGCCTTCGTGGCGATCTTCGCCTTCAACGTGCCCTTTCCGCTGATCGTGCTGGGCGCCGCGCTGATCGGCTACGTCGGCGGCCGCTGGGCGCCGCAACGGTTCACGGCCGGCGGCCATCGCAGCGGTGAGAAATCCTACGGTCCGGCCCTGATCGATGACGACACCCCGCCGCCCGAGCATGCCCGATTCAATCCGGGGAAACTGCTGCGCCTGGCGTTGGCCGGCGCCGCGCTGTGGTGCCTGCCGATGGCGCTGCTGACCGCGCTGTTCGGCTGGCACGGCACGTTCACGCAGATGGGCTGGTTCTTCACCAAAGCGGCGCTGCTCACATTCGGCGGCGCCTATGCAGTGTTGCCTTACGTGTATCAGGGAGCGGTCGGCCACTACGGCTGGCTGACGCCCGCGCAGATGATCGACGGCCTGGCGTTGGGCGAGACCACGCCGGGGCCGCTGATCATGGTGGTGGCGTTCGTGGGCTTCGTCGGTGGCTACGTGCAGCCGGCCTTCGGCCCGGAACACGCGTTCGCCGCCGGGGCGCTCGCCGCCGCGCTGGTGACCTGGTTCACCTTCCTGCCTTCGTTCCTGTTCATCCTGGCGGGCGGGCCGCTGGTGGAGTCGACCCACAACGAACTGAAGTTCACCGCGCCGCTCACGGCGATCACGGCGGCGGTGGTCGGGGTGATCCTCAACCTGGCGTGCTTCTTCGCCTGGCATGTGTTCTGGCCCCAGGGGTTCGCCGGCCGGCCCGATGTCTTTTCGGTGCTGCTGGCCCTGGCGGCGGCCATCGCGCTGTTCTTTTTCAAGCGCGGCGTGATCGAGGTGTTGATCGTTTGCGCCCTAACGGGGCTGGGGGTCTACCTGCTGCGCTGAGCCGACGCCGGCGACGGATGCGGCGGAATCAGGCGTTTACTTGTGCGCGGATTCCCCCTTACTATCCAGCCACACCGGCCTGGCGGGGCACTCCCGCCGCCGACGTTTTCCGCCAACGGAAACACGCGTCATGAGCACGTCACCCCAACAACGACTAACGTTGAACGTCTCTTCTGCGTGCGCCCTCCCTCACGGGGGGTGCGCATGAACCGCATCGTCAATCTCCCCATGGCCCTGAGCCGTTCCAAGCTGCGTCACTCCGCACGCCCGCCGGATATCGCCCTGCCCGTCTGATCGCGTCCGTCCGGACCGCGACAGCCCTCCCCTTGCCATCCGATATCCCTGCCGGAACGCCCGGGCCTTGGCCCGTTGCCGCGTCCGGCCCGAACCTGCGCGCCTGTGCGGCGCCACCGTGAGTGATTGACATGAAATTCGCAGCCATTGAAGACGCCCGTACCTTTCTGGAGCAGAACCCCGACATCGACATGTTCGAGCTGTTCATCCTCGACGCCAACGGCGTGCCGCGCGGCAAGCTGCTGCACCGCGAAGAACTGCTCGCCGTGTACGAAAGCGGCCGGCCCCTGCCCAGCACCATCCTCGGCCTGACCGTGCACGGCGAGGACGTGGAAAACTCAGGCCTGGTGTGGGACGTCGGCGACATCGACTGCCGCGCCTACCCGCTGCCGGGCAGCCTGGTGCGCCTGCCGTGGCGGCAGATCCCGACCGCTGCCGTGCAGGTCAGCATGCACCCGCAACAAGGCATGCCGGCCAGCATCGCCGACCCGCGCCACCTGCTGATCAAGGTCATCGAACGCCTGAAGGCCGAGGGTTTCCACCCGGTGATGGCGTGCGAGCTGGAGTTCTACCTGCTCGACGCCCGGCGCGACGGCAACGGCCGGCCGCAACCGGCGCTGGACGCCGACGGCGGCCGACCGCGGCACACACAGGTGTACGGCCTGCGTGAATTGGAGCAGATCGAGCCGTTCCTCGCCGACCTGTACAGCGCCTGCAAGCTGCACGGCATTCCGGCCCGCACGGCAATCTCGGAATACGCGCCGGGCCAGGTGGAAATCACCCTTGAACACGGCGATGCGCTGGAGGCGATGGACCAGGCCGTGCGCTACAAGCGGCTGGTCAAGGCCGTGGCGCACAAGCACGGCATGCAGGCGACGTTCATGGCCAAGCCGTTCGACCACCTGGCGGGCACCGGCATGCACATGCACGTCAGCCTGGCGGACGCTGAGGGGCGCAACCTGTTCGCCTCGGAGGATCCTGCCGGCACGCCGCTGCTGCGCACGGCCATCGGCGGCATGCTCGCCTCGCTGCTCGATTCGCTGCTGCTGTTTTGCCCCAACGCCAACTCCTACCGGCGCTTCCAGGCCAACAGCTATGCGCCGCTGGCGCCGACCTGGGGCGTGGACAACCGCACCGTCAGCCTGCGCGTGCCGGGCGGGCCGGCCCCTACCCGGCATGTCGAACACCGCATCTGCGGCGCCGACGCGAACCCCTATCTGGCGGCCGCGGCGATCCTCGCCGGCATCCACCGCGGCATCAAGGACAACCTCGACCCGGGCGAACCGGTGCAAGGCAACGGCTATGCCCAGGCCAAGGAGCTGCTGCCGACCGACTGGCTGACCTCGCTCACCGCCCTGGAGAACTCGGCCTGGGCCCGGGATGCGCTGGGGCAGGATTTCCTCGGGGTGTACCTGGCGGTGAAACGCGCGGAGTACCGGCAGTTCATGGCGGAGGTGGGTGAGCAGGATTGGCGCTGGTACCTGACCGAGGCCTGAACCCCGCTGCTGAATCCCCCTGTGGGAGCCTCCGCTCCCACAGGGGCTGCAACCGACTTGAATTCCGTGTGGACACTGACATGACCGAACGCTGCAATTCCTACTACACCGCCACCCTCGACCGCGACACCGACTACCCCACGTTGCAGGGGCGGCACAGCGTCGACGTGGTCATCATCGGCGGCGGCTTCACCGGCGTCGCCACCGCCGTGGAACTGGCCGAAAAGGGCCTGAAAGTCGCCATCGTCGAAAGCCACAAGATCGGCTGGGGCGCCACCGGGCGCAACGGCGGCCAGGTCACCGGCAGCCTCTCCGGCGACGGCGCGATGCGCAAACAGATGCGCCGCACCCTGGGCGACGACGTGGACGATTTCATCTGGCACCTGCGCTGGCGCGGGCACGAGATCATCAAGAACCGGGTGGCGAAATACGCCATCGCCTGCGACCTCAAGCACGGCCATCTGCACGCCGCCTACAAGCCGGCCCACCTGGACGGCCTGCGCAGCGACTACGAAGAGGCCGTGCGCCGGGGCATGGGCGATGACGTCAGCCTGCTCGACCGCAGCCAGGTGCGCGACCTGCTGCAAAGCGACCTCTACCACGGCGCCATCAAGAACACCCGCAACCTGCACCTGCACCCGCTCAACCTGTGCATCGGCGAGGCGCGTGCCGCCGAAAGCCTGGGCGCACTGATCTTCGAGCACAGCGAAGTGCTGGAGATCCTCCACGGCGACAGGCCCGGCGTCAGAACCGCCCACGGCCAGATCGACGCCAGCCAGGTGCTGCTGGCCGGCGACGTCTACCACAAGCTCGAACCGGGGCAGCTCAAGGGCAAGATCTTCCCGGCCATGGGCGGCATCGTCACCACCGAGCCCCTGGGCGACCTGGCCCGGCAGATCAACCCCGAGGACCTGGCGGTGTACGACTGCCGCTTCGTCCTCGACTACTACCGCCTCACCGCCGACGGCCGCCTGCTCTTCGGCGGCGGCGCCAACTACAGCGGCAAGGACTCGCGGGACATCGCCGGCGAACTGCGCCCGTGCATCGAACAGACCTTCCCCGCGCTCAAGGGCGTGAGGATCGACTATCAGTGGAGCTGCGCGATGGGCATCGTCATCAACCGCATCCCGCAGCTGGGCAAGCTTTCCGACAACGTCTGGTACTGCCAGGGCTATTCCGGCCACGGCATCGCGACCACGCACATCATGGGCGAGATCATGGGCCGCGCGATCACCGGGCAGATGACGCAGTTCGACACGTTCGCCGCCTGTTCGCACATTCGCGTGCCGATGGGGGATCTGCTGGGCAATCCGATGCTGGCGGCGGGGATGTGGTACTACCAGATGCTGGAAAAACTGCGCTGACCATATCGGCCCTATCGCCAGCAGGCTGGCTCCCACAGTGAATGTGCGGCGAACACAAAACCTGTGGGAGCCAGCCTGCTGGCGATGGGGCCCTCGCCCCCACCGCAACACCTCAGTCAGGCAACTGCTCCACCGCAATCCCCAGCCGCCGGTAATCCTCCACACTGCCCGACGCCACATGCCGCTCGGTGATCAACGTGTGCAGCCGCTCGCAGGGCGCCACCACGAACGGCTCCACCGCACCGAGCTTGTCCGCCGTGGTCACGGCGATCACCTGCGCCGCGCTGTCGAGCAACGCCTGCTTCACCGGCACTTCATCAAAGTGCAGCGAGGTGATCCCCACCTGCGGATGAATCGCGCACACCCCGGTGAACGCCAGGTCCGCCTTGATCGAACCGATCAGGCGCAACGCCTCCTGGCCGCCGGCGGACAAGGTCTTCGGGTTGAGCTGCCCGCCCGCCAGAATCACCTTCACCCCTTGGTATTCGGACAGCGCGACCGCCGTCATCGGTGCAGCGGTCACCGCGGTGATGCGGATGTCCGCCGGCAGCGAACGCGCCACCTGCAGGGTGGTCGAGCCGGAATCGAACATGACGATTTGCCCGTCGCGCACCTTCTGCGCGGCGTATTTGGCCAGTCGGACCTTCACCTCGTCGATCTCGTCCAGGCGGGTGAGGAAATCCTTGCCGGTGTCTTTCGGCCGGGGCAGCGCCCCGCCGTGCACCCGCTGCACCAACCCGGCGCTGTCGAGCTCGGCCAGGTCGCGGCGGATGGTGTCTTCGGATACCGCGAAGTGCTGGCTCAGCTCGGAGGCCATGACCTTGCCGTCACGTTCGAGGATCAAGAGGATTTTCTGGCGGCGCAGGGACGGGAGTTCGGCGGCGGAATGGTCGTGCATGGTTTTGCCTGATTTTGCGTTTTCTTGCAAGATTAGCCGCCACAAGGCAGAAGCACAATGACCTACGCATCACCGGCTACCGCGTTAGCGCAAGGAATGCTAACGACCTGTCAAACCTGACAGGTCAAAGAACGCCGCTACCGACTTAACATGCCCTGACATAAGCACCTGGCAGCCATTGCCTGCCGATTACATGAGGAGAAACTCATGCCTGGGCTCAACAAGACATTAGCCGCCGTGTTTCTTGTCGGGGTCGTGTCGGCAAACGCAACTCTGACACGAGCCGATGTATGTGAAGATGCCTGGAAAACCTCATCAGCCAGCAAGACCTGTGACCTGAAGAGGATGACCATGCAACTTCCGGAAAGCTCGTTCGACGAAGACCGCTTCTGCCTGGTCGAGGCTTCTTGCCTGACCGGAGACACCCGTCAGGAAAATCCCGGAGCTTTTGCGACGCGTCAGATCTACGTCCGCAGTGACTACACCGCCAGACCCTACTTGCAGCAAGTTCCGAACCTGGTGAATTGCAAAGGCGTGCTGAAACTCAATCGGTGCTGAATGTGCAGGTGCCGACCGGGCGGCGTTATCAATGACTTCGATCATTGGAATCACGCATCCGAATTTTTTCTTTTGCGCAGGCCTAGGCACAATGGCGCCGTCAAAAAACGCTTAGGATTAGCCCGCCATGAACCTCAATTTCGCTTTCGCCTGCATGATCGTCGTGTCGTTCGCCATCGCCCTCGGCCACGCGTGATTCAGACGGACGCCGCCAGGTGCTCGCGCAACCATTTGTGCGCCGGGTCGCGGTGCGAGCGCTCGGCCCAGAGCATCGCCATCTCATAGCCCGGCACCGCCAGCGGCGGCTCTACCGCTTGCAGGGTTGAGCTGTCGCGGACCAGCCGCGACGGCAGCATCGCCACCAGATCGGTGCTCGCCAGCACCGATTTGAGCAACAGGAAGTGCGGCACCGACAGCACCACCCTTCTCGACAGCCCCGCCTCTGCCAACGCCTTGTCCGTCACCCCGAAAAAGCCCCCGCCTTCCGGCGACACCAGCACGTGCTCCAGCGCGCAGAAGCGCTCGCGGGTCAGTTCGCCCTGCAGGCCAGGATGGCCGATGCGGCCGGCCAGCACGTAACGCTCGGTGAACAGCGCCCGGCGGTGCAGCTCCAGCGGGGCGTCTTCACTGGTGTGCAGCGCCAGATCGATGACGCCCTGCTCCGCCTGCTTGACCAGATGCTGCGGCGACAGGTCCAGCACCGCCAGCCGCGTGCCCGGCGCCTGGGCGCGCAGGCCGCCCAGCGCCGGGAGCAGCACGGTCGATTCGCCGTAGTCCGACGCCGCGACCTTCCAGGTGTTGTGCGCCTTCGCCGGTTCGAACGGGCTGGCCGGCGCCACCGCCCTCTCCAACGCCTCCAGCGCCTCGCGCAACGGTTCGCGCAACTCGTCGGCCCGTGCCGTCGGGCGCATGCCCCTGGGGCCCGGCAGCAGCAACGGGTCGCCGAAGATCTCGCGCAGCTTGGCCAGGTGCACGCTCACCGAGGGCTGCGACAGGTTCAGCCGCTCGGCGGCGCGGGTGACGTTGTGCTCCGACAACAGCACGTCGAGGGTCAGCAGCAGGTTGATATCCAGCCGTCGCAAATTATTCACTGCTATACCTGATATGTCAGAGATTCATTTCCACTATACCGGCTGGATGCCGATCCTGCTTTCACCCAATCAAGGAGCGTTTCCCCATGAATGTGCTGATGGTCTATGCCCACCCCGAACCGCAATCGCTCAACGGCGCCCTCAAGGACTTCACCGTCCGCCACCTGGAAGCCGCCGGCCACACCGTGCAGGTGTCCGACCTCTACGCGATGAACTGGAAGGCCGCGATCGACGGCGACGACAGCCCCGAACGCGACCGCAGTGCGCCCTTCGAACCGTCGCGCGACTCCAAGCGTGCCTACCGGGACGGCACACAAGCGGCCGACATCGCCCGCGAGCAGGAAAAACTGCTGTGGGCCGACACCCTGATCCTGCAGTTCCCGCTGTGGTGGTTCTCGATGCCGGCGATTCTCAAGGGCTGGGTCGAACGGGTCTACGCCTGCGGCTTTGCCTACGGCGTGGGCGAACACTCCGAGAGCCGCTGGGGCGAGCGCTACGGCGAAGGCAACCTGAAAGGCAAGCGGGCGATGCTGGTGGTGACTGCGGGCGGCTGGGACTCGCACTACGGCCCGCGCGGCATCAACGGGCCTATCGACGACCTGCTGTTCCCGATCCAGCACGGGGTGCTGTACTACCCCGGCTTCGATGTGCTGCCGCCGTTCGTGGTGTACCGCACCGGGCGGATGGACGAGGCACGGTTTGCCCGCACCTGCGACGAACTGGGCTCACGGCTGGATGAGCTGTGGAGCACCCGGCCGATTGCGTTCCGGCAGCAGAACGGCGGGGATTACGAGATTCCTTCGTTGACGCTCAAAGAGGATGTGGCGCCGGAGCGTACGGGGTTTGCTGCTCACCTGCGCTGACCTGCACGGGTCATGCTCACGTATCCCAGTGCTACGTCTGCATGACCCGCAATGAATGGGCAATCAACCGTTCTTGAGTCGCATGCAATCCATGAAGTCTTCGGTCGCCCATCCGACGCTGCCGTTGCCATCGAAGCGCTCATTGATCAAGTGCAGTGTCATTGAGGACGCTGCCTGCGCAGACATCGGGAAAAACGCACCGCCTGGCTCACTGTGCATGAAAAAGTCGCCCAGTTTGGCAGAGCAATGTTCACAGTGATTCATGTAGTAAATCGCTCCCGCCATCTTGCTGTGATCGGGCTGGTAGCGAGTGGAGTAGGTACGAAGTTGTTTGATGACCGATGGCGACAATGTGCTGATGTTTGACAACCCGACCCGGACCCCGTGACTTACCCAGTAGCCCAATCCGCTTTCCAGGGAAAAGCCGGTGTCCTCGTCCTCTTCGGCATATTCGAATTGCTCGTGCTCCTCCGGGAGCTTGAATGAGAAAACGCGGGTGGGGCAGTAGCACTTCCAGCACTCCGTTGACGACTGCAAGATGAAATAGTACGGGGAGCGCAGGTAAAACTCCGGCTCATGCTCCAGACCGGGCTCCTCCGGTCGAGGCAACCAACGTGCAAAAGCCTCAGTGCTCACACCCTCCGGCACAAACCAGGTCTTTGCTTGGGCATCCCACCGCGCGCCCAGCAACTTGGCTTGATCCTTTTCCGCATACGGTACCTTCAAATCTATCCGTGCCATCTACCGCTCTCTTCTTCCATGTTTGAATCAAACTGCCGTCAGGATCGCAACCGACCGATCGCCCGCCGGTACTTCTCGATCCGCTCAAGATCCTCCCACCCCGGCGAGGCGATCCGCGACAGGTCGCTGTTCTCTTCCAGGTCCGCCAGCTTCACCGCCCGCCCGATGGGGTTCAGGGCCACCCGCTCGATGAAGTCCTCGTAGGCTTCGCCCGGCACTTTGGTCACCGATTCGATGGCCGTCAGCACCGTTTCGCTGAACCCCTCCTTGCGCAGATCGTCGAGGCTGACATCGCAGTCCTCGACCACATCGTGGAGCACGGCGACGATGCGTTCCTCCAGGCTGCTCATGCGCAACATGACTTTCAGAGGATGCAGAATGTACGGCGCCCCGCCCTTGTCCACTTGCCCCGCATGGGCCGTGGCGGCGATGGCGATGGCGCGTTCCAGCGTTTGAGTCATGGGATGTCCTCGGTTCAGACGCCGTACCGGCCGCCGACGTGAATGTTGCGTTTAAGCCAACTGCCGACGGCCTTCAACCGCCCCACCGGTTTTGCCGGCTCGGCGTAGCGCTGGAGGATCAACGAAACCAGGGCGGCCTGATCCGCCATCGGCTGCGCATCGATCAACTCGGCCACCCACGGGCAACCGGCTCTCTTGAGATGTACGCGCCACTCGCCGGGCCAGTCGTCCAGTTCGTCCAGCGCCAACCACCGCACCCCGCCCTGCTCCGCATGCCCGCCGCCGATGGATTGCTCGAAACAGAACGGCGTGCCCGGGCGGGACAGGTCGAGGCTGAAAATATAGACGTCCTGGGTGAGGTGCTGCGTGGTGGGGGCGTTGTTGCGGCTGCCGATGGTGATCATGGGAGGTTCCGTCCTTGGGCGAAGCGTTGCAGATGGGGTGCAGTCTACGGCCCGGTGCCGCGTGGCGAAACCTTCGGCGATGAACTGTGGCGCAGTGGCCGCAAGGTCCGGCCGGCTCACCCCGCCGTCAGGTTCCGCGCGCCAATGAATAAGGGACATCTGACGATGTCCCTTTCTCTTGCCTCAACGGTTCATGGAACTCACGCAAGAAAGCACCAACAATAAGCCAACTTCCGTCGGGCTGCGGAGCGCCCCACAGTCCCCCCGAGCCCTGTCTCCTGGCACCCTGCAGCGCCCAAATAACATGAACGATGTGCTTCGATTGATTGAACAGAAAAATATTCAAACCAAAAGTTACAATCGAGAAAATGCCAAACAAATCGTAACATTCACCTTGGCCATACAAAACCACAAAGAATAGCCAAAATAGCAAAAAACCATAAAAACTGTAATTTATTACAGTCGAAAAAACAAAACAACCTCCCTACTATTTTAAGACCAACCAAGTGATCCACCACAAACCAGGGAGAAACACAAAATGGCCAATAATCTTAACGGCAATTATGACGGTGGTAGCGGAAACATTTACCGCCTAGTAATCGATAGCCATGATGAGTCTAAGGGTAGATTTAGCGGATATTTCCATAACACTCAGAATGACAAGTGGGAAAAAGTAAACGGGGGTTTTAGTTTTTACAGTGATGGCCGGGATGAAACGGTGCTCCAAGTCTCAACCTCTGTCGGCTCATGGAGATGGGAAGCCGACTATGTTAATGGCAGTCCTTCCTTCGCAAAATGGTATGCCAAATTGAACGGAACAGAAACAACAGAGTTCTATCGAGAGTCACAAACACCAAAAATACCAACTATAGCTGAATTGAAGTATGGCGATTAGTGCAAAAACACCGACACCCACGATAGAAAAGGTGGCAGAGTTGCTTCGCAACCCTGCCACCTGTTTTATATTTATGCCACACCAAAAATGCTTTTAGCACTCAAATATTAAAACTAGCCAATTCCCACTCTCAAAAATTCGCCGGAGTGTTCGCGCTGATGATCTCAGCCTCATCCGCCCCAATGTTCCGGAACTTATGCGGCAGCGTAGTCGGGAAGTAGTACCCGTCCCCCGCGCTCAGCACGCTCACCTGCCCGTCCACCGTCAGTTCCACGGTGCCACGGGTCACCAAGCCGCACTCTTCGCCTTCGGCGTGCACGATCGGCTCTTCGCCGGAGCTCGCGCCCGGCGCGTACTGTTCGCGCAGCAGGCGCATCTGGCGGCTGGGGACGGAGGCGCCGATCAGCAGCAGGCGCAGGCCGTGGCGGCCGAGGTCGGGCTGTTCGTTGGCGCGGAAGACGTATTGGTGTTCGCGCGGGGGCTGGTCGAAGGTGAAGAAGTCGGCCAGGGACATCGGTATGCCTTCGAGCAGCTTTTTCAGCGAGCTGACGGAAGGGCTGACGCGATTCTGTTCGATCAGGGAGATGGTGGCATTGGTCACGCCGCTACGCCGGGCCAGCTCGCGCTGGGAGAGTTTGTAGCTTTCGCGTACTAGTTTGAGTCGAGAACCCGTATCCATGACAGCCTTATGTTGAGGTACTTAAGGGCAATGGGGGTGGGTGGCGGGTGACGCGCCGGGGGCGCGGATCACGTTGCTCCCGTGTCCCGGAACCGTGAAAGGCGGCTATTAAATCACGTTTGGTGGTGTTGCTCAGCAGGTTCGATGGACGGTGGTGCAAAAGTCCTTTTTGTCGTGTGTTGGCGCGTGTTTTTGCGTAGGTTTGCGGGATTTTGGGGGGCGCGGCCTCTTCGCCGGCAAGTCGAATCGTCGCACCGCAGCGCCCACAGTTTTTTGGGGTGTCAGGGGGATTGGAGGTGAATGTGCCGGCCTCATCGCTTGCAGGCAAGCGCCTACAGGGGTGTGGGGTTGCGGGCAAAAACCGGCGGCGCCTGTGCGGGGCCGCCGCCGGGGAGGTAAATCAGATGCCGAAACGGTCGCGCAGCGAGTAGTACGCGGCGCCCATGGCGGTGAGCGGGGCCTGGAAGGTGCGGCCGCCGAACATCGGCATGTGCGGCAGGGAAGCGAAGGCGTCGAAGCGTTCGGCGTCGCCGCGGATCATTTCCGAGATCAGCTTGCCGGCCAGGTGCGAGCAAGTGACGCCGTGGCCGCTGTAGCCCTGCATGTAGTAGGCATTCTTCTCGATGCGGCCGAACTGCGGCATGCGCGACATGGTCAGCAGGAAGTTGCCGGTCCAGCGGTAGTCGATCTTCACGTCCTTGAGCTGCGGGAAGGTCTTGAGGATCTTCGGGCGGATCAGGGTTTCGATGTCGTCCGGCTCGCGGGCGCCGTAGACCACGCCGCCGCCGTACAGCAGCCGGTTGTCCGCGGTGAGGCGGTAGTAGTCGAGCAGGTAGTTGCAGTCCTCGACGCAGTAATTGTTGGTGATCAGGCTGCGGGCCTGCTTCTCGGTCAACGGTTCGGTGACGCAGATCTGCGAGCCGCACGGCATGCTCTTGGCCGTCACGCGGTTGTCCAGGCCCTGCGGCAGGTAGGCGTTGCCGGCGATCAGCAGGTACTTGGCGCGCACCTGGCCTTTGGCGGTACGCACGACATTGGGCTCACCGTACTTGATTTCCACGGCGGCGGACTGCTCGTAGATCTTGCCGCCCAGGCGCACGATGGCCGCGGCTTCGCCGAGGGCCAGGTTCAGCGGGTGGATGTGGCCGCCCTGCATGTCCAGCAGGCCGCCGACGTAGGCGTCGGAGCCGACTTCACGACGGATGTCCGCCGCGTCCAGCAGCTTCAGGTTGCGGTTGCCGTAGCGTTCCCAGCTGCGCTTCTGCTCGGCGAGGCCCTTGAGCTGCTTCTTGTTCATCGCCGCGAAGATGCCGCCGGGGCGGTAGTCGCATTGGATGTCGTATTGCTTGATGCGCGAACGGATGATGTCGGCGCCTTCGAAGATCATGCTGCCGAGGATCTCGGCGGTCTTGTCGCCGTAGCGCGCCTCGATCACATCGACGTCGCGGCTGTAGGAGTTGACCAGTTGCCCGCCGTTGCGGCCGCTGGCGCCGTAGCCGACCTTCGCCGCTTCCAGCACCGTCACCTTGTAGCCGGCCTCGGTCAGGAACAGCGCCGAGGACAGGCCGGTGTAGCCGGCGCCGATGATGCAGACATCGCAGTCCACCGCTTCTTCCAGGGTCGGGAAGTCGATGGTTTCGTGGCGGGTGGCCGCGTAGTAGCTGTTGACGTGTTGCTGTTTCATTTTCTTGTTCTCCGAGGGCCGCCGGCACGTGCCGGCGGCCGCCGCTGCAAATTAGGTCAGAGCTTGATCCAGGTCGCTTTCAGCTCGGTGTACTTGTCGAAGGCGTGCAGCGACTTGTCGCGGCCGTTGCCAGACTGCTTGAAGCCGCCGAACGGCGCGGTCATGTCGCCGCCGTCGTACTGGTTGACCCACACGCTGCCGGCGCGCAGGCCACGGGCGAAGGTGTGGGCCTTGCTCAGGTTGCTCGTCCAGACCCCGGCGGCGAGGCCGAAGATGCTGTCGTTGGCGATCTGCAGCGCCTCTTCGACGGTGTCGAAGGTGATCAGCGACAGCACCGGGCCGAAGATCTCTTCGCGGGCGATGGTCATGGCGTTGGTCACGCCGTCGAAGATCGCCGGCTGCACGTACAGGCCGCCGGTCTCTTCGAGGGTGCGCTGGCCGCCGGCGATCAGTTCGGCGCCCTGCTCCCGGCCGATGCCGATGTAGCGCAGGACGTTGTCCAGCTGCCGCTGATCGACCACCGCGCCGACGGTGGTGGCCGGGTCGAGGGCGTGGCCGGGTTTCCACGCTTGCAGCGCTTCCACCAGCAGCGGGATGAATTGCTCGCGGATCGAACGCTCCACCAGCAGACGCGAGCCGGCGGTGCAGACTTCGCCCTGGTTGAAGGCGATGGCGCTCGCCGCCGCTTGTGCGGCCGCACGCAGGTCCGGCGCATCGGCGAACACCACGTTGGGGCTCTTGCCGCCGGCTTCGAGCCACACGCGTTTCATGTTGCTTTGGCCGGCGCAGATCATCAGTTGCTTGGCGATGGCCGTGGAGCCGGTGAAGGCCAGCACGTCGACGTCCATGTGCAGCGCCAGCGCCTTGCCGACGGTGTGGCCGAAGCCCGGCAGGACGTTGAACACGCCTTTGGGAATGCCCGCGTCCAATGCCAGTTGCGCGATGCGGATCGCGGTCAGCGGGGATTTCTCCGAAGGCTTGAGGATGAACGAGTTGCCGGCGGCCAGGGCCGGGGCGAACTTCCAGCTGGCCATGATCAGCGGGAAGTTCCACGGCACGATGGCCGCGACCACGCCGGACGGCTCGCGGGTCACCAGGCCCAGTTGGTCGTGGGGCGTGGCGGCGACTTCGTCGTAGATCTTGTCGATGGCCTCGGCGCTCCAGCGGATCGCGTTGGCGGTCGCCGGCACGTCGATGCTCATCGAGTCGCTGATCGGCTTGCCCATGTCGAGGGTTTCCAGCAGCGCCAGTTCTTCCTGGTGCTCAAGGATCAGATCGGCGAAACGGATCAGGATGCGCTTGCGTTCGGCCGGGGCCTTGTTGGCCCAGACGCCGGAATTGAAGGTCTGACGGGCGACTTCGACGGCAAGGTTAGCGTCGGCTTCGTCGGTGCTGGCCACGGACGCCAGGAAGCGGCCGTCGACCGGGCTCAGGCATTCGAACGTGGCGCCGCCGATGGCCGGGCGGTACTCGCCGTTGATGAAGGCGCGGCCTTCGAGGGTCAGGGACTGGAAACGCTGTTCCCAGTCGTTGCGGGTCATGGTCATGGCTGTGGCTCCCACAGGGAATGGAGTGTTCTTTCGGACTTGTGGTTTGCGCCGGACACTGTGGATCCGGCGGTGGTCTTCAGACCGTATGCAGGTACCAGTTGTACTCAAGGTCGGAGATCGAGTTCTCGAACTCGGCCAGTTCGCTTTCCTTGCACGCGACGAACACGTCGATGTACATCGGGTCGATGTACCGGGCCATGACTTCGCTGTCGTCCAGCACCCGCAGCGCGTCGCGCAGGTTGTTCGGCAGGCTCTGTTCGTTCTGCTCGTAGCTGTTGCCTTCGGTCGGCGCCGGCGGCTCGATCTTGTTGGTCAGGCCGTGGTGCACGCCCGCCAGCACCGACGCCATCAGCAGGTACGGGTTGGCGTCGGCGCCGGCCACGCGGTGTTCGATGCGCACGGCGTCCGGCGAGCCGGTCGGCACACGCACGGCCACGGTGCGGTTGTCGATGCCCCAGCTCGGCGAGTTCGGCACGTAGAACTGCGCGCCGAAACGACGGTACGAGTTGACGTTCGGGCAGAGGAAGGCCATCTGCGCCGGCAGGGTCTCCAGCACACCGCCGATCGCGTGACGCAGCGCGGCGTTCTGCTCGGGATCCTCGCTGGCGAAGATGTTGTTGCCTTCCTTGTCCAGGATCGAAATGTGCACGTGCAGACCGTTGCCCGCCTGGCCCGGGTACGGCTTGGCCATGAAGGTGGTGTCCATCTCGTGGTCGTAGGCGATGTTCTTCACCAGACGCTTGAGCAGGATCGCGTATTCGCACGCCTTGATCGGGTCGGACACGTGGTGCAGGTTGACTTCGAACTGCGCCGGGGCGCTTTCCTTGACGATGGCGTCGGCGGGGATGCCCTGCTCTTTCGCGCCTTCGAGGATGTCTTGCAGGCAGTCGACGTATTCGTCGAGGTCGTCGATCAGGTAGACCTGGGTCGACACCGGGCGCTTGCCCGACACCGGCGAACGCGGCGACTGCGGACGGCCGTTCACGTTGTCCTGGTCGATCAGGTAGAACTCAAGCTCGAACGCGGCGCAGATGGTCAGGCCCAGTTCGTCGAACTTGCGCACCACGTTGGCCAGCACTTCGCGCGGGTCGGCGAAGAACGGCTCGCCTTCGAGTTCATGCATGGTCATCAGCAGTTGGGCGGTCGGACGCTTCTGCCATGGCTCGATGCTGAGGGTGCCGGGAATCGGGTAGCAGATGCGGTCCGCGTCGCCGATGTCCAGGCCAAGGCCGGTGCTCTCGACGGTGGAGCCGTTGATGTCGAGGGCAAAGAGCGAAGCCGGCAGGTTGATGCCTTTCTCGTAGACCTTGTGAAGACTGGTGCGCTCGATGCGCTTGCCGCGCACCACACCGTTCATGTCTGCAATCAGAAGGTCGACGTACAAAACCTCAGGATGTTTCTTAAGGAATGCGTTTGCTTCGTTGAGTTGAACGGCACGCAGAGGGACCGACATGATGCACCTATTTAGCTGTTAATTATTATGTTCACTGCTGTTTCGCGGAGCCAGTCAACCCGAACGGCAAAGTGAAGTCAATAGCGAACACAGGGCCGTTCAGCGTTTATTTTTCGGGCTTTTTTTAACATTCGCATGCCGACGCAGGCGCCAGAGCGGCGGAAATCCTGAAGATTGGATGAACGGCGTTTAGAATTTTTTACATGGCAGTTGTTAATTAAAATAAACGCGGCTAAGCTCCGGAAAAGCTCGTTCAAGTGTCAAACTTCGAGGTGAATAAAAATGGCATTCAAGCCATTGATCGGCGTTACTGCGTGCGTCAAACAGATCGGCCTGCACCCCTACCACATCAGCGGCGACAAGTACGTGCGTGCTGTCAGCGTCGCGGCGCAGGGGCTGCCGGTGGTCATTCCTTCCCTGGGCGGACTGACGGAAATCGGCGACCTGCTCGGTCAGCTCGACGGCCTGCTGCTCACCGGCTCGCCCTCCAACGTGGAACCCTTCCACTATCAGGGCCCGGCCAGCGCTCCCGGCACGGATCACGATCCGGCGCGGGACGCCACCACTCTTCCCCTATTGCGTGCGGCCATTGCGGCGGGCGTTCCGGTGCTCGGCATCTGCCGCGGCTTCCAGGAAATGAACGTGGCCTTCGGCGGCAGCCTGCACCAGAAGGTGCATGAGCTGCCGGGCATGCTCGACCACCGCGAAGCCGACAGCCCGGATGTCGCCGTGCAGTACGCCCCGGCCCATGCCGTGACGGTGCTGGCCGGCGGCGTGTTCGAGGCGCTGGAGCTGCCGGGCGAATTTCAGGTCAACTCCATCCACAGCCAAGGCATCGACCGCCTCGCCCCCGGCCTGCGCGCCGAAGCGGTGGCGCCGGACGGTCTGATCGAGGCGGTGTCGGTCGAGCACAGCCCGACGTTCGCCGTCGGCGTGCAATGGCATCCGGAGTGGCAGGTGCTGGACAACCCGCCCTACCTGAAGATTTTCCAGGCGTTCGGCGCGGCCTGCCGGCAACGTGCGGCGCAGCGCCACCAGCGCTGACCTCCCCCGTAGACGCAACACCCTTTACTGCCCCCACGGGAGCGGCGGCTGTGCGTGTGCACATCCGTCACCCGTGAAAACAACGAAACCGCAATAACAACAAGTACGACCAGGCAGCCAGGACGGCGGCGCCGAACAAGCCGGATCGGCAGGAGTGTCGGCAATCGGATCGATGCAAAACCCTGTGGGAGCTGGCTTGCCAGCGATGAGGCCTTCACCCTCGACATTGAGGGTGACTGACCCGCCGCCATCGCTGGCAAGCCAGCTCCCACAGGGGGATGCGGTCCGAGAGGAATGACTCCAAACGATCTGCAATCCACTTTTGAGCCAGGCCATTTGGCCCGGCGACTGAAACCTGTTGGGAGTTTCACATGGCAAACGCCTCCAGCACTTACAGGAAGGCCCTTGAAGGTCATCAGCAACCGAAGAAGGTTCTGGTGAAAGTCGATCGCGTCACCAAGAAATTCGACGAAACCACCGCCGTGGACGACGTGTCCCTGGAGATCCATCAGGGCGAGATCTTCGCCCTGCTCGGCGGCTCTGGTTCCGGCAAGTCGACCCTGCTGCGCATGCTCGCCGGTTTCGAGCGTCCCACCGACGGGCGGATCCTGCTCGACGGCGTGGACATCACCGACATGCCGCCGTACGAACGACCGATCAACATGATGTTCCAGTCCTATGCGCTGTTCCCGCACATGACGGTGGCGCAGAACATCGCCTTCGGCCTCAAGCAGGACCGTTTGCCGGCCAGCGAGATCGACGCCCGTGTCGAAGAGATGCTGCGCCTGGTGCACATGACCCAATACGCCAAGCGCAAGCCGCACCAACTGTCCGGCGGTCAGCGCCAGCGTGTGGCCCTGGCCCGTTCGCTGGCCAAGCGGCCCAAGCTGCTGCTGCTCGACGAACCGATGGGCGCGCTGGACAAGAAGCTGCGCTCGCAGATGCAGCTGGAGCTGGTGGAGATCATCGAGCGCGTGGGCGTGACCTGCGTGATGGTGACCCACGACCAGGAAGAGGCCATGACCATGGCCGAGCGCATCGCGATCATGCACCTGGGCTGGATCGCCCAGGTCGGCAGCCCGGTGGACATCTATGAGGCGCCGGTCAACCGCATGGTCTGCGAATTCATCGGCAACGTGAACGCCTTCGACGGCACCGTGGTGGAAGACCTCGAAGGCCACGCGATCATTCACAGCCCCGACCTTGCGCAGAAGATCTACGTCGGCCACGGCGTCAGCACCTCGGTGCAGGACAAATCGATCACCTACGCGATCCGTCCGGAAAAGATGCTGGTCAGTTCCCTCAAGCCCGAAGCCCGCTACAACTGGTCCGAAGGCAAGGTGCACGACATCGCCTACCTCGGCGGCCATTCGGTGTTCTACGTCGAGCTGCCCGGCGGCAAGATCGTCCAGTCGTTCATGGCCAACGCCGAACGCCGCGGCGCACGGCCGACCTGGGACGACAAGGTCTACGTCTGGTGGGAAGACGACAGCGGCGTGGTGCTGCGCTCATGAGCACTCTCAATCAGCGGCTCATGCGGTGGGTGCCCAGCGGACGCAAGTTCGTCATCGGGATTCCTTTCATCTGGCTGTTCCTGTTTTTCATGCTGCCGTTCTTCCTGGTGATGAAGATCAGCTTCTCGGAAGCGGCCCTGTCGATTCCGCCCTACTCGGAGATCTACACCTACGCCGAGCAGAAATTCCAGCTGCTTCTCAACATCGGCAACTACAGCATGCTCGGCGAAGACGAGCTGTACCTGTCGGCCTACCTCGGTTCGCTGAAGGTCGCGCTGCTCAGCACGCTGATGTGCCTGGTGATCGGTTTTCCGATGGCCTACGCGATCACCAAGGCCAGCAAGGAAGCGCAGAACGTCCTGCTGCTGTTGATCATGATGCCGACCTGGACCGCGATCCTGATCCGCGTGTACGCGTGGATGGGCATCCTCAGCAACAACGGCCTGCTCAATGCGTTCCTGATGTGGACGGGGCTGACCGATCACCCGATCGAGATCCTCAACACCAACACGGCGGTCTATATCGGTGTCGTGTATGCGTACCTGCCGTTCATGGTGCTGCCGCTCTACGCCAACCTGGTCAAGCACGACGCCAGCCTGCTTGAGGCCGCGCAGGACCTGGGTTCGAGCAACTTCAACAACTTCTGGAAAATCACCGTGCCGCTGGCCAAGAACGGCATCATCGCCGGCTGCATGCTGGTGTTCATCCCGGTGGTGGGCGAGTTCGTCATTCCGGAACTGCTGGGCGGCCCGGAAACCCTGATGATCGGCCGCGTGCTGTGGCAGGAGTTCTTCAATAACCGCGACTGGCCGGTGGCGTCCGCCCTGGCGGTGGTGATGCTGCTGATCCTGATTGTGCCGATCCTGCTGTTCAACCGCAGCCAGGCCAAAGAGATGGAGGGACGGGGATGAAACGTTTCGGATTTTCCAAGTTCATGCTGATCTTCGGCCTGACGTTCATTTACCTGCCGATGCTGATCCTGGTGATCTACTCGTTCAACGCCTCTAAGCTGGTGACGGTGTGGGGCGGCTGGTCGGTGAAGTGGTACGCCGGCCTGCTCGACAACACCCAGCTGATGGGCTCGGTGGTGCGCTCGCTGGAGATCGCCTGCTACACCGCGATCGCCGCCGTGGCGCTGGGTACGCTGGCGGCGTTCGTGCTGACCCGCGTCACCCGCTTCAAGGGCCGCACGCTGTTCGGCGGCCTGGTCACCGCGCCGCTGGTGATGCCTGAGGTGATCACCGGCCTGTCGCTGCTGTTGCTGTTCGTGGCCATGGCACAATTGATCGGCTGGCCCCAGGAGCGCGGCATCGTCACCATCTGGATCGCCCACACCACGTTCTGCGCGGCCTATGTGGCGGTGGTGGTGTCGGCGCGCCTGCGCGAGCTGGACCTGTCGATCGAGGAAGCCGCGATGGACCTGGGCGCCAAGCCGTTCAAGGTGTTCTTCCTGATCACCATCCCGATGATCGCGCCGTCGCTGGCGGCGGGCGGCATGATGTCGTTCGCCCTGTCGCTGGACGACCTGGTGCTGGCCAGCTTCGTGTCCGGCCCCGGCTCGACCACGCTGCCGATGGAAGTGTTCTCGGCGGTGCGCCTGGGCGTGAAGCCTGAGATCAACGCCGTGGCCAGCCTGATCCTGCTGGCGGTGTCGCTGGTGACGTTCCTGGTCTGGTACTTCGGCCGCAAGGCGGAAGCCAACCGCAAGCGCGCGATCCAGGAAGCCATGGACCAGACGGCCAACGAGTCCTGGCAACAGCCGCAGCGCGCGGCGACGGCCTGACGACTGCGGGAGCCTGACTGTCATGACTGTGGCGAGGGGGCTTGCTCCCTCGCCACAGGGTTTTATCCGCAATGTGTTTTTGAACAAGAAAAATGGAGTTTCACCGATGAAAATGTTTGGCAGGACTCTGCTGACACTGTCCTTATTGGGCGCAATCGCCACGGGCGCCCAGGCCAACGACAAGGTGCTGCGCGTCTACAACTGGTCCGACTACATCGCCCCCGACACCGTCAAGAAGTTCGAGGACGAGACCGGCATCCAGGTGACCTACGACGTGTTCGACAGCAACGAGACCCTGGAGGCGCGTCTGCTGGCGGGCAAGTCCGGCTACGACATCGTCGTGCCGTCCAACAGCTTTCTGGCCAAGCAGGTGAAGGCCGGGGTCTACCAGACCCTGGACAAATCCAAGCTGCCGAACTGGAAGAACCTCAACCCGGTGCTGCTCAAGAACGCCGCCGCCAGCGATCCCGACAACGCCCATGCGTTCCCGTACATGTGGGGCTCGATCGGCATCGGCTTCAACCCGGACAAGGTGCGCGAAGTGCTCGGCAAGAACGCGCCGGTCAATTCCTGGGACCTGCTGTTCAAGCCAGAGAACGCCGAGAAGCTCAAGGCCTGCGGAATCAGCTTCCTCGACTCGCCGACCGAGATGCTCCCGGCCGCCCTGCACTACCTGGGCTACCCGGTGAACGACAAAGACGCCCGGCACATCGCCGAGGCCGAAGCGCTGTTCATGAAGATCCGTCCGTCGGTGGCGTATTTCCATTCGTCCAAGTACATCTCGGACCTGGCCAACGGCAACATCTGCGTGGCCGTCGGCTACTCCGGCGACGTGCTGCAGGCCAAGGCCCGCGCCGAAGAGGCCGGCAACAAGGTGACGATCGACTACAGCATCCCCAAGGAAGGCGCCGGCAGCTTCTACGACATGGTCGCGATTCCCCGCGATGCGGCCAACGTCGAGAACGCCTACCAGTTCATGAACTTCCTGATGCGCCCGGACATCATCGCCGAGATCACCAACAGCATCGGCTACAGCAACGCCAACCAGGCCGCCACGCCACTGGTGGACGAAGCGATCCGCAACGATCCGGGCTCGTATCCGCCGCAGGAAGTGATGGCCACGCTGTACGCGGTGCCGGATCAGCCGATCGCCACGCAGCGGATCATGACCCGGGGCTGGACGCGGGTGAAGCTCGGCAAGTGAACCTGCGGGAGCGAGCAGGCTCGCTCCCGCAAGGGATGCAGCAAGATTCAAGACAACGGTTTCCCGTTCATGCAGCGCCTTACCACCGCTGCACCCTCTCTCTGAACGGCCTCACCTGGCACTCCTCGGTTCAGGTGAATTCAGGCGCCCTCGGGCGCCTTTTTTTGTCGGTTCAGGCCAGCGGCCATTCGGCCAGGGCGCGGTAGCGGCCCTTGTGGGATTCGAACAAGGCGAAGCGCTCGGCCCGCAGGAAGAATTCCGGCGGCGTGGCGGATTCCGGGACGGGTTCGCGAAAGTCGCGCATCAGGGTCAGGTGCGGCCGAAATTCCCGGGGCGGCTCTTCGAAACCGAACGGCAGCATCGCCTGCTCCAGCGCGTACACCAGCCGCAGCAGCGCCGGCGGTGCCTGTTCCGGCGCCAGCGACAGCACACCGGCCTTGCGCCACACCTGCAAGCGGTCCAGCGAAATCCTCAGCGCAGTTCCCGGCGTGCTCACCTTGGCGGCCGCTTCGCACACCTGCGCAATCTGCGCCAACGGCACCGCGCCGAGAAACAGCAGCGTCAGGTGAAAGTTGTCCGCCGGCACCGGTTTGCCGGCCCTCAGGTTCAAGGCGCTGCGCCATTGGGCAATGGCCTTGCGCTGCGCCGGCGGGCAGTCCAGGGCAAAGAACAGCCGCTTGAACGGTTGATCCCCAGGTAAATCGTCCTTCATGGCCCCTCTCCTTCGCGGGTCGTGATCCTGTGGATTCTACACGGCCGTTTTCTGGCGGCCCGCGACATGAAGGTTATAGTTCAGGGATGGCCATCGACCGGAGACCGCCATGCGCGAGATCCTCAGCAAAGAACCCTGGTGGGCCCGACCGCCGAATCCCGGGCAGGACGAAACCGAACTGGAATGGGGCTGGCTGGTGCACTACAGCGAAGGCGAGCCGCGCTTCGAATTCATCCACGAGCGGCCGACGGACGAACAGATCCGCTTGCGCAAGAGCTGCCGGATCACACCGTCGGCAGAGTAGGCCTGAGCCATTGCCCGCCGCAAATCCTGTGGGCGCTTGCCTGCAAGCGATACGGCCAGCACTGCTGGCATCTCCGGTGCCTGATCCACCGCCATCGCCAGCAGGCTGGCTCCCACAGAGGATTGCGGGTATCCGCAGTATCTTTGTTCACCACAAAAACCTGTGGGAGCTGGCTTGCCAGCGATGAGGCCAGCACTGCCGACATGTGTGGAGCCTGACCCGCCGCCATCGCCAGCAGGCTGGCTCCCACAAGAGATCCCGGCACACCGCAAAACCTGTGGGCGCCGCGGTGCGACGATTCGACTTGCCAGCGATGAGGCCGGCACTGCCGACATCTGTGGAGACTGATCCACCGCCGTCGCAGGCAAGCCAGCTTCCACGGAGATGCGGTGGGCTTCAGGATTCGACGAGGTGCCTGAAGCCGCCGAAGATCATGCGCTGGCCGTCGAACCCCATCGGGTTGGCGTCCGGCTGCATGCGCGGGTCGTCCATCATTTTGGCCATGCCGGCGTCGCGGGTCGCCTTGTCCGGCCAGATCAGCCAGCCTGCGGACACGGTTTCGCCTTCCTTGAGCTTCACCGCCATCGGGAACGACGTGACCTTGCCGTCCGGCACGTCATCGCCCCAGCACTGCACAACGTCCCGGGCGCCGTATTCCTTGAACAGTTTCGCGGCGACCGCACAGTGCTTTTCATATTGCCCGCGGTTGGCGTTCGGCACGGGCGCCACAAAGATATCGATGTAAGCCATGGTCATTCTCCTTGAGGATCGGGTTGGATCTGCTGACTGGTCGATTCCGGCGGCCGCCATTCGACACGCTGGAGGCCCTGCCCGACCGACGGCTCTTCGCGGCCGCCCAGGCTGCCCTCGACCTGCCCCGCGATGTGCAGCGTGCCGGCCATGACGCCGGTCGTCGGGTTCTGCACCAGTTTCAGCCAGGCCTTGTCGAACGTGTTGCCCAGGCTGCTGCGGATCAGCGCTTCGCTGTCCGGCCGGTCGTTGGCCTGGATGATCGCGCGGATGCCCGCCACGCCCACGGAGATCAGCGCCCCGGCGAGTTTCCCCGCCGCGGCCGCCACCGCGCCGGCGGCGCCGCGCGGGGCCATTTCCGCTTCCATGCGCTGGCTGGCGCGCCGGGCCACCGGGGCCATGCCGGCATCGGTCGAGGCGATGCCCTTGGCGCCGCCGTCGGTGTGGATCTTGTCGATCAGCGCGGCGTAGGCCGGCAAGGTGTTCAACGGTTCGGTGCTGATGACCTGGTACAGCGACGCATCCCGGGCCGGCGGCGGCCCGAGGGCGATGGCGGGAATCTTCTGCAGGCGCCCGTTGAGTTGGGCGACGGGCACGCCGTGACGCTGGGCGATGAGCGGCATCTGCTTCGCCATCTGCTGCGCATAGAACGCCGTGGACTGACCGAGGATCGCGTCCGGGTCGATCTCCACGGCCACCGGCGCCAGTACCCTTTCCTGATACTGATCAAGCAGATACGCCGCCAGGCGCTTGGCCGACGCGTCCTGTTCGCCGCCGGCGCTGATCGTGTACCAGCTGACTTTCATCGACAGCCATTCCTGGGTCCAGTAGCTACTGAACCACGGAATGAAATTTTCTTCAGTTTGCTGATAGACCCGAGTGCGCCAATGTTCCATCGAACCCCGGGCGAACAGCTTGACCTGCTCGGTGGCCTGCTGCGACGCGCTGAGGATTTCCCGGTCAATCTGTTGCCAGGTGGCGGGCGAGACCACCACCGCCGGCGCGCTGACCGGGGCCCGCGCCGACGTGGCGCAGCCGGCCAGCAGAAACAGTGCGGCGACGGCCAGCGCGCGCAGGTTCACGGTGGTGTCCTTCAGGGAGCCGGGGCGGTATGCGTTTGAGTATAGGTGGGCCGGTCAGCGGTGAGGGGGATGTGCAGGCCCTGTCGCGAGCAGGCTCGCTCCCACAGGAGATTGCTGTGCTGCTCAAAGGGTGAAGGCCAGCCTGCTGGCGATCGAAGGGCCGACAGGCTCACCGCCACACCCGAACCATCATTGCCGTCGATGTTCACCATTACGACGATTGCCTTCCGCGCAAGGGTCGCCTGGCGCAGGATTCACCCAACCGCAACACATCGAGGATTCAACACCATGAGCTACCCCGTCACCCTCGCCGTGAGCTTCCCGGTGTTCGGCAGCAACTACTATGACCAGCACGCGGTGTCGCGCAAGGCACAGGCACTGGTGTTCAACGAAGATTTCGAAGATCTGCTGATGCCCGCCGCCAGTCATCATTTCAGCAACGGCGTGGTGGGCCTCAACGATCAGTTCCGTTTTCTGAGCGACATTCTCGCCACCCATCTGCTGGATCTCGAGGCCTCGGTGCCTGCGCGTTCCCGCGTCCGGGCGAGCGCTCACTTTTAATGCCAAGGGCGCTCCCGGCCGGGAGCGCCTTCTTTGCGTTCACTCAATCGTCGTTGTCGTCGCGGTCGCGGTGATGGCGACGCCACTCGCGCCGGTCGTCGCGGTCATCCCAGCGCCGGTCGTGGTCGTAGTAGCGGCCACGGTCGCGGTCGTAATACCCGCCATGGCGGTAGTCATCATCAAAATCCGCGACACAGCCGCCCAGCAGGACGGCGGCGGAAACGGTCAGCAGCAAGGTTGTTGCAGGCTTCATTCAGGGCTTCCCAAAACCAGGGTCAAGACGACGGAAACGGCCGGCGCTGCCCTCGCCTTTTGGCCCGGTGCGCGCCGCCGCAGATACGACCGGACAAACCGCCGATGATTCAGCGGGTGCCCGCCACCGTCTGTCGTCTCGTGCCGTTCTCAGCCCACCAGCGCGATCAATTGCTGGCGCTGCGCGTCGGTCAGCGTCAGCCCGAACCCGGCGCCGGCGTTGTCGGCCATGCTGCGCGGGTTGCCGGTGCCGGGAATCACGCAGGTGACCGCCGAGTGGGCCAGCAGAAACTTGAGCAGCAGCTGCGGCCAACTCGTGACCTGCACCTGCGAAGCCCAGCCCGGCAGCGGTCGGCCCCGCAGCCGCTCCAGCAGCGCGCCGCCGCCGAACGGCCGGTTGCAGATCACCGCCACCCCGCGCTCGCGGCACAACGGCAGGATGCGTTTTTCCACGGCGCGGTCGTCGAGGGCGTAGTTGATCTGCAGGAAGTCCACCTGTTCGGCCCTCAACACCGCTTCAACCTCGTCATGGGCCGACGGCGTGTAATGGGTGATGCCGATGTAGCGGATGCGCCCCCGGGCCTTCCAGTCGCGCAAGGTCGGCAGGTGGGTCTGCCAGTCCAGCAGGTTGTGGATCTGCATCAGGTCGACGCAGTCGGTGCGCAGCAGACGCAAGGAGCGCTCCATCTGCGCGATGCCCTCTTCTCGGCCGCGAGTCCAGACCTTGGTGGCCAGAAAGGCCGGCGAGCGCGGTTCGTGGATCGACAGCAGCCCGCCGACGGTCTCTTCGGCGCGGCCGTACATGGGCGAGCTGTCGATGACCGTCGCGCCCTTGCTGAACAGCTCGCCGAGCACCGCCGGCAAGGGCCGGTGCAGCGGATCGCCCGGCGCAGCGTCGAAGGCGCGGTAGGTACCCAGCCCTACCGTCGGCAGCGCTTCGCAGGTCGAGGGGATGGCGCGGGTCTGCATGGTCTGGCCTCCTGCGGCACTGAGCGAGGCGCTGGGGCGAGGGTTCGCTGGGCTACACTGCGACAACCCGCCTGCGCGCCCCGTTAAAGTTAGCCGAATGTCACGAACCCTGATGTCACTCGTCGCCTTGGCCGTCGCCGCGTACCTGATCCTGTGCGCGGCGCTGTTCGTGTTCCAGCGCGCGCTGATCTATTTCCCCCAGCCTGCGGCGGTGGATTCGCCGGATACGCGGCTGACGCTGTCCACGCCGGACGCCGACATCCGTGTGAGCGTCCGGGAACACCCCGGCCCCAAGGCGCTGATCTACTTCGGCGGCAATGCCGAGGACGTTTCGCTCAGCCTGTCGGCGCTTGCCCGGGCCTTTCCCGGTCAGGCCGTGTATCTGCTGCACTACCGGGGTTTTGGCGGCAGCGGCGGTTCCCCGTCCGAAGAAGCCATTGCCCGGGATGCCCTGGCGCTGTTCGACCGGGTGTACGCCAGCCATCCCCGGATCGCGCTGATCGGGCGCAGCCTCGGTTCCGGCGTCGCCGTCCGGCTGGCCAGCCAGCGGCCCGTGCAGCGTTTGATCCTGGTCACGCCCTACAACAACCTTGAGGAACTCGCCGCCCGCCAGTACCCGTGGGCGCCGGTCAAGTGGCTGCTCAAGGACCGTTTCGAGTCCGGCCGCTACGCAGCGCACATCCAGGTACCGACACTGCTGCTGGCGGCGAGCGACGACGAGGTGATTCCCCGCGCCAGCACCGAGCGGCTGCTGCGCAGCTTTCCCGAGGGCGTGGCGACGCTCAGGGTGATCGCGCCTGCAGGGCACAACTCGATTGCCGAGCGGCCGGAGTACCTGGAATGGATGGGCGAGGCGCTGAACCGCTGAGTGTTGCCGGGCGGTGACGGTGGCGTTGCTTCCACAGGATTCGGGGAATCGACACAGAACCTGTGGGAGCAACTGTCTTGGCTACACCCTGCGGCGCCTGAACGGTCGCCATCGCCAGCAGGCTGGCTCCCACAAGGGATCCCGGTGGCCCGCAGGATCCCAGTGCCAGAGAAAACACCGCAACGGCCTACAGGAACGCCCGTCCCAGACACTTCGTCGGCCCGCCGCGATTCTCACCGCCGCCCCGTGAACCAAGCCTCAAAAGCCCAGTCCTACCCGCGCCGCCTTTCGCGGTTCATTTCACTAAAGCGCCGTCCCCCTTAAGAGCCGCCCCTTCCATGCGCCACGCCGTTCGTCCGTCCCGCTTCGTTCCGCTGTGCCTGCTATTCCTCTCGCCGCTGCTTGCCGCCCCCGCCCATGCCGGTGCGGAACGACAATTGGCAACCGCCATCAACGACTTGCGCGCCCACCCCCAACGATGCGACCGCCGCCCGACGCAACGCCTGGCGCCGCTGGCGCTCAAGCAGGATCTGGCCCTGCCCATCGGCTACGGTTATGGCGGCGGGTTGCGCGAGCGCCTGAAGGGTCAAGGGTACGCGGCGGTGTCGGTGCGCAGCATCCGGATCGTCGGGGCCGAAGACGCCGACGAGGCGTTCGACCAATTGCAGGACGACCACTGCGGCGCCCTGCTCGACGCCCAGTACGCCGACATCGGCATCAGCCGCGCCCGCAACGAATGGCAAGTGGTGCTGGCGCGGCCGGTGCTCGACAGCCGGGTGGGCGACAACCGCAGCGTCGGCAAGGCCCTGCTGGCCGAGGTCAACGCGGCCCGCGCCCGCCCGCGGATGTGCGGGCGCCAGCGGTTCGCCGCCGCCCGCCCCTTGAGCTGGAACCCGGCCTTAGGCGCCGCCGCCCAAGGGCACAGCAAGGCCATGGCCTACGGCAACTACTTCGCCCACCGCGACCCCGACGGCGACATGCCCTCCGACCGCGCCCGCGCCGCCGGCTACCGCGGACGGCAGATCGGCGAAAACATCGCCGCCGGCCAAGGCTCGCCGGGCAAGGCCATGGCCGGCTGGCTCGCCAGCCCCGGCCACTGCGCCAACCTGATGAACCCGATGTTCACCCAGGTCGGCGCCGGGTTCGCCAGCGATGTGCGCAGCGATCAAGGGGTGTACTGGACGATGCTGTTCGGCGCGCCTTGACCGACCCTGACGCAGGCGCGCAAAGGCGTTCAATGACGCAAGCCCGTTTCATCGTTTTTTTGATAGCATCCGGGCTTTCATGCACCCTCAGTGCTGCTATTCCAAGGAACGGATTCAAGCATGCTGGACGCCAACGCTACGCACATCACCCTCACCCTCGAAGGCGCCAACGCGGACTTCCAGGTGCTCAGCTTCACCGGCCGCGAAGCCCTCAACC